>DFBM01000021.1 GCA_002366645.1 Rhodobacterales bacterium UBA3080 | reverse complement strand
AGGTTGGCGAGTTTGCCACCCGCGTGGGTCCGTTTATGGCCGCAACCGACCAGTTTACTATCCACGTCGAAGGAAAGGGCGGACACGCTGCCAATCCGAGCACGTGCATTGATACAACACTCGTCTCCAGCCACATCGTGGTTGCGCTGCAGTCGATCGTGGCGCGGAATACTGACCCGCTCGAAAGTGTTGTTGTTTCGGTCACCAGTTTCGAGACGGAAAGCAAAGCCTATAACGTAATCCCGCAGCGTGTTGAAATTCGCGGCACCGTTCGTACGCTTATTCCGGAAACACGCGACATGGCCGAAGTAAATGTTGCCCGTATTGCGGAAAACACGGCAGCTGCCTTTGGGGCGACAGCCAAGGTTGAGTACGAACGCGGCTATCCCGTTACCAAAAACCATGAGGCGCAGACTGCTTTTGCCGCTGACATCGCCCGTCAGATTGTGGGGGATGCGATGGTCAACGAAGACGTTGCACCGGTCATGGGCGGCGAGGATTTCTCCTATATGCTGGAATCTCGCCCGGGCGCTTTTGTGTTTGTAGGCAATGGTGATACCGCGACGCTTCACCATCCGGATTACGACTTCAACGACGACCTGATACCGGTTGGGTGTTCCTACTGGGCAAAGCTGGTTGAAACAGCAATGCCAGCCTAGTGAAGGATCGCCCCGCATTTTCAGGCCCCGAACTTTGTGCTTTAGAGGCACATGAGGTCGTTGGTCTTTTAAGGCGGGGCGAGATTTCCCCCAACGACCTGCTCGATGCAAGTTTTAAACGCTGCGCCGAGGTGGAGCCTGATGTAAATGCAATGCCCATAATCTGCGCAGATCGGGCACGCGTTAAACTTTCAAACCTTCAGCCCAATACGATACTTGCGGGTATACCTATCGGTATCAAAGATTTGATGGCCGTTGGCGGTGTTCGTACCACTTATGGCACCAAGGGGCTTGCAGATAACATTCCGGAAACCAGCGAACCATTGGTTGAAGTGCTGGAAAACAACGGTGCTATCGTGATTGGCAAAACCAACACGCCCGAGCTCGGCGCCGGTGGAAACACTTTTAACGAAGTGTTCGGGTCGACCCGTAATCCCTGGAACACATCGCGAAATGCTGGCGGATCGTCTGGTGGGGCGGCAGCGTCCTTAGCGACTGGTGAAGTCTGGCTTTCACATGGCTCCGATTACGGCGGGTCGCTACGGACCCCTGCCGCTTATTGCGGGGTCGTCGGTCTACGTCCAAGTGCTGGTAGGGCCGGAGGCGGCGGTATCCTGACAGCATGGAACACCGAAGGCGTACAAGGGCCAATGGCACGCTCAGTGACTGACTGCGCGTTATTTCTGGATGCAATGTGCGGGTTTGATCCGGCCAGCCCGATTTCTATCGAGACACCAAGTAGCCCATTCCTGCGCGCGGCGGGCTCCGCGCCGGAAAACCTTCGTATTGCCTATTCGCCAGATATGGGGGGGCATGGATTGGTTTCACCCGAAGTGGCTGATGTGTTAGTGGCCGCTTTAACGGTTGTCGAACGAAACGGCGGCACGGTTGAAGAAGTCAAGTTGAACACCTCGACACTAGACAAGACTTTCAGAACCTTGCGTGGTTTGGGGTTTTTGGCGCAGTACAGCCGAATGCCTGATGCGGTTCGGATACACTTAAAGCGAACAATCTTAGAAAATGTCGCCCATGGCAAATCCCTGACAGTCGAGGATATCGCTGATGCACAGATCAGCAGAAGTATAATGTTTAACAATATTAGTGGCTTGTTACATAAATATGATGTGATTGCCTGTCCCGTTGTTGGTCTGGTCGCCGGACCGGTAGATGAAGAATTCCCGACAACGGTGAATGGCCAACCCCTAGGTGACTATCTTGACTGGCTACGGTTCTCAAATCTCGCAACAGTGACCGGATTGCCGGCGATTTCGCTGCCGGTAGGGTTTACGCCGGACGGTATGCCGATGGCGATCCAGTTAATTGGTCCAAATCGAGGGGAGGGCAAATTGCTCGCGGTCGCACGAGTGATGGAGCAGATGCTTGGCTTGTCAAATTGCCCGATTGATCCGGTTGTAAAGTGACCAAGCCAACTAAAAATATCCTGTTCATCATGTATGATCAGTTGCGGCACGATTATTTAAGCTGTGCGGGTCATAAAACCCTACATACACCGCATATGGACCGCCTGGCGGCGATGGGAGTCAGGTTTTCTAACGCTTACGTGCAGTCGCCGGTCTGTGGGGCCTCGCGTATGTCGTTTTATACGGGGCGGTATGTTTCCAGCCATGGAGCTGCGTGGAACAATTTCCCGTTGAAGGTCGGCGAGATGACGATCGGCGACCATCTCCGAAAACTCGGGGTTGATAGCTGGCTGATCGGCAAAACACATATGAAGGCTGATGCCGAAGGAATGGAGCGGTTGGGAATAAGCCGTGACAGCGTTATTGGCGCGCGAGTTTCAGAATGTGGATTTGACATTTACGAGCGGGATGACGGGCTGTGGGCGGAAGGTCCGTCAGGATTTTATGACAATAAAAGATCGCCTTATAATGAATTCCTAAAGTCTAAAGGGTACGAAGGTGAAAACCCGTGGCGTGACTACGCAAATGCAGCGGACGACGGCGGAGATATGGCATCTGGCTGGTTCATGCGGCATGCCTCTAAGCCCGCAAATATTGCCGAG
>DFBM01000172.1 GCA_002366645.1 Rhodobacterales bacterium UBA3080 | reverse complement strand
GACATCCGCCTGATCGGTGGTGCCGAGCACTACTTTGATGCCTGTCTTTAGTTTAAACCTCGGGAGAACATACGACCAGAACTCGGTCTCGGCGACATCTGCCGGTGATGCCAGCACGATCCGCTTATCTTGAGCCGACCCGAGAACCGGAGTCAAAACCAACAATATCACAGCAATTAAAATTCGCACCTGTATTCCCCGTGGATTTTTACATTCAACCCTTGCCTAAGCTTTGCGAATAGGCATGTTAAGGTCAACTAACATTTACTCCACGGATGGTACAAAATGAGCAATGAAGAATTCAACATGTCTATGCGAAAGTTCCTCAAGCAGGTCGGCGTCACGTCGCAGCAGCAGATCGAAGAAGCCGTTCGCATCGCGACTGAAAAAGGTGCCGTTAGCGGATCTCTTCCGATCCGCATGACGCTAACGATCGATCAAATCGGTATGGAACATGTGGTCGAAGGTGAAATCGTAACAGGGTTGAAATCATGAGCGTTACACGCGAGCAAGTTCTGGAAGCACTTCGTACAATCGAAGATCCGTTTAGCAAAAAAGACATCGTCACGGCCGAAATCGTACGAGCGTTGACCGTAGAAGACGGCGACGTCCGGTTTGTGATGGAAGTCGAGTCCGCTCAGGGCGTTGCGATGGAAGCGGTTCGAACTGTCGCCGTCGAAAAACTCGAAGCCCTCGATGGCATCGGTAAAGTTTCAGCGTTGCTTACAGCGCATTCCAGCCCGTCCGCTCCGCCTGACCTTGGCGGCGGCGCCAAGAAATCAGCACCTGCCGGTCCGCAACCTATTCCGGGTGTGAAAAAAGTAATCGCTATCGCGTCTGGCAAAGGCGGCGTTGGCAAATCTACGGTTTCCTCCAACCTTGCCGTTGCATTGGCAGCTGAAGGTTTGAAAGTCGGGTTGTTGGATGCAGATATATATGGCCCCTCACAACCGCGTATGCTTGGTGTTTCGGGTCGGCCGGCCTCTCCCGATGGAAAGATCATTCTTCCGTTGCGCAACCATGGCGTCACCTTGATGTCAATGGGCTTGATGATGAAAGAGGACGAAGCCGTGGTCTGGCGTGGGCCGATGCTGATGGGTGCTCTGCAACAAATGATTGCGCAGGTCCAATGGGGGCAGCTTGATATTCTGATTATCGACCTCCCGCCGGGAACGGGTGACGTCCAGTTGACGCTGTCACAAAAAACCAAAATCGAAGGTGCTATTGTTGTTTCCACACCTCAAGACATCGCATTACTTGACGCGCGTAAAGCATTGGATATGTTCCGTAAAACCGGAACTCCGGTTCTTGGTATAATCGAAAACATGTCGACCCATATCTGTTCGCAATGTGGCCATGAAGAACATATTTTCGGCCATGGTGGCGCGCGTGCTGAGGCCGACAAGCTCGGCTTGCCATTCCTTGGTGAAGTACCTTTGGATATCGACATCAGAATGGCTGCCGACGGCGGCGCACCGATCGTGACTTCGCAACCCGAAGGTCCACAAGCTGGTGCCTTCCGCGCGATTGCTCGCAAGATGATTGACGACGGAATTGTTTAATGAACGAATTTGAACTGGAACCCACAGAACCAAGTTTGCCGCCCCTGTTTCGGGGTGAGAAAGCTGGCGAGGGCGTCGATCCGTTTACCAAGGCGATATCCGCTTCGATTACGGGCGTAGATCCCGGTCTGGTCGTTTACAGCATCGAACCACACCGGATTCGCGCCGCCATGGTTCTTGCGCCCGAAGCGTCTTTGGAAGACTCAATGGCGATGGTGTTTGCAGCTTCTCTTGGATTTGGCGATGCCCTAGGCGCGCTGGCCCCACCGGAAGTTGGCGTTCATATGGACTGGCCGGGAACTTTACGTGTTAACGCCGCAAAATGCGGCCGAATCCACGTCGCCGCGTCCGATACACCAACAGATCAGGAACCGGACTGGCTGGTTGTAGGCCTGGATGTACCGGTTTTCCCCATTGCTGACACGGTAGAACCGGGTGAGGCTCCCGACAGCACCACATTAACAGAAGAAGGCTGCGTTGACGTATCCTCTATGGAGTTGCTGGGAAGCTGGACACGGCATACGCTCGTCTGGATCAACCGTTGGCTGGACGAAGGCATCGCGCCGCTCCATGCCGATTGGCGGTCGCGAGCGTTTAGTCTAGGTGACGAAATTTCGGTAACACTACAGGGTGAATCATTTGCCGGAACTTTCGTCGGACTAGACGACAAAGGCGGATTGTTATTGCGCGCCGATGACGAAACAAAACTAATACCGTTAAGCAAAATGTTGGAGATGAGTTGATGCTGAAACTGGCTAGAACGATCCATTTTGACGAATCCGACCAGAATATCTTCAGCCGCCCCGCCGCGACTGGCGAATGGGCCGTAAGCGGTGGTTTCGAATTTTCCAACTGGAGCGAGGCTGATCTGGTGGGCAAAGCACGTCAGGCTTTTTCGAATGGCTGGATGGGCGGCGAAAGTTTCGGTCGCGCAACTTTTGTGGCGGTAGCCCAAATTGAAGAAGCGGAACTTGAAGATCTTCGTCAAAATCTGGCCAAACATCTTCTGGAGATATACGGCGCTCCCTCGCCCGAGGTTGCAATGGTTGCGGCGATCCACGAAATCGAATTCATGCAGGAGCTCTGCGAGGATCAGGAGCCGAACACGCTACTGGCGATCACCCGCGAGCTAACCGAAGCCGGTGTCCGCGAACAATATCGGGCGATAAAACCGCAAGAAGCGGAAATCGACCAGATCGCCGTGCACGAAACCTGAATTCAATATGACCTTCACCATCAAACACTTGAGCGTACATGGCGACGGCATCGCGGATGGTCCCGACGGGCCCATATATATCCCATTCACCATGCCCGGCGAAGTGGTTGACGGTGAAGTCGTCGGGAACAGGCTCCCACATCCAAAAATTTTAGAACCTTCGTCAGATCGGGTTAAGGCACCCTGCTCACATTTCAAATCATGCGGTGGTTGCGCCTTGCAGCAAGCTTCGGACCAGTTTTTGGCTGAATGGAAGGCCGAAGTTGTTCGAAATGCGTTAACCGCACAAGGGCTAGATTGTACGATACGGCCGACAATCACTTCACCCGCAAATACTCGCCGCCGTGCGACTTTCGCGGCCTCCCGAACGAAAAAGGGCGTACTAATCGGCTTTCATGGTCGCGCGTCCGGAACCGTGGTCGAAATTCCGAACTGCAAATTGTTGCACCCAGATATCATGGCGGCGATGCCCGCGATGGAGGCTTTGACCAAGATCGGAGCCTCGCGTAAAGCTGTTATTTCGATCGCTATCACGCAATCAGACGCCGGCGCGGATATCAGCATTATGGACGCCAAAGAGGCGGACGGACCTTTGCTTTCCGAACTGGGTTCTCTGGTCGAAAAGTTTACGCTCGCGCGCCTATCATGGAATGGCGAGACCGTGGCCACCCGCGTTCCACCCGTGCAAAACCTTGATGGAATACAAGTCACGCCGCCGCCCGGTGCATTCTTGCAGGCGACCGAAGCGGGGCAAGTCACCTTGACAGAAGCGGTCAAACTTGCAGTTGGAACTGCTAAACATGTGCTCGATCTTTTTGCGGGCTGCGGAACCTTTTCGCTCCCTCTGGCTCGGCAGTCGCAGGTGTTAGCGATGGAAGGAGAGGCAGATTTGCTATCTGCCCTTGATCTAAGCTGGCGTAACGCGACGGGTTTGAAAACAGTTGAAACCGAGAAGCGTGATCTATTTCGAAACCCGGTGATCGTCGAAGACTTGAAACACTTCGATGCGGTTGTGATTGATCCCCCGCGCGCAGGCGCAAAATCTCAATGCGAAGAATTGGCGAAATCCGGCGTTCCGGTCATTGCCTTCGTTTCCTGTAATCCGGTTACGTTCGCGCGCGACGCCAAAATTCTTGCTGGCGGCGGCTACCAGATCGAATGGATTCAGGTTGTCGACCAGTTTCGATGGTCGTCTCATGTTGAGCTCGTTGCGCGGTTCAGTAAGGTTCAATAGGTTTACTGACACTGACATTGTCAGGAGCGGGCGGTGATGCTAAATCTCTTACTTCAAAAGATTTTTCAGTACCTTATAGCGCAACCTTGATGCAATACTCAGTCAAAATCAGATATTTCATCGCCAAATTACATGGCGCTTATCGAGACTCAGCTCCAAGCTAAAGATCCTCACGATTTACCGTTAATACACCATCAGCGATCCGGTCGCTCGGGTGGGTTATCAGTATGTCCCCCACTTTAACACCATCAAGTACTTCAGCGACCGACGCGTTTCTTTTGCCAATAGAAACAGGAACGCTTTCGGCGGAGCCATTTTCAAGTCGGAAAACCATCCAGCTTTCTTCGCTCCTGAACAAACTGCTGATCGGTATCTGAACAACATCTTCACTGCTCCACTCAACCACTTTGACAAAGACGCGGAACCCGTCACCGAGGGCTGCATACACCTCTTCGGGAGAGTTTATATCGAGAACGACCCGCACACGCTGCTCGGCAATCCCAAGCGCCGATATTTTGGTGAAGGCAGAAGGCTCGATACGATATATTTCGGCGTGGAGCGTCTCCGACCCGCCCCAGCGATCTATATATGCCGACGAACCTTCGGAAATATTCACGACATCCGTCGAAAGTAGATCAACGACAATCTCCAAATCATCGACCAAGCCGATGCGAACAAGCGGAGCACCCGACATGACGGTGCGCTCGCTTGGCGAGGTGACGGTCAGTATACTACCGTCAACGGGCGCCAGAATTTCGATACAACAGGAAGACGGTGAATCTGCCCCGCTCGCCGCCGGTTCGATTAACATTGCATTTGCCCGCTCGAGGGAACTGAGCCTTAGGCTGCGTTCCGACAATGCTGACACAAGTGCAGTGCGAGCACGTTCTTGCAGCAACTGGGCTTCTTCCAGCGCATTGGTCGAAAGCGTCCCGCTATCCGAAAGCGACTTTGCGCGTTCGTACTGGCTGCGGGCATAATCGTAGCTTGCCTCGGCGGCGGCTATATTCATTTCTGACAGGCGAAGTGCCGCCTCGGCTTCCTTTATCGCGGCTTCGGCCTGAATGCGGCTGCGGGCGTCCAGAAATACCGGTTGGCTCGGCTCAATAACGGCAATTACGGTTTCACCCGCCAGCACGAAATCCCCGACTTCAATGGGGCTACGCAAAGATGTGCCAGACACCGGTGCCGATACCTCGAATACGTTGCGGATACGCGTGATGCCGTCGGCGTTGATCGTAACTTCCATTGGGCCGGACGTAACCTCTTCGACATCAACGGGAACCGGTTGTTCCTGAAACGTGAAATAGAGCCCCGCCCCGATGGCACCAGCAGCAACGGTCCAAAGCGTAATTTTCTTGATGGAAATGGCCATAATTACTCCCGAGTTTTCATGACGGCGACGAGGTCGAGACGGTTAACGCGCCGGCTAACCAAAAGGGCCGACGCGGTTGAGGCGGTGAAGGCGACAATACCGGCATAACCGTATGTGCCTCGTGAAACGTGAAGCGGCAGCGTGAACATGTCGCTTGAAAAGCTGGAAACAATCAAGCCCGCCAAGGCATAGCCAATCATAAAACCAATAGGGATCGCTACGATGGTCAGGAAAATCAGCTCGCCCATGAGGATAAAAGACACCTCTGAACGGGTGAAGCCAAGGATACGCAAGCTCGCCAATTCCCGCGCTCGCTCCGACAATAGAATTCGGGCGGAATTGTAAACCACCCCTACAACAATCAGGCTCGCAATCAAGGAATAGATGGTCGTTGTGACTGACGAGCTTTCAGCAATCGTATCGCTAAATCCTTGCCGAATTTGGTCCCATCGAACAATTCCTCCAATATTCGGGGCGGATTTAACATCGCTGTAAAGCTCTTCGATCCGCGTCGCGTCGATCGAAACATTGACCGCATTCACAAGTGGTTGTT
This sequence comes from Rhodobacterales bacterium UBA3080, assembly GCA_002366645.1. Taxonomy (GTDB): domain Bacteria; phylum Pseudomonadota; class Alphaproteobacteria; order Rhodobacterales; family Rhodobacteraceae; genus NORP23. The sequence goes on along the minus strand of DFBM01000172.1, from coordinate 31,902 downwards.
GCTGTAACAAGGCACTTAGGAAATCGAGGTCCATATAAGCGCCGATCCCGAAATATTTCTGTATTATGCCTGTAACAGCCACTCTGTATGTTCCGCGCTGACCCTGAAGAACCTCCATTTCCAACTCGTCACCAATGACTGCATCGAGATGGTTTGCCAACCGGTCCGAAATCACGACACCCTGCTCGGGAAAGACAATTTTGCTATTTCTGGCGTCAAGAACACGGCTAAGGTCCATTCCGGGATCGCGCCCCTCGACACCGACCAGCCGTGACAAATGCCCGTTCGAGAGCTTGGCGGCCACCGTTCGCATCCCTTCCGCGCGTAAAACACCCGAGAGATTTTCAACATCAGCCAGTACCGCACGCGATTGCGGTTGCGCCAGCGAGAGAGTCACTTGTTGGCGGTTCGACTGGAAAAACGCGGATTCCATCAGAACGTCGACAGAATCGAACATGAAAAGGCTCGCAATCATCGTCGCAACTGACATCGAAATTCCAAGCGCGGTTAGCGACGCCCGCATCGGCCAACGTGTGATAGACCGAATAATCATCATCACCGGTTGTCGCGCGCCCAACATATGGCCCAATTTGTCGAAAATATTCTGTTTGAACCGTGTCGGAGCGGGCGGCGACATAGCAACTGCGGGCGATAGCTTTGTAGTTTTCAGAACCGAACGCATAGCACCGATCACAGCCGCAGCAATTCCCGCCAGACCTGAAATCGCATATGTGTCCGGGCTATTTACATAGATAAGGTACGGGAAATGAAAGAAGACCGTATAGTAAGTTGCCAACGCGTATCCTGCGGATACACCGATGGCCCAACCCAATATCACACCAAACAAACCGATGCCGATAGCCAGCTTTACATAGTGCCAACTGATCGCCAAATCGCTATAGCCGACTGCCTTGAACAGGCCTATCTGCTCGCGTTCTAGTGAAATCAGCCGACCTAATACCATGTTCACAAGAAACGCTGAAATCACGAAGAACAGCGGTGGTATAGATTTCCCCATCGCCCTTAATTGCGTGAGCTCGGAATCAAGGAACATATGCGAAGATTGTAGATCCCGCCCATATGGACTGGTACCGCCGTAAGGAACGAGAAGCTTTTCCAACTCGTCCTGAACTATTTGCGGGTTCGCATCCCTCGTCAGACGAAGTGACACGTCGTTAAACGCCCCCCCGAGATCGAAGGCTGAGGCCAGCGGGTCATACCCCATCCAGATAACACCGAACCGCTGATCATCCGGCATCATCGCACCGGGTCCTATCAGATAAATGAATTCAGGCGACAGTGCTGTTCCGGTAATAGTCAACAACTGCTTTTGCCCGTTCAAGGTCGCGTAAAAGCTGTCGCCGGGTTGAAAATCGTTCGCCAGTGCAAACGTCTCATTCACAACAACTTCTTTTGTTGCCTCAGGTGTGGGCATCCGGCCAGCTGTCAAGTTTGGCACATTCAACAAAGGCTCACCCGATGGAGGCAGGGAAACGAGACGTGCGACGGCAGGTTCGGTTATGCCCTCAAGGCCTAGAATCGCAAACTGGGTGATACGTGTTTCAACAACACTAACCCCTGAAATTTGTTCGATTTCGCGTTTCAAATTGTTCGGTGCCCGCGTCGCCGAAGCAAATATGTCGGCAAAACGGTTGCGTTCATAAAACGCCGACTGGGTTTCGGTAAGCGAACGCTCAACGCCGATCGCGATCACCAAAATCATCACGCCACACGCCAAAACCAGTGCAATAGCTAGCGACTGCGCCCATAGTCGCCAAAAATCCCGAACGAGTTTTTTGTTGAATGCCTGCACGATCTACCACTCGATCTCATGCGGCAACAAACGGGTATCGTTAACCTTAACGTCAGTAATCCGCCCATCTGCGAAAAAAATCACCCGGTGCGCCATATTCTGAATGGCAGCATTATGGGTGATGACCACCGTCGAGGTGCCTAGCTCCTGATTGATCCTTGTGAGGGCCTCAAGCACTTTAACGCCGGTTTTACTATCAAGTGCGCCCGTAGGTTCGTCACACAGTAAAACCTCAGGACGCTTGGCAATAGCACGAGCAATCGCGACACGCTGCTGCTCGCCACCTGAAAGCTCTGCTGGAAAATGGTCGATCCTCTTTTCCAGCCCCACCATCGCCAGCGCCTCTTCAGGGCGCATTGGATTGGGTGAAATCTCTGTAACAAGTGCTACATTTTCTCGCGCCGTCAGGCTGGGCACCAGATTATAGAACTGGAACACAAACCCGACATGATCCCGCCTGTAGACCGTGAGCTTGCGCTCCTTCATGGCGGTCAATTCCAGCTCTTTGAAATATGCCCTACCCTCGGTCGCGCGATCTAGACCACCCAGAATATTCAGTAGAGTAGACTTTCCGCTGCCCGACGCTCCGAGCAAAACCGTCATCTCGCCAGCATAAATATCGAGATCAACCCCACGGAGCGCAAAAACCTGCACCTCGCCGGTGTCATAGACTTTCGTTATGCCTTCGGTGTGAAAAACCGATTTCAACAGGGAATCTCCGTCATGTTATGTCGATATATAAAATGATCGCATCCGCTATCTTTGATGTATGACAACTTGAATTCAGATTTACTTTATCTCGCAAGTAGGCCTATGTCAGCACGGGTTTTTACCAGCCAATAGAACAGGTTAGCTACTGTAAATCGTAATCGGTAGCGAATTCAGTCTAAATTATTTCGTCTTCGTCGAACAACAGATCGGCAACCAACTGTGCTTCCAGACTACCGATTGTATCCTCGGCGTCATCATGTTTAAGAATTTTAGCGACGTGGAACAGCCCGTCGCCCTCGTTCACAACAGGTAAATTGGTTCGACCTATAATCAGCCCCGTCAGATTTGCCAAAACAGGGTGTTCCACTTCGCCAAGCGGGTCGGAAATAATCCCGAGAACATCGCCCTTTTTGACCAGATCGCCCGTACCTTTAAAAGTACGTAATAATCCGCCGTATGGTGCGCGCATCCAACTACTGAATTTTGCACGGGTCGGAATGACCTTGGCTTCGGTAACAGTTTTTGCCGGAGCCATTTCAAGTTTGCGCATTACACGTAAAATGCCGCTTACGCCGGCACGAATGGCCAGTTCGTCGAAACGAAGCGCTTCGCCAGCTTCGAACAAAAGCATATCCACGTTCAAGTGCTGCGCAGCTTCGCGCATCGACCCCGGACGCAAAGGTGCAGTCAACACGACTGGAGCCCCGAATGCTTCGGCCAGAACGATTGTCTCAGGTTTGGAAGGCGACACCCTGATTTGCGGCAGGTTAATGCGGTGGATAGCCGCCGAATGCAGGTCGATACCAAAATCGGCGCGTACCACAATTTCGTTGATGAAGATATGCGCCAACCGCGCCCCTAGCGAGCCTTTGGGACTACCGGGGAACAACCTGTTCAGATCACGGCGGTCCGGCAAGTATCGCGAGTGGTTCAAGAAACCGAACGTGTTGACTATCGGAAGAATCATCAACGTCCCGCACAAGGTATCAAGAGCATTGGCATTCATTAGGCGTCGCGCAATTTCAACACCGATCACCTCGTCTCCGTGAACTGCCGCGCTGACGAACATTGTCGGCCCCGGACGACTGCCATGCACAACATGCACAGTAAGGGTTACAGGGGTGTGATCAGACATAACACTGATGGGTAACTCGACGGTTTGACGGGTGCCGGGAGCCACCTTGACGCCACCTATTTCAAACGCTTGACGATTTTTCATCACTCATTGCCCTTGGTCAGGTTCAGTTTAACATTCTTTTCGAGAGTTTCGATGATTTTGCTTGCGATGTCGATTCTGGTCGCGTTCTCTATCCCTTCCAAACCCGGCGAAGAATTCACTTCCATAACGACTGGTCCGTGGTTGGAACGCAGCATATCAACGCCACAAACATTCAATCCCATTGCTTTGGCCGCGCGGATCGCCGTTGAACGTTCCTCCGCCGAGATTTCGATAGGGACCGCATTGCCGCCCCGATGCAAGTTCGAACGGAAATCCCCTTCGGCACCGGTACGCTTCATGGTGGCCACAACTTCGCCGCCAACAACCAGCGCACGAATATCCGTACCGCTTGATTCCTTGATGAACTCCTGCACCAGTATATTCACGTGGGCGCCTCGGAACGCTTCGATGATGGATTTGGCTGAGCGATTACTGTCTGCTAGAACCACCCCAACCCCCTGCGTACCTTCCAGCAATTTGACGACTAACGGCGCGCCACCTGCCAGCCGGACCACTTCTTCGGTTATTTTCGGATCATAGGCAAACGTAGTCACGGGTAGCCCAATACCATCGCGCGCCAGCAACTGCGTCGAGTGTAGTTTGTCGCGCGACCGACCAATAGACACGGAATCATTTAAAGGATAAACACCCTGCATTTCGAACTGCCGCAAAACTGCCATGCCATAATGTGTTATCGACGCGCCAATGCGTGGAATAACGGCATCATAAATCGGTAGTTTTTCGCCGTTATAGTATATTTCAGGACGCCCAGAGGCGATATTCATGTAGCATCGAAGTGTTGGAATTATATCAAGGGTATGGCCGCGTGCTTCTGCAGCCTCTTTCAGACGTTGATGCGAATAGAGATTCGCGTTTTGAGCCAACATTGCAATCTTCATTGTTCTCTCCACTTATTGTGACCAACTATACTACACGCAGTATCGCATATTTCTCACTTCAATCCGGTACGCGCCTTCACGACTTCTCAGTTTTCGGTTTACCGGCAAGATAGGATCGACCAGAATCTACCAAGACTCCCCGCCCCCGAAAGGCTGTCCGGCCAAGGATCAAACCAAATTCCATATTCAAGCGATCCGCCAACGATAGATCAATACTCCAGCGATGACTGCCAAGCAAAAGCGTTGTACGAACGACAAATCGACGTTCTGGCAAACCACTGGTGTTTTTAACATCCCGCGAGTCCAGTAGCGGCGCCTCTAACATCGACAACTGCTTTTGCCCTGGCACCGGAACCAGAAAGCGGACCCAGTTGGTCCCTTTTTTGTCGAATAACTCCTGATTTTCGGCGTGCAAAGCAGACGTGCGTGCGCCCGTGTCAATTTTTGCCCGAATATCCATAATGCCAAAATCAGGCAATCCGACATGCTCTCGCCAACCGATCACATCCGAGCGATGTTTTTTCTTGGAATTCGTCGAAGTCTTCATTCAATGTATCCGTGGTTACTTATACTTTTGAAAAGCTTACCGACAACAAGCCGAATTCAAAAGCACGAAAACACAAAAAGGAAACTTCGGCCAATTATCGCCTTAAACCATTTGAATTCCCTTACATGTAAATTGGAGTTTGGGAAAAAGAGGAGTTTGGTCTTGAACATTTACTAGAGGATCACGCGTCAGAGCCCAATCGTTCGTGTTATTTTTGACGAATTCGACGCTAACATGGAGGATTTCGGGTCGTCTGATGGCGAAACAGCCAATAGGAAATACTTTAGACGACCGTTCTGGTTTGACAATAACTGTGAAACACGTCCTAGTCGGGATTGTATTAACAATTACCAGCGGGCCAAAGTCGTAAACATAACGACGCGCGCAACCAATAAACCGAGGGGGGGTTATGAAAGTTCTCGTTATTTATGCGCATCCGGCACAGCAACATTCACGCGTAAATAAAGCGCTGGCCGCAGTTGCCAAAGACGTCTCGGATGTAAGTTTTGTCGACCTTTACGCAATCTACCCTCGACTCGACTTGAACGTAGATGTGGAACAGCAGCGCCTGCTCGATCATGATGCGATTATCTTCCAGTTCCCTCTTATGTGGTATTCGACACCGCCAATTATCAAAGAATGGCAAGATCTCGTTCTGGAATACGGGTTCGCCTATGGCCATCATGGCGAGAAACTGAAAGGTAAACTTTGGCTAAGCGCAGTGACCGCAGGAACGCCAGAGTCTGGATACGGACCTGAAGGGCATAACAGATTCGATCTGCGTGAATTGTTGGCACCCTTGGAGGCCACCGCCAATTTGTGCAAAATGCCCTATGTTCCGCCCTATACCCTTTTCGCCGCGCTGAAATCTGAAAACGCTGCTAACCTTGAAAAGCACATAGCGGGATATCGACTGCTATTAGAGGCACTGCGAGACGACACTTTCGACCTCGACAAAGCCTGCGCGCAACAACTGATCACCGGCGACACCATCAAAGGCCTGATTAAAGGGAAAACAACATGAGTGGTTTTTTATTCCAGGCTTTCGTTTATCTCGCCGCCGCGGTCATAGCAGTCCCGATTGCCAAACGATTGGGGCTTGGCTCGGTATTAGGGTATTTGATCGCAGGCATAGTCATAGGACCTGTGGTTGGTCTTGTGGGCTCCGAAACCCAAGACATCCAGCATTTCGCCGAGTTTGGCGTTGTGATGATGCTGTTTCTCGTCGGTTTGGAGCTGGAACCCCGTCAGCTTTGGGGAATGCGAAACAAGCTATTGGGACTAGGTGGACTGCAAGTGACAGGCACCGCCCTCGCTGTTATGGGTGTGTGCATGCTGCTTGGCTTAAGCTGGAGCGTGGCGCTGGCCGTCGGCTTGGTCTTGTCGCTATCCTCCACAGCCATCGTTTTGCAAACGCTAGGCGAAAAGGGACTGATGAAAAGCGATGGCGGTCAGGCGAGTTTCTCTGTGCTGCTATTTCAGGATATCGCTGTGATCCCGATGTTGGCGCTGGTACCGCTACTGGCCCTTCCTGAGTTACTGGACGCCCTGCACCATGGAACCGACGGCAGTGGCCATGCGACAGAATTGAGTCTGGTTGAAGGTCTCGTTGGTTGGCAAGTGGCGGGTGTTACGGTTCTGGCGATCGCTGCGGTAATCATTGGCGGACACTTTCTGACGCGCCCCCTCTTCCGGTTTATTGCATCCGCCGAGCTACGTGAGGTGTTTATCGCGACAGCGTTGCTACTGGTGATCGGCATTGCTTTGCTGATGACCTTGGTCGGCCTCTCTCCCGCACTCGGAACCTTTCTCGCCGGCGTCGTTCTGGCTAACAGCGAATACCGTCATGAACTTGAAAGCGATATTGAACCTTTTAAAGGACTATTGCTTGGCTTGTTTTTCATCACTGTTGGCGCAGGAATAAACTTCGGCATCCTGTTTGGCGACTTCGGAACGATCATTGGAATGACACTCGGCTTGATGCTGCTTAAGGCCGCCGTATTCTGGTGTCTGGCGCTCGCGTTCAAGCTTCGAGGTTCCGACAAGTGGTTGTTCACGTTGGGGCTAGCCCAAGCTGGCGAGTTTGGTTTTGTGTTGCTGTCGTTCACCGTCCAAAATGGTGTAATACCCGCCGATCTATCGCAGTCTTTGCTGCTAGTCGTCGCACTATCCATGTTGTTGACCCCGCTGTTGTTCATCATTTTCGACAAAGTGATTTTGCCTCGCCTTACGGAAGATCAAGTGCGAGAAGTTGACGAGATCGACACGAAGGGTGCTGCTATTATCGCGGGAACCGGTCGATTTGGCCAAATCGTCAACAGGATGTTGCGCGGTAACGGCTACGAAACCATCGTTCTCGATCTTAGTGCGGAAACTGTCGACAACATGGCAAAGTTCGGCATTAAGACGTTTTTCGGTGACGCCTCCAGACCCGACCTTTTGCATGCTGCGGGAATTCGCGAGGCGAACCTTCTGGTAGTTGCAATCGATGACCACGAGCGAACCACAGAGATTGTTAAACACGCCCGTATGGAACGTCCGGACATTCACATCGTTGCGCGCGCCCGCGACCGCATCCACGTTTATGAACTTTACAATGCCGGCGCCAACGACATTATCCGTGAAACCTTTGACAGCGCTGTTCGCGCAGGGCGAAGCGCATTGGAGGCGTTCGGTATACACCCCTACGAAGCTGAAAAAATTTCCACCGCGTTCCAGAAAAATGATCGACAGATTTTGTACAATCTGGCCAGAATCTATGACCCCGACATTCCCGTCACTGAAAACGCCGCCTACATCGCAGGTGTCCGTGAAGCCGGAGAAAAAGAGCGTGAAACCCTAACCAGAAGCCGTGGTCGCAACAAAGGCGCAGTAGACCGTGCGTGGTTACCGCCCGGAAGAATACTGGACCTCGAGGAATGACAACATCTCAGGACGACCCCGCCTTCCTTAACGGCAGCTTAATGCGCCATGTGACCGTAATGTCCTTCACCGGCAGTATTGGCTTAATGGCGATGTTTGCTGTCGACTTTATCGACATGATATTTATTTCAATGCTCGGCAACGAAGCCCTCGCCGCAGCAGTGGGATATGCGAGCACAGTTCTCTTTTTCACAAACTCGATCAATATCGGACTGTCGATTGCAGCGGGTTCACTCGTGTCGAGGTCACTGGGCGCCAAAGCGCCGGTAGAGGCAAGAGAGTATGCAACCAGCGTTGCTGTGTTCGGGGTGATTACCGGATTAATTGTTCCATCTATTGCCATGCCATTGTTACCACAAATCCTTGGTCTGCTGGGCGCACAAGGGGCAACTGCCGAACTGGCGACGACGTATCTTTGGATAATCATGCCAACTATGTCGTTTATGTCTGTGGCGACCGTAAGTATGGCGATACTTCGCGCGCATGGAGACGCCCGTCGGTCCATGTCGGCAACCCTGTTCGGCGCGATAGCAAATGCAATACTGGATCCGATCCTGATCTTTGGACTCGACCTTGGTCTCGAGGGTGCAGCAATTGCTTCTGTGATTGCACGCCTGTTAATGTTTTTCCTTGCGGTGATGCCCGTAGTCCGTCGCTATAACGGTTTCGCCAAGCCAGCACCCACAACGATCTCGCGTGATTTTCGGGCGGTTTCAGCCATTGCAGGCCCCGCCGTGATGACCAACGTCGCGACACCCGTCGGGGCTGCAATTGTAATGCGGGAAATGTCCAAATACGGGACGGAGGCAATCGCGGGAATGGCAATCGTTGGTAGGCTGACGCCGATCGCCTTTTCGGTAATTTTTGCGTTGTCAGGTGCGATCGGACCGATTGTCGGTCAAAACTTCGGTGCCGGCCGTATGGATCGCGTGCGCGAAGCCTTCAGAGCTGGTGCAATATTCACGGCCCTCTATGTCATTCTCGCCGCCATCATTCTTCTTCTGGTCCGCCAACCAGTCGCCGACCTGTTCAACGCAGAAGGCCTAACCCGCTCAATCATATATCTATTCTGCGGTCCTTTAGCGCTTACCTATTTCTTTAACGGCGTAACATTTGTCGCCAATGCATCCTTCAACAATCTCGGCAAACCGGGATATTCCGCATGGATCAATTGGGGGAAAAACACGCTCGGAACTTTGCCATTCGTTCTCGTCGGGTCTCTATGGTTCGGCGCTGAAGGTGTTTTGATCGGTCAAGCAGCAGGAGGTATCATCTTCGCAGTAATCGCGGTGATCATGGCCGTGCGCCTGATGAATTCCGACGAGATATCGACCAAACCTACCCCGTTTCAATCACAGCGACGCCTACACCTGCTGATCAACCGCGGTCGTTGGTAAAAAAGAAGGGCGGATCCAACCTGAATCCGCCCGACTGATTTAATTTGTATTTAACGCTAGTTAGTGTCGTCTTCTGGAATTTCGTACTCGTGGATGAAATTAATTACCATACGCGCATCGTCCGCGGCCAGAGTGTATGCGTCCAGACTTCCAGCGTCCGCAGCTGTTTCTCCGTCAAAAACAGCATCCAAAATGCTAACCAAAGTCGGAACCCGCGAGCCATCTGTTTGCTGCACAAGGACCTCAACTTCTATGTCACCATAAGTGTCTGTACGGTCATAAACGAAAGTTGAGAAATCTACGTCAGAATACGTCAGACCTCCGTCCGTCACTGTGTTAATACTCAAGATTGTGTTGATGTACGCAATCTCGTCACTAGTGAATATCCCGGTCTTATCGGTAGCTGCGGCCAAGAAAGTTGCAAAGGCCTCGAGATCAGCCGCTGTAAGCACACCGTCGATCAGGAAGTCGAAATCCGAACCCGGAAGATCGCTGACACTATCGATAGTTCCCGAAGTCATGAGAGCAACGTATATCGCCAGATTTTCCAGCGGAGAGTCGATGGTTTTCCCTTCTCCGTCCACAGTGAGCACAAGGCGTCCAGCGGCATCTGTTGTAATTGTTGTCGCCGCTAGCAACATGTCTACGACTTCTTCGGAGCGAAGATCGAGAACGTCAAGCGGAGCGCGACCAACATTCAAACGGCCGAGTTCGACTTCCTGTGTCAGGGACTCGTCCAGTGGATGCCCTTCATCATCTAGATCAATCAACTCGCCGTTAGCATCAAGCGGTTGCACAAACCCTGCATCCGACAGAATTGGAACACCATCGGAGTCGCGAAGAATGATCCAAAGGTCGCCGTAAAGATCGCCACGGGTACCGGTGTTTCCGCCAAGACCGAAATCCAGACCGCCAGAACTGGTGGAGAGGATGGCTGCCAATTCTTTGCTGTTGGCAGTGCCTTCGGGCAGCTCTACGTCACCGGATGAAAAACCACCGGATTGCAGATCTTGGAAACGTTGATCCACGGCCATGTTTTGGCCACGCATCAAGTCAAGGGCTGTTTCACCATACGCACCCAAGAAGCTGTGTCCGACCTGCTCAAGCACCGCTGGCTGCTCTTCAACAGTGCCGGCGGCCAAAACGTCTTGGACTACACCTTGGTGCAAGGCGTCGGCATCGAAGAACGGGATATTCGCCGCATCAAGGTTACCAGCAACTGCGAACTGGTAGTCAGACCCTGCAGCATTCACGATCGGGGCGAAAACCGGTGTCACACGAAGCGTGAACTCACCAAGAACAATATCGCCTACATCCATCGAAAAGTTCAGATTGAGATTTGACAAATCTTCAATTCCGGCAACCTCGTAAGCAGCATCAGCTTCCCACGCAGCGAGTGTTTACGTATCCACCAAGGAACCCGGCATGATGGCGATGTCATCCAGATCTCCGTAGACCCAAGCACCGACACGACCATCTGCACGATAGTCGTACCACGCTTTCAGAACGCCTTCTGTTTCAATGTCGCCGTCGTCGTCAAAGAAATATCCGTCGGGGATTTGTGAGCGATCCAACATGCCGTCACCAAAACTATCGGTATACGCTGCGCCGCCAAATATGGTCGTTGCATCAATTGTTATCCCGTCAGCGCTTTGGATAAAGACGAAGCCTGCACTCGTCGGTGCGAAGAACCCGGTCGTGCCCTCTTGACCACCATCCCCGAACAATCCATCCGGAAAGTAAGTACGTTGAAGCGGGTTGTGCCCGGTAACTTCACCGCCGAGACCAGGCCAAGCCGGGGCTGTAGCTCCAAGCGCCGTCAACTCGTCGAATAGCACGCTTGTGTTACTATCAACTACGGTGAACGCGTCGCCTGTTCCGGTTCCCAATTGCATGGAGAAGCCCATAAGGCGTGCGCCGGATAGATTGGTCATTTTACCATATGTAAAATATTCGGTAATTCCCGATGTGTCCCCTGTGAGGAAGCGCAGATCAAAACCGCTAGCGCCTGTCAAGCTTGTCTTAACGCGTTTTCCGGAGCCTGCAGGTGCATCGCACAAGAACTGTGCATCGCTATTTGCCATCAAACAATTTTCGACGTTGCTTGCCGAGAAACCGTTAGCAGTCGTGAAATCGTCGTTGTTGACGTTGGTCGTTACCGCTTTAATGCCTGGCTCTGCAATTCCCTCGGTTATGTCCGCAAAAAATAAAACCATCGCCAAAAATCCCGCCAAAGTCGGTAATCTCTCCCGCACTCGCAGAAGATGTAAATGCAGTTATCAGTGCGATCGGCGCGCTTGCCATCATCAATTTGAATTTTGTTGGTGTCATGTGAACCGTCCTTCCAATTATTTTTCGACTTATTTTCACCAGTTTTCTTAGCAAGCTGTGCAAAACATCAACTGATCATGCGTTGACTACTTATTGCCATACTCTGCGGTTGGCTTTCTTAAGTTTGCATCGGGTATCGTTGCTAAGTTAGTGTATAATCATTTGGAATATTTGCAATTTGACATAGGTAAACGCCGTCACAAATTCCCGTTGGTTACGTATCGTAACTACAGCAGAGTTTGTGAATTGTGTGACACCGGAACTGATACGAAGACAACAAGCCGTGCCCCCATCTGTGGACACGTCTCATTCTTGTGCTCTCAGATAGCCATAATCGGCGCGTTCAGCGTTTTATGCGTTCCATTTTAGGGTCCAGCATCGGCCGAAGCGAGGCGCGAGCAGAATAGCGCACATCCGCTATTTCGATTTCCCAGCTCCCTCCAACTACTATCTCGTTAGTCAAAGGTTCCTCAAGGCTGGCAAATCCAATTCCGGTTGCTGCACCAAGCGTGTGCCCGTACCCGCCAATCTGGAGGTAACCGACTTCCCGACCATCCAGATAAATGAGTTCGTTCCCATACAGCAACGGATCGGGGTCGTTCAATAAAAACTGCAACATCCGGTTTTTCGGAACAGCCTTCGACTTGATCTCCCGCAGCGCGTCACGGCCTATAAACCCGTCAGGCTTGTCTAGCTTCACCGCAAACCCTAGCCCTGCTTCAATCGGGTTATCTGTATTGTCGATATCCACACCGAAGTCCCGATAAGCTTTTTCAAGACGGAGTGAATTCAACGTCTGCATCCCCGCATGGCGTAACCCGAACTCTTTGCCTGCCTCAACCAACAAGTCATAAACTTGAACGGCTTGAATTGAGGGGACGTGCAACTCCCATCCCAGTTCACCGACATAAGTCACGCGCATCGCGAGAACATTGGCGTAACCCACGTCAATTTCTTGCGCCGTCATGAACGGAAAGGCCTCGTTTCCCATGTCCGCAAAGCTTACTTTTTGCATGAGGTCGCGTGCTTTCGGACCGTGGATATTGATCTGTGTGGTAGCGGAGGTAGCGTCGTAAATTGTGACAAACTCGTCAGAGCCAATATTTCGCCGCATACGCATTTCCGTGTGACCGTGCGAATTCTCGCCGACGACGACAATGAATTCGTCCTGCTTCAGCCGTGTAACAGTCAGGTCAGCCTCAAAGCCTCCTTTTTCACTCACCCACGCTGTGTAAACGATCATCCCTACCTCGACGTCTACGTCATTGCAGCTGAGACGGTTTAAGAGTTTGCACGCGTCCCGGCCCTGCACGATGAACTTGGACATGAGGCTCATATCCATCAGGATTACATCTTCGCGCGCGGCTTTATGCTCCTCGGCGTGCCATTCCCACCAGTTTTGACGGAACCAACTATATGTGTCGATTTTAGCCTCTTCAGGAGTTGGCGCGAACCAGTCTGCTATTTCCCAGCTGTGACCCTCGGTAAAGAACGCGCCAGCGTCTTTCAAACGGTCATGTAGAACCGAGCATTTTACGTCCCGCGCCGTCTGTGGCGCATCGTTGTGGTAATGCTGTCCGAACAGGCGCCCCAGAAGTTCCGGCGTGCGGTCACGGCGAAAAGCACGGGTGTTTTCACTTTTGGTAAAGCGGTTCACATTTATGCCCGTTACATCAATTGGCGGCACCCCATCAACGATCCAATGCGCCAGAACCTTCCCCGTCCCTGCTCCGTTCAAAATTCCCAGAGAATTCAAACCCGCAGCAACATAACAGTTTCGCAACTCTGGCGTTTCGCCAACAAGTGGTGCCAGATCAGGCGTGAAGCTTTCAGGGCCACAGAAAAGCTTTCGAACCCCGTGATCCAGTGTAGAAGGCACGCGGCTGTAGGCTTTCTCCAAATGCGGCGCGACCCTGTCCCAGTCCGGTTCAATCTCCCCGAAGGTAAAATCGTCCGGTATACCGTCTAGTTTCCAAGGGGCCGCCCCCGGTTCAAAAAGACCGAGCATTAGTCCACCGACTTCTTCACGATAGTACGTATAAGTTGACGGATCCTCGAGAACCGGAAGATCGCGCGATAGTCCTTCGATGTTTTCGGTGATCAAATAATAATGCTCGGCAGCCTGAAGCGGCAGATTGATACCGGCTGTGGCACCAAGCTGGCGCGACCACATACCACCACATATCACAACGTTTTCGGCGGTGATGGTTTCGCCTGTCGCCATCCGAACTCCGACCGCGACACCGTTCTTGGCAATAATCTCGGTGACCGTAACGCCTTCGAAAAACTTGGCCCCGCCCATGCGCGCACCTTTAGCCAAAGACATCGTGACATCCACCGGATTTACGCGCCCGTCCTCGGGGATATAGAACGCCGATACCACATCGCTGAGGTCACCAATAGGAAAAAGCTCTTGCGCCTCTTTGGGCGATACCTCGTACATGTTGATACCGTGGCGACGCATAAACGGAGCAACCCGGCGCATCTCGTGAACGCGCTCCTCGTTACTGGCAATCTGGAGATAACCTACGTCTCGAAATCCGGTAGAAATTCCGGTTTCCTTCTCCAAATTTGCGTAAAGGTCGCGACCATGGGTATAAATCTCGCATTCCGCTTCTGACTTAAGCAGCCCCGCGACAACCAGACCCGCCGCATGCCAAGTTGTCCCCGAAGTTAGCTGTCCCTGCTCAAGGACTACGACGTCGGTCATTCCGAGTTTGGTTAAATGATAGGCTGTATTGCAGCCAATTGAACCACCCCCGATAATAACCGTCTGGGCATGTGTTGGGAGTGATTTTGCCATATCGTGGTTCCTTTGCCTATACTCGGACTAATTAGCTAGTATTGATGGGGAAAACTCTAAGCACAAGATATGGAATGTACTGGAATTGCGAACGGAATGCGCATTCAAAGAAAACCCCTCAAAACATTTAGGTTATTATTGACTAACTTATTGTTGTATCCCATGTAGTAACGTACTAAAGCCGAGCGCAACATCAACTGGGCAACAACGCACTTCCGAGAACAGGTAGAGACAAAACAATGGCAAACACCCCAGTCAAAACAAAAACATGGAAACGATTTGCTATCTCCTGTTATCTTTGATCGTAGGGATTGCAATTGTTGCGACTTTTGTTTCCAACAAGAAACCGCCTCAACGTTTCGTGGCTGAGGAAGTTGCCCGCAGCGTCAACGTTATCGAAGCCAACCACCTGCCCTTCAACGTAAAAGCGTCCGGGTTCGGCTCTGCTAATCCAAGCACGACATGGACCGCTGTCTCGAATGTTAAAGGGCATGTTATTTATCGCCACGAAGATCTCGAAAGTGGATCGATTTTGCCCAAGGGTACGTTGTTACTTGAAACCGACCCCGGATTTTACGAATTGGCTTTGGCAGAAGCCGATGTAGATATCGCGGGCATTGACGCCGAAATGGCGCAGTCCAAACAAGAACAGGCAAATGTGACGGCGCTCCTCGAGCTTGAGCAGCAGCGTCTTGATCTTGCCGAAATAGAATTGGAGCGCTCACGTGTGTTGGTGTCATCTGGAGCAATATCGCAAACCGTTTTCGACACACTCCTTCGCTCGACATTGTAACAAAGGCAGGCTGTCCAGTCCCTCGAAAACCAGCAAAACATAATTCCGGTTCAACTAGTACGTCTGGAAGCACAAAAAGACAGGGCGTTCGCCAAACGTGCATTGGTTGAGTTGGACCTAGAAGACACCAAGGTTTTCGCGCCCTTTGATTTGCGGGTAAGTGATGTCAAAGTCGAGACACATCAGTATATTAACCCGGGTCAGGTTCTGTTTAGCGGAGACAGTATCGAAACTGCAGAAGTTATCTTGCAGGTGCCCATGCAGGACCTGCGGCGCGTTCTAACTGAAGTACCTAGCGACGGAGATGAATTGAACATCGCCTTGCTGGACGCCAGAGTTCAACTTGTCGACCAGAGCCAGACATGGGACGCCGACGTGATCCGTATTGCCAACGGAATTGACCCGGCTACCCGTACCGTTCGTGTTGTTTTAAGCATTACGCAGCCCCAAGACATGGAAAACCCGCACGACAACCCATCGCTTCCCAAAGGGATGTATGTTGAGGGGGCTCTTAGGATCGATTCCGACCCGCTACTTGTTATTCCGCAGGAGGCAATTCACGAGGGTTGGGTTTACCTCGTTGATGCTGACAACCGCTTGGAGAGACGTCAGGTCGAAGTCTCGTTCCGGCAAGACGACATGGCAGTCATCCTTTCCGGTCTGGATGCGGGCGACATCGTGATCCTTGACGATATCGTTCCCGCGATATCAGGCATATTGCTCGATCCGCAGCGAGACGCCGCAACGGAGCAGGCTTTGCAAGTTAAAGCGGCTGGAGAAGCGAAATGATCCGCTGGTTTGCCGGGCACCCGACGGCCTCTAATCTACTGCTGATCGTTCTGCTGGCGTTGGGCGTTTTCGCGTCACCAACTCTGCTGCGCGAGACTTTTCCCGACTGTTCCCCGACCGAGGCAAACATAACAATCGCCTATCGTGGCGCCAGTGCGGCCGATGTCGAGGATGCAATCTGCCTACGGGTATCCGACGCGCTGAAGGGCGTAAGCAATCTCGAAGAGCTCACCTGCACAGCACAAGACAACGTCGCCAGTGCCGTGGCCAAGATGAGCCCTGGTGGCGATGTCGGCCGTTTCCTTGACGAAGTCGACACCGAAATCAACGCCATCACAGATTTCCCAACGAATGCAGATGCGCCGATCATCAGCCGCCTGCACACAACAGATCTGGTTTCGGCGCTTGCTGTCCATGGCGAGATGTCGTTTGCCGATCTGGAAAGTTACGCAAACACCCTTGAACAAAAGCTGTTCCAAATCGACGCCGTTGCCGCGGTTCGCGTAAAGGGGTTGCCTCAACGCCAATGGCAAATCGAGGTTTCTCGGGACTTGTTGCAGCAATACGGTCTGTCCGTCGCCGATATCTCGCGCCTGATCCGCCAACAGAATATCGACATGCCGCTGGGGACGATCGAGTCCGAAGCCCAAGACGTGCAGTTGCGGTTCGTAAATCAGAGTAGGTCGATTGAAGACCTGCGCCAACTTGTTGTTTTGTCAGGTCAAACCGGCGGAGAACTCGCACTCGGAGACATTGCCGAAATCACCGAGACCTACGATCTCGTCGAGGAAAAGATCACCTTTAATGGTGAGCGGGCACTGATACTTGAAATCCACAAAAACAAGGATAGTGATGCAATAACGGTGATGGCGGGCATTGCCGAATTCCTTGATACGGAACGCTTGGAACTGGGTGACGGTGTATCGCTTACAATCACGCAAGACATGACGTCGATTGTCGAAGAACGCCTGAAAATGTTGGTAAGCAACGGAATCCTTGGCCTAATACTTGTGGCGGCCACGATGAGCCTGTTTTACCGCCCTCGCCTAGCAATTTGGGCGATCCTTGGTCTACCTATTGCTTTTGCCGGATCGTTCACGGTTATGGCGATATCCGGACTGTCACTTAACATGATCACGCTCGTTGGTTTGCTGGTTGCTATTGGCATCGTAATGGACGACTCGGTCGTGATTACCGACAGTATTTCGGAACACGCACGTCACGGGGGTTCGCCACTGGGTACCGTGACGCACGGGGTTAAACAGATATTGCCGGGTGTCATGTCATCATTCCTGACGACGGTTGCGGTATTTGGTCCATTGTCATTTTTGTCCGGTGAACTCGGAACCGTACTCGAAGTTATGCCCATCGTCTTGCTGGCTGCGCTTGCTGCCAGCCTGATCGAGGCCTTCTGGATACTTCCGCACCACCTGAAATCCCCTATCGCATACGTGGTTTCCAATGAACCCGGTGGGTTCGCACGGGTTTTTGACGGCGGCTTCGAAGTGTTCCGCGAAGGAGTTGGCAAGGGGGCCGATGCTGCAATCAAGGCGCGATATGCAGTGCTCGGATTACTGATCATTATCCTTCTCGGATCCGTCGGCTTTTTCGCGGGCGGCAACATCAAAATGGAAGCGATGCCCGAAATGGAGGGCGACTTGCTTGAGGCACGTATCTTGTTGCCACAAGGCACCCCGCTAGCGAGAACCGAAGAAGCTGTGGCACAGGTTGTTGATGCGCTGATGCGAATTAACGACGATCTCGAGCAGCCAGATGGACAAAATCTGGTGCAAGCTGTTCAGGTGCGATTTAACGAAAATATGAGCGCGGGTGAAAGTGGTCCGCATGTTGCGACTATCGGTGTGGATTTGCTGACCGCCGAGACACGCGCCACAACGCTCGACGTGTTGATTCCGCTTTGGCGCCAAGAAGCCGGTTCGATATTCGGGCTGATCAACATGTCCATTCAGGAGCCCGGATTTGGTCCGGCGGGCGTTCCGATCGAAATCCGTTTTCAAGGTGATGATCTCGATGAAATGAAGATGGCTTCACAAGGTTTGGTAGATTTTCTGAACGGTTATGTCGGCGTTTTCAACGTGATGGATGACCTGCGCCCCGGGAAGCCGCAAAGACAGTTAACCTTGTCTGACGGCGCAAACGCCCTTGGCTTCACCAGCGAGTCTGTTGCATCGCAATTGCGTTCCGGCATGCTGGGAGATGTCGTAAACAGCTTGCAACTGGGCGACCAAAGTATCGAAATCACGGTAAGCCAGTCCGCGGCGGAACGTACTTCGCTCGATAGTCTGGACAATGCGATGGTTATCTCGCGCACCGGTCAACCTGTTCCACTCGACGTTGTCACTGACGTTACCGAAAATCGCGACTGGGCCCCAAGATCACACTTATTGACGGGATCCGGACGGTAACGGTCAAAGCGAATGTCGACGCCGGCACAGCAAACGCCGGTGCGTTGATGACGGACCTGCAAAACACGTGGCTACCGGAATTCGAAGCGGACTTCCCCGATCTGGAAGTTGATTTCCTGGGTCAGGTTGCCTCGACCGCCGAAACAGCCAGATCAATTGCACGCGGGTTAGGTATCGGGATGCTGGGCGTCTTCCTGATACTGTCGTTCCAGTTCCGTAGCTATATCGAAACGGTAATCGTCATGCTAGCAATACCGCTCGCACTGATCGGGTCGATTTGGGGGCATGTACTGATGGGGTACGACATCTCCATGCCTTCACTGATCGGCGCTGCCTCGCTAGCGGGAATTGTCGTAAACAACTCGATCCTGTTGATGCAATACATCAACAAGTTCCGTCTCGAAGGTGCTGAAACCATAGTGTCAGCAGGCAAAGCCAGTCGTGCGCGCACACGGCCGATATTCATATCGACGACAACTACGATTGCTGGAATGGTTCCCCTTCTGCTGGAAACTAGTGCTCAAGCGGCATCCATCATTCCGTTAGTAATTTCGCTGGTTTTCGGTTTGTCCATGTCGACATCGCTTGTTCTGCTAGCTTTGCCATCGTTGTACGTCATTCTGGATGATATCGGCGCTACAGGTTTCAAAAAAGGGCATCACTGAAGGTTTCGCGGCTTTTCGCCCACTTTTTAACCGAATAGCGGCAAGTCTGGATTCGACAGGCGTTTGCTGTGTCAAATTGCCTTGAAATCAAACAAAATGTGACTTCAAACGGCCGTTTCCCTTGAGCTTGGCAAAAATACTGCCTAGGTGACGTACTAAATCAAGGAGTCATCTCGCCTCCTGCCAAACTAAACAACGGATCGAAATACGATATGGATCTTCAGATTAGCCGCGCGGCAACACAACAAAGCGACATAAAAAGTCAACTAGCCAAATCTTTCGACTTAGAACCGTCACAGGCCGCATTCGATGCTACCATAGATATTTATGCCAAGGTTTCCAACGTTATCCCCGAGGCTGACTGGATGCGCCACGCGCCCTATATTTTGGCCATAAACAAGCTAAAAAAAGAAAAGAACGCCGCTATACTTGGGCACAACTATATGACTGCTGACATCTATGGCGGCGTTTCCGATGTCGTGGGCGATAGTCTGCAATTAGCGATTGCGGCGACCAAAGTTGACGCCGACATTATTGTTCAGGCTGGCGTACATTTTATGGCGGAAACGTCCAAAGCCTTGAACCCCTCCAAAACCGTTCTAATCCCCGACAGCAGCGCCGGATGCTCTCTTGCGAGCTCGATCACGGCCGCCGACATCGCCAAGCTCCGCGCCGAGTACCCCGGTGCCCCAGTCGTAACCTATGTAAATACGACTGCCGAGATAAAGGCCGTGTCCGATATCTGTTGTACTTCGGCGAACGCCCTTGAAGTTGTGAATTCGCTGGAGGGGGACACTGTGATCATGGCGCCGGACGCTCACCTTGCCCGTAACATCGCCAACCAGACAGACAAGCGTATCGTGTACTGGGAAGGTGCTTGTATCGTACACGAACGCTTCACAGCCCAAGAGCTACGGGAATTTCGAAGCCACACACCCGAGGCGACCATAATCGCACACCCGGAGTGTCCGGTCGACGTGGTGGCGGAGGCAGATTTCGCCGGCTCAACCAATGACATGGTACGTTATGTCCGTGAAAATAAACCTGAAAAGGTGTTGTTGGTGACGGAGTGCTCCATGAGCGCCAATGTGTCTGCCGAGGTGCCCGAAGTCGAATTTCTCGGGCCATGCAACCTCTGCCCCTACATGCAGAAAATAACGCTGGAAAAAATTCTGTGGTCCTTGCACACCATGAGCGAAGAGGTCACCATTGATCCTGCGATTGCCGAAGATGCGCGACGCGCCATTCAGCGAATGATTGACCTGAAAATCTAATCGCAATCTACTAAACGCTACAGCCTGAAGGATTAACGGTGCAAAACCACCCCGAACTACAAGATTTGCTGATAGACCCCATCGTCCTAAATGCCTTAACCGAAGATTTGGGGCAAATGGGCGATGTAACCACACGTGCCGTAATTCCGGCGGGCACGCAAACGACAGCAAGGATCGTCGCGCGCGAAAGTGGTATCGTCTCGGGTATGCAAATGGCCAAGCGAGCCTTCGCGCTTGTCGATCCGGAATTGCAAATTGAAACCCACTTGTTTGACGGAGCCCCCTGTGCATCCGGCACCGCCCTACTCACAGTATCGGGCGACGCCGCCGCAATTTTAAGCGCCGAGCGGGTGGCATTAAATTTCTTAGGAAGGCTGTCAGGCATCGCGACCCTAACGGCAGCATTCGTTGACCGAACAAAGGGCACGCAGACAAAGATAACCTGCACAAGAAAAACAACTCCGGGTCTGCGGTTACTGGAAAAACAAGCGGTATTGCACGGCGGTGGCTCAAATCACCGCTTCGGCTTGGGCGACGCGGTCCTGATTAAAGATAACCACATCGCCGCCGCAGGTGGAATTCAGGCGGTTCTACAGCGTGCCCGCGCGGCTACATCCCATATGATGCGGATCGAGATCGAAGTGGATACCTTGGCTCAGCTAAAAGAAGTTCTGGAAACTGGCGGCGCGGATGTTGTGCTACTCGACAATATGGCCAGCAACGATCTTGTCGAGGCGGTCAAGATGGCGAACGGTCGACTAATCACAGAAGCGTCCGGAAATATGAAACTCCCCCGCATCGCCGAGGTGTCCGCTACCGGCGTCGATTATATTTCTGCCGGAGCCTTAACGCATTCCGCCAGTACGCTCGACCTTGGGTTAGATATTGGCTGACAGGCCATAAAACGATATTACACGCGTTCAAATCTGTTAAATCAGCCCCGTTCGCCTTTACTAGGCTAAATTCGAACGGGTACAGTTTGAAACATCTATACACACGTTCGACACCTGCGGCCACTGCCAGCGTCGTGGAGGTGCGCTACCATTACGTAGGTCCTGAATGGCCCGCCATGTAGCGCGTGGACCAACGACGAATGACGAATGACGAAAATGCGCGTAAGTGCTGCCCACTGCCCCCCATAGAATGCGCATGAGGATTAAGGCAACCGCACCGCCGCCTGCCAAGATATATATTTCAATCCAAGTTGCCCCCAACACAATTCCTGTGAGTACCGCGATTGATACCGCCACCACCAATGACCAATGGAAAACACGAACCAGCGTGTCCCAGACCGTTATCCAGCCCGAGATATTTACGCCGGCTTCGCAACCATACGCGATATCATTGCCTGATTTAGGAGACATCATCGGGACCAGCAGAATGCTTTCTGCCCGTGAACATCGCCCGGACCAAATTTTCATTATGCCGAACGCTGGCAAAAATAACGCCAGCAACGTGAACCGTAACCATCGCCAACATGAACCCGGCCAGAAACTCGTGCGCTTCCTCAAGCCAATTTGAATTCTTGTAGCCAGCAAGTGTCATCATCCAGCCACTCCATGCGGTGCCGGAGAATCCAGCAAGCAACGCGAGAACCATCAAGCCGCCAAGTGGGTTGTACCCGATGTATCTTGTCTCCTGTCCGCGTAACATCGCGTACGCATAATTCTTTGCCGTAGCTGGACTGCGTACAAATTGTGTGAAACGGGCATATCTTGACCCAATCGAACCCCAGAACAGACGAAAACCGATCAATGCCGCGGCGGCGTACCCGGCCCACAGGTGCATGTCTTTCCAGCTTTCCGCCGTAATCCATGCAAAGGCAAAGCTGAGGACCAGTCCCCAGTGAAACACCCGAACCATCGGGTCCCATACTTTGATGTCAGAATTTGTCATTTTTTTGATCTTCGAGTTCCAGTTTTACGATTTCAAATGTTACAGGATTGAAAAGCGCCTCGATGTGACGACCTTGCTGATCGAGAACCTTGGCCTCGTAGCATCCATCATCAATCTTTATTCTCTCGACAGCCCATCCTTGAACGCTCAGAATTTCCAGAAGCTCAACCTGTGGACGCCAATTCACCATCGGGAACTCCTGATTTACGTTTCTTTCCATAGAACCTAGAGTGCGAACCTGAAGCCAACCTTACGGAGGATGCTTATCTGCTTCAGGTTCGCGTAAGGTTTGGCCGCTATAAATCCGTCAGTTGGAATCCAAAGTGATATCGCATGCGCATTTTGTTGACAGATGATGATGAAATCCTTGGGCAGCCGTTCGGGACCAAATTATAGCTGACGGTCATGCTGTGGACTGGGCGCGACGCTTAGGGGACGCCGAAGTGCATGTGAACTTGGTAACATACGACCTTCTATTGCTGGATTTGATGCTGCCCGATGGTGCATATCTCGATTTTTTACGCAAATTAGGCGCGGGTGGCAGCGTTGTTCCGGTGATTATCCTTACTGCCCATGATCAGATTTCCATTAGGATTGCGGGCCTAAACGCGGGCGCGGACGACTATTTGGCGATGCCTTTTAATCTGCCGGAATTGTCCGCTCGCATAGCTGCTGTTTCAAGACGCTACGCCGGAAACCCAAATCCCCGAATTACACTTGGCGACCCTGATATCGACAACGCTGCTCGTAGCATTTATCGCGACGGTCGCTCGATTGTGTTAACCGCCCGCGAGTGGACCTTATTCGAGGCCCTACTTCAGCAACCGAGCGCAATCTTGTCCAAACTTTCGTTCGAAAATCGCCTTTACGATTTTAGTGCCGAAGTGGGAAGTAACACAATCGAAGTGCATATTAGCCGTCTTCGAAAGAAGCTGGGGCCGAAATGATCGAAACCATTAGGGGCGTTGGTTATCGGTTCAGGGTACTATGAAACAACCGCATAGTATGAAGCGTCAGATGGAAATTGGCCTCGTGATCGGCATCTTGATCACGTTGGTGGTAGCTACGATAATCGCATTGATGGTGCTTCGTCACGAGTTGGACGAAGCATTCGACAGTTCGCTGTAAGAGACCGCTCAACGGTTGTTTTCGCTGGCTGCAGTCGATGTTTTATCTCGTGAGGATGTGCAACCAAGTTCTCGTGTAGCGGCCTTGGCGCCGCACGAGGAACTGCTGACTCATCGCATTATTGATGCTCAGGGAAACACGCTGTTATTGTCCCACGACGCTGACATTAACAACTTTCCACAATCCCGCAGCGTAGGCTTCAACACCCCTAAAACACCCCTAAAACACACCGCATCTATCGTTAAGCCGCGATCAGCGGTTCGATCTACATCGAAGTTGCAGAGCCGCTTGAGCATAGAATCGAAGCCGTCGAAGGCGCGTTGTTTGCACTCCTATCCCCGTTATTTGCGTTAATCCCACTTAGCCTTTTGTGGGTTTGGTGGATCGTTAGGCGATCAATGCGCACAGTTGACCGCTTGTATAACCAAATTGAAGCGCGCAGCGAAGGGGATTTATCACCTGTCAGTACAAATGAATTACCCTTTGAAATCAGCTCTATAGCCAAATCTGTTAACCTACTTATGGAGAGATTGAGGCGTGTTCTTGACGCCGAAAGAGGCTTCGCTGCCAATAGCGCGCATGAACTGCGAACCCCGATCGCGGCGGCCTTGGCACAAACGCAACGTTTGATCGCAGAGGCGCCGGCAGGATCTCTCACAAATCGTACCGTACAAATTGAGGCTTCACTGCATCACCTAACCGAGCTGTCTGGAAAATTGTTGCAACTGGCAAAAGCCGAAGGCGGCAGCTTGCTAGCCGAGAGACCGCAAGATTTAATCACAATTCTTACCCACGTTATCGACAGCTTTGTGCGAACAGGCGAAGATCATGACAGACTTCTGTTAACAAATGCTTCCGGTGCATCCTTGATATCTCGCATGGACCCTGACGCATTCGGTATTTTAATGAACAATCTTGTAGAAAATGCGCCTAAATACAGTCGCCCTGACAGTATTATCGAAATCGAAATTCATGCAGACAATACGTTAAGCGTCCGGAACGAAGGGGAAATTATTCAGCCAGAAGTTATGAAACGTATCCGGTCCCGTTTTGAACGCGGGCAAACAAAAATCTCGGGCTCCGGACCTGGCCTCGCTATCGCGGACACAATCGCACAGGGAGCAACCGCCAGATTGGAGTTATATTCACCGGCGCTCGATCGAAGAGATGGGTTTGAAGCGAAGTCGGTGCTTTAAGAGTATTAGAAAAAATGGTGCCCGGGGGCGGATTTGAACCACCGACACGCGGATTTTCAATCCGCTGCTCTACCCCTGAGCTACCCGGGCACGGGTAAGGCGTTTCGCCTTGGGTGGGGGCGTTTTAGGTTAGTTGCTCACGGCTGTCCAGAGCTATTCTGGCGAAATTCGATGGAAATTCAGTGCAGTGTTTTATCTGCTGCCATCAACGCCATTTCTTCCTCTTCGGACAGGTCTTCAAGAGGTGACGGAATGGTGTAGGATTCGTTTAACCACTTACCTAGATCGATATCTGCACAACGCTTTGAGCAAAAGGGTTTGTAGTCTGGATTAATCGGTTTTTTACAAATCGGGCAACTCATTTCATCGCCTCCCTAAGCGAAAAACGTTCGCGCTTGCGTTGGAGTTCGAGATTCCCGAGGGGCGTCCAACCCGCGATAATCGTATCGACACCGTCGCGCCGCAACGCGGCTCGCAAGGCCGCCTCGATCTTGACACGGTCCTTCTTGTTAACCGGAGCAAAATCGATCAGCACCTGACCACCCAGACCACGCAACAATAGTTGCCGAGAGACTTCTTTACACGCGGCAAGGTTGGTCTTTAACGCAGCGCCAGGAGAGAAATCGCCACCCGAGTTCACATCGATTGCAACAAGCGCCCGCGTCGGCTCCACACTTATCCACGCAGAGTTTCCAAGCTCGGCACGATCCAGCAGTGCCTCGTCCATATAATCAAGAATTCCGGAGCGCTCGAACGATCCCACAGCGTTTTCCACCTGATCCGGCTCGTCCCAGTCGCGCCATGCCCGTACCGCCGCCGAAGGCGCATCCAAAAGCAACTCTGGACTAGTTCCATCGCCGCCAGCCAACACAGTGCGACACATCTCCAGCATATTCGCAATGTCGCTCGAAATCGTATCGGAGTCCTCGTTTTCGCACGCAGAGCGCAAAATCAGACCTTCGTCGCCATCGTCCAAACATCCGTGCGCAATTTCCAACAAGCGCTCACGCTCTTCTTCGTCACGAATACTGCGGGCGACGTTAATTCCGGGATTGGCGGGGGTGACGATTGCATACCGGCTTTTGAACAACAGCTTACGCGCAACCGGTGCAGCTTTGCCTTCATCGGCGAAGGTTGACACCTG
The DNA here is from genome assembly GCA_002366645.1 of Rhodobacterales bacterium UBA3080. Classification (GTDB taxonomy): domain Bacteria; phylum Pseudomonadota; class Alphaproteobacteria; order Rhodobacterales; family Rhodobacteraceae; genus NORP23. The sequence goes on along the minus strand of DFBM01000172.1, from coordinate 5,949 downwards.
CACAACAATCGGAGTTCCCGGCGACAAGCCCTTGGCGTCCTTAAGAAACGCTTTCTGGCCATCTGGCAGGCGTAATATCGCGCCATGCATACCCTTTAGCGGACGCTCAAGGATACCTCGGTAGATCGCCTCAGGTCGCGGTCTGGGGTCGTCACTAGCGGGATCAAACATCAAATCCACTAGCCGACCGTCGACAAGTAGACCCGCCATACCCGAGCCTACGCTCTCGTCAAAAACAGCCAACGCTCCCTTCATGCCGGATTCCCCTCGAAGTTGACGGGATACCCTGCCCCGATCAAAAGATTTGCTGTTTCTGTCAACGGCAGCCCCACAACATTAGTATAAGAGCCGTTGATCGCCGGAATAAATGCGCCACCGATACCCTGAATAGCATAGCCACCCGCCTTGCCTTCCCACTCGCCTGAACGCAGATAGGCGGATATTTCCATGTCAGACAAGCGTTTGAATTTTACAGTGGTTTCGACTTGTCGAGACCAGGTTTTATCACCAAGTCGCAGCGCAACTCCGGTTATTACCCGATGTCGGCGCCCCGAAAGTAGTAGAAGGAACTTGGTTGCCTCCGCGGCGTCAGCCGGTTTACCGAGAATCCGGCGTCCAACGGCGACGACTGTATCGGCAGATAGCACGAGCTCATCCGCGCCAGCCTGCACAGCCTGCGCCTTTTCAACAGCCAGACGCGCCGCATATGGGCGGGGCAATTCATTCTTGTACGGGGTTTCGTCAATGTCGGCAGGCCGGATTTCATCCGGCACGACGCCAATCTGCGCCAGCAGCTCGCGGCGACGCGGGCTGCCTGATCCAAGGATCAGTCGCAAGTTACTTGAAGCGATAGTTGATGCGCCCTTTGGTCAGGTCATATGGAGTCATCTCCACCTGAACCTTGTCGCCCGCCAAAACGCGAATGCGGTTTTTACGCATTTTTCCGGCAGTATGCGCAATAATTACGTGGCCGTTCTCTAGCTCCACCCGAAAAGTCGCGTTCGGCAAAAGCTCAGTCACGACACCCGGGAATTCTAGAAGTTCTTCCTTGGCCATGTGGTCTCCGATCAGTTAGTTTCATGCAGAAATTGTCTGCGCCCCGTAAATGAGGGGTTATTGGCCAAATTTCAAGCCTAAACCGCTATTTACCGAATTTCACTCGTCGATTTCGAACGGAGGGCCGAACCGCGCTATGATATTTTCGATTATCTGGTCCCGTGCTTGACGATAAACCTTGAGATTGTCTTCACGCGTTGTTGCCAGACCTGTTGGATCAAAGATCGGCCAGTATTCAACTTCAAGTGCGTGAAAGCGGGTGTATTCCAATGCCCTACGTTGCGATGCCGGCGAAAGTGCGATTACGAGATCATAACCATCAATGTCGTCGCCCCACTCTTCCATTTCGTCAAATGATCGCACACGGTGCTTTTCAAGCGACACACCAATTTCTGCAGCAACAGCTATCGAAAACCCGTCAATTTCAAGATCATGTTTAACACCGACAGATTGCACAAATATCCGGCGGCCGTAAAACTTCTTCATGATCCCTTCGGCCATTGGCGAGCGCACAGCATTGTGGTCACAAGCGAACAAAACAGCAGTTGGATTGCTCGCCATTTCGCGTCTAACCCTTGAAATGCAAAACGCAGATTAGGGTAAACAGGCGGCGGGCCGTCGCCATATCTGTGTTCACCTTGCCTTCGAGGCGTTCAAGGATGACGCTGCTTCCCTCGTTATGAATACCGCGCCGGCCCATATCAATCGCCTCAATCTGGCTGGGAGGCAGGCGTTTAACCGCATCAAAATAGCTTTCGCAAATCTGGAAGTAATCTTTGATAACTTGCCGAAACGGCGTCAAAGACAGATGGAACTCTCCAGCCTTATCGCCGCTTTTCGTGTGCACATCAAACACCAATCGCCTGTCCGCGATCGACAGATCAAGCATGTAAGGGCCGTCTGGAACCGCCTGCCCTTCGCGCCCGACCAGACCAAACATGTTCTCTTCGAGCAAATCGAATATCGCGACGCGCCGCTCCTGTTCGATCTCGGGTGTGGGCGCCGGAAGGCCGGAATCGTCCAACTGTACGTCAATCAAGCGATCCGTATCAGCCATTGTCGCCACCACGGTTAATCTTGTCGAGGCGGGAGCGCACCGACAAACCATGTGCCTCGAGGCTTTCGGATTTTGCGAGGATTTCGGCCGCCGGACCAATCGCGGCAAGCGCTTCGGGGGTCATGCGCGCAATCGTGGTTCGCTTCATGAAATCCAGCACCGACAATCCTGACGAGAACCGCGCCGATCTAGCCGTTGGCAACACATGGTTCGGCCCGCCGACATAATCGCCTATTGCCTCGGGTGTCCAAGCACCAACAAAAATCGCTCCTGCGTGGCGGACCTTGTTGGATAGCTCCTCGGCATCTTTGACACAAAGCTCCAGATGCTCCGGAGCAATCCGGTCCGACAATTTCGCCGCCTCGTCCAAATCCCGAACTGTGACCACCGCACCATAATCGCGCCAGCTGGGCGCCGCCACCGAACGTCGTTCGAGTGTCTCGAGGCGTTTTTCGACAGCTTGCGCCACCAAACGACCGAATTCCTCGTCGTCCGTAATCAGAATGGATTGAGCACTTTCGTCGTGCTCGGCCTGACTGAGCAAATCAATCGCAATCCAGTCCGGATCGTTGTCTTTGTCGGCGATCACCAGAATCTCCGACGGACCGGCGATCATATCAATTCCGACACGCCCAAAAACCCGTCGCTTGGCGGCCGCGACAAAGGCGTTGCCCGGTCCCGTAATTTTATCCACCTGCGCAATCGTTTGCGTACCATATGCCATCGCGGCAACAGCCTGAGCGCCACCGATACGGTAGACCCGATCAACACCCGACAAACGCGCGGCAAGAAGTACCAACGGGTTAACCTTGCCGTCCGGCGTCGGCGCGCAAATCACGAGGTTTTCAACACCGGCAACACGTGCGGGAATAGCATTCATCAAAACCGATGATGGATAGGATGCCAAACCGCCCGGCACATATAGCCCCGCAGATTCAACCGCCGACCAGCGCCAGCCAAGTTCAGCGCCACTGTCGTCAATCCAGTGCTCGTCCTTTGGCAATTGCCGTTCATGATAGGCGCGGATGCGTTCAGCGGCGAGTTCGAGCGCCGCCCGCTCGTTAGCAGGAACTTTTGCAATCTCCGCTTCCATCTCGGCGGCCGAAAACGCAAGCGTTTCCGGCGTCAGTGATAGACGGTCAAACTTGTTTGTAAGTTCGATAACAGCCTTGTCGCCGCGTTGCGCAACATCAGCTATAATATCGACCACAATCGCATCAACGTCTGAATCCGACTCGCGCTTCATACCGAGAAGGTCAACAAACCGCGCCTCGAAATCAGGCTGCGTCGAATTTAGAAATACTGGCATATTTAGGCGTCCGGGTGCGAAGGAACATGAGTTGAACGGGCGATATACGGACGCGACACATCAAGCAACGTTACATCAAGACATTCTACATCAAGCGCAATCATTCCGTCACCGGCTAGTGTCAAAAGCACCTGCCCCGCACCATCTTCGCTAGGTTGAAAAGATACGGACAGTAATTCAAAAGCCATATCCTTGTCGGAAGGGTCTAGCCCTTGTGCCGCAACCTTCAAAACAGATTCAATGACCAGCATCGACTGCACGCGCTCATATGGTCGTTTTTGTTGCTCTGCGTTCAATTGGTCTTCCCATCTGAATCTGTTTAACAGAATGCCGAAGCGATGCTTCTTTGTCAGCCAGGAAATTTCAGAGTTCTGCCCAACTGCATCCTGCACATAGGTGGATATCACCGTCAGATCGTCGGAAGTTTCCGCCCGCAAACGTAGTGGCTGTTCTGCGCCGTCTTCAAATGTTGCATCTACCATGATTTACCCCGAGATTCGTTCAATTTTCGCACCACAAGCTGACAGCTTGCGCACAACATGTTCATAACCACGGTCCAGATGATAGACCCGCGACACCACGGTTTCACCTTCGGCCGCCATACCCGCCAGTATAAGGCTGATAGAGGCGCGCAAATCCGTCGCCATAACCGGTGCGCCTTTCAAAGACTTTACGCCGTGGACTTTAGCCGTTCCGCCATGCACCTCGATGTCCGCCCCCATGCGAATGAGTTCAGGTGCATGCATGAACCGGTTCTCGAAGATTTTTTCTTCAAGTACCGACGTTCCGTTCGAAAGCGTCAACAAAGCCATCATCTGGGCCTGCAAATCGGTCGGGAAGCCTGGATGGATTTCTGTGACAACATCCACGGCGGAAATTTGCTCGCCTTTGCGCGACACAATCAGGCTGTTCGCAGTTTCTTCAATAACCGCGCCCGCCGCTTCGAGCTTGTCACTGAAAGCGGAAACCAGACTACGACGGCCACCCAACAACTCCACACTACCGCCGGTTATCACGGGCGCCAACATATAGGTACCGAGCTCGATCCGGTCTGTTACCACCTGATGAGCGGCAGCGCCCAAACGGTCGACCCCTTGAATGGTCAGGGTTGAAGTCCCCTCTCCGTCGATCTGTGCACCCATTTTACGAAGACATTCTGCAAGATCTACAATCTCCGGCTCACGCGCCACGTTTTTCAAAACGGTTGTGCCTTTGGCCAGCGTCGCAGCCATCAACAGGTTTTCCGTCGCCCCAACCGAGGCAAAAGGCATTTCGTAAGTCGTGCCAACCAACCCGTTCGGCGCTTTGGCATGGATGTATCCATCGCGCAAGTCCAGTTCAGCGCCCAATGCTTCGAAGCCGGACAGGTGGATATCGACCGGGCGCGCACCGATGGCACATCCTCCCGGCAGCGAAACAACCGCGTGCCCGTCACGGGCCAGCATCGGTCCAAGCACCAGAATCGAGGCGCGCATCTTGCGAACAATGTCGTAATCGGCGGTGTGGTTCGTGATATTCTCCGTACCAATCGCCAACACACGACCGCCTTGCAGCGACGCCACTTCGCACCCTAAAGATTCGAGAAGTTCTGTCATGGTGCTGATATCGGACAACCTCGGCACATTGGTCAGCGTCAAAGGCTCTTCGCTAAGCAGAGCTGCAGGCATCAACGTCAGACAAGCGTTCTTGGCGCCCGAAATCGGGATTTGGCCATTCAACGCCGTGCCACCCGAAACTACAATTCTATCCATCCTGCTCGCCTTTATCCAATTCCTGACGCGCGCGTTTTTGCGACTTACGTCTGTGCATATTCTGCCTCAACGAAGCCCGCAAGCGTTCTTCGCGCTGCGCGGCTCTGGACTTTTTACCAGTTTTATCTATTGGTTTATCCGGTGTTTCTTCTGCCATACTGCATTCTCTACACCAACATCATAGATATGGTCCAGATTGCTCTTGCACTTGTTGCATATTCGGCTAAAAAACGCGCGACGCTGCTGTAGCTCAGAGGTAGAGCACTCCCTTGGTAAGGGAGAGGTCGGGAGTTCAATTCTCCCCAGCAGCACCAGAAAAACCCTATAGAAACAATGCATTGCAGTGGATTAACTTACCATCAGCAATTTACTGCCGCGCAGAGCCAAGCAAGAATCGCCCCCTATGTGTGGCGAGTTTTTGGCATTTTTTGTTCTCGGGCCATTCTAGCCATCACATATCTGTTTGGAGCGAAGCGGCAATATTCGGCATAGTTTTGCGCCACGTGTCCATAATAAACGCCTATGTGAACGACAAAGGCAACGGAAAGTGAGTCATTGGCCAATCCTATTCAGCCGTCCGGTTGTAAATGCTACTCGTGAAGCCAGAAAATCGCAAAGGTGCCGAGTGATGAAAGATATGCCCTAATACTCTGGACGCAGATATTGGAATTCGACGTTGGTGAACTTTCTCCACGGCGGTGTTTAGGGAAAGATCGGTATATCAGCACCAATTCAAAAGTTTTGTGGTGGCGATAGTCTTGACCTGCGCCCCTAGT
>DFBM01000171.1 GCA_002366645.1 Rhodobacterales bacterium UBA3080 | reverse complement strand
CCATAGGCGCTGACGTCAGACACGAATTACACGGTCGCGCAGTCACTTTGACTATGAATGCGGCAGTTGATGCGTTGCACAACGCAAAGGGCTTGCCTACCGAATCCAGGGAACAAAATGATGTTGAGATCTCGCTTGCTGCTGAGTTATTTCAATACTCTGATGGCAAAATTCTTGCGTCGCAAGTTGGCACAACACTCGAGCGCTTACGTGGGCTATCTCTGGCCTTAGACAAACAAGACCAACTTATTGTTGCCACATCAGCAGATCAACGTAGCCGCGGCGTGTACTTTACGCCTCCTGAACTTGCAGACAATATGGTGCGTACAGCTCTGAAGAGTGCTCTGCGCAATGTTGAAAGTGTCGAAGACTTGCGTGATGTGGCTATACTTGATCCAGCGGTCGGGTGTGGGGCGTTCTTGCTTTCCGCAATGAATACAGCAGCCGAAATACTAAGTAAAAAATCAAGTTTTTCCGATTTTGATATCGCCAAATTACGTTACGAAATAGCGAACTATTGCATCTACGGCGTAGATATCGATCCTGTCGCAGTAGCCACTACTCGAGCTCTACTTGTAGCCGAAGTCGCTTGTCCCTCGCTTACCTTCGACAAACTTGACAAACACTTACATATTGGAGATGCAATATCTTCAAGCCTGAAAGACTGGGAAAACTGGTTTCCAGATCGCGCGAGACTTGGCTTCACTGTTGTAATTACCAACCCTCCTTGGAGCAAACTTCGCCCGCTTAGGCACGAATTTTTTGAGCATATTGATTCGAGCGTTCGCCAACTTCAGGGCAAAGCGCTAGGTCAATACTTAAATAAAAATATTAGTAATCTGCTTCATAGCGATTGGAGCGATTGGAGCGATTACGCGCAGCGCACTATTGAGCTTTCCAGCAAGCTACGAGCCTCGACCGAATACTCTGTGAACCAAAAAGCATTTGGAGATCCAGATTTATATAAGTTTTTCATCGAACGCTCAATCGCTTTGTTGGCCAAAAATGGAACTGCAGCTCTTCTTCTACCTTCGGGCATTCTACGCGCCAAAGGTTCGACTGCTCTCCGAAAATTGCTTCGCGAGAACGTTAAAGTTACTGAAATATCGGAGTACATTAACCGGAAGAAAATTTTCGACATACATAGTATGTATCGGTTTACAATAATTTTTCTAGAAAAGAAGCCTGGGGGTGCGAAAATTTTGGCTCGGTTTCGCCAGACTGAGCTCACGGTGTCATCTTCTGCGCCAAGCGTTCGTCTCGAATCTAGGTTCCTAAACGTCGTTGGGGGTGAATATGGCCTCATACCTGAAGTGTGCACGACCGAGGAAAAAAATATTCTATGGAAGATATACCGCCGCCATTCTCCTCCTAAAAAGGATTCAACTGATCGGCCCACTTTCAATCGGGAATTGGATATGACGAACCATTCCAAACACTTTATTGAAAATGATTTTGCAATTAAGCAAGGGTTTGAACCGAGCGTGGATGGACGATGGATCTCACCGACATCACAGGACATTCTCTTGCCATTGTATGAGGGCCGTATGGTTCACCAATACGATCACGCAGCTAAGGAGTATCAAAGCGGCCAAGGCCGATCGGCAAAATGGTCTACTCCAATACCGGGGCGGGGTGAAATTATTCCTCACTTTTTCGTAACAGAGTGTTTTGCTTTAAGTACTGGTTGGAAACCAAAGGAGCGGGTTGGTTACTGTGAAATCAGCGGCCATGCTAATGCGAGGACCGTCCTGGCCGCACTAATTCCAGAGCACGCGATTTGTGGCAATAAAGTCTCGGTTATCAAGCACTTAACACTCGACGATAGTTTGCTTTGGTTGGCCTACGCCAATTCACTTCTGGTAGATTGGATTATGAGACGTTGGGTGTCTACGACGATTAATCATTTTTACTGGGAGAATATCCCTTGGCCTAAGGATTTAAACGACGCTGATAGGGCATTTATTAAATCAGCTGCGGCCAAGTTGAGCAAACGTCAATCGCCTTACGACTCCCCTGCTGTCTGGCTTGGGAAGCGCGCGCAGCTTAGAGCGGCAATTGATGTTGTGATCATGGGTGCATTCGACATTTCTGACGAAGAGCGTGAGATTATTCTTCGCGATTTTCCACAGCTCCGCCAAGCGTACTTTAGATCTGCTCAGTCCTCACTGCCAATAAGAGAATTGTTAAGCACGTATGCACGTTTGCACGGTCAGGGATTGCTTGACCTCAATACTGTTCATGACGTTTGCAGCTCGGAACAGTGTGCCGCGACTTACGCCACGAAGAGTCAAGCTGCTTGGCTAAATAAAGAAGAGTAAGTGATCGGCCAACGACACCACCTAATGTTGGATTAATCCTATATGCACTTTCCGCCATTCTTGTTGCAGTATCGATTGGAATTCCTTGGTTTCGCATACTTAGTGCCTGTCGAATTACAGCTACGTATGCGCTGCAAATCTGTTCCATAGGTGCTGACGTCAGACACCAAATGAACTTTCCGAAGAAATGCGGTTATATTTAGGGGGCATTTTCAAACCATTCGCTTCGGCCAGTAAAAACCATTTGTAAGCTTCGGATTCATTCTTTTGAACCCCTTCACCGGAATCAAGCATAATTCCAACTGTGTGGGCAGGCCGCAATAGTGTTCAACTGCCAAAATTTGCGCCCGATTTTTTTCAGAAAAGACACAGGAAAATTTGATTTTTGCACTCTCATAATGTAGATAAGTTTACCCTGATTAGGTGACTGCCAATTTCCAGAAGAATGGAATGTTAATAGCTGTCACCTCAGCGGTGCTAACCTTAACAATTATGGAGATACCATGAATATAGATCACGGCAAATTTACAAAGCGCAGCGGCGTTTATTGCAAGACCCACAGTTATCACGGCGTAACATTTGAAAAGTCTGGAATATTGCACCGAGATAATAATCAACCCGCAATAATCCAATATAGACCATTAATAGAAGAATGGCGGGTCGAGGGTGTTTTACACCGTACAGATGGACCTGCTCGTATTACTGACGCAGCAAAGGAATGGTGGGTCGATGGCAAATTACATCGCTTTGATGGGCCAGCCGTTGAACGCGCAAATGACAAGATTGAGTGGTGGCTGTTTGGTAAAGAGTACAATTTTCACACATGGAGCCAATTTACAATTTTGGATCAACTCGTGTTGGACAAATTGATTTTGAAATACGAAAATAATTACAAACTAGCACTTGGATTATAGCACCGAGGAAGCTCATACATAGCAAGTACAATACATACCTAAATTTCTAACGAAAAGGCCTTTAGGGGCCTTTTTAATTTAAAAGCCAACCTATCCACCCACTATGAATCGCCCCTCTTATAGTTAGGGGGCTGCACTGATCTGCCCCAGAACGAGTTAGATCGACTAATGCGGTGCGGTTATAATTAACTGGATGCAAATATGAAATCCTCCAACTTTCTTGCCAATCAAGCGAAGGTATAAAAATAATGTCTAACATTATCAGTGGGTTATAAATTAATTCCTCCAATCGTTTGATTTTGGGGAATCCATAACGTAGATCAGTCTGTTGCAAAATTTTAAGGAGTAAAAAATGATAATTATTGTAATGGATTTAGACACTTACGCGAAAATGAACGACTTGGATTTAGCCGAAATTGAGAGAAAATATTCAAATGTCAAAATTAGTGGAATTATCGCGACGGACTTGGAAAAATTCAAAAAAAAGGAGGATGACGAAGACGAAACATAACGAGGGAGTGCAGCGAAAGCTGCACACTTTGTTGTAGCGATGCCGGTTGTCATTTTAGATCAGGATAGTCGGATGGTTTGCCTACATATTGCGCCGCAATGGCTGCAACGTCCTGCTTAATTTCAGCATCAGTTTTAGAGCCTTTCGTCAGTTCAGCGCGGCTTTTCTCCGTCAACACATGTGCGTAGTGATTTTGTATAATATCAAAGCCCGTGCCCATATTTTCTGCTATCTGCAACATTCCAGCACCGTTCATGACGCGGCCAGTGGCATAGGTATGACGCGTAGAATACATTGTGTATTTAGATCCGTTTGGATGTGTAACTGTACCGCAATATTTCATGAAGGTATTGAACAGCACATCAAACTTCGCAGTACCACCATTTTCTTTTGGGAATAAATAATCATCACATCCTTGGAACTTTTTCACTTCTTGTTTTCTAAGTTGTATCCACTGCGTGATTTCTGGCAAACAAACGATTGTGCGCTTGCCCGTCTTGTGCCGTACTTGCTTGCCGTTAACTTCTTTAAATTCAGGTAGGTCAATAGTTACATGCCCATCTTTGGTTCGAACGTGTTTCCATTTTAAATGTCTTACTTCGCCAATACGCATTCCGCTGTTGAGCGAAAACATCAAGAATGAAATGAATATCGCTCTACGCCTGATGTTCATATCATTGTTTCCGTCTTGGACGAATGCATGGGCCTTGTTTGTGATGGTGATCAAATCGGAGTCAGAAAAAGACATACGTTTGTTAGCTCTTGTTCCAACAGACGCAGGCACAACTATTTTTGGCGCCTGATCCAAAAACTTGTTTTCAACAGCCCAGTCCAAAATTTGCAATAACTGCTGTTTCTCCATCTTTAGCGTCTGCGCTGACGGAGGTTTTTTTTGTAATTGGCCACGCGCCATGTAATATAGGCGGGCATTTTTGCAGATGTTAAGCTGTCTATCTTCATTTTCCCAAAGTACTTGAGGAAGTAATTGCTACTGGCAGTTTTGAAGGAGGTTTGACGATGCGAAGATAAATGTTTTCCAATCGCCTGCCACCATAGATCATAAACCTCTTTGAACGTCTTCTCGCTGGTCGGTAAGTTGTATTTTGCCTTATGCCGCAAGTCGTCATAGTGGTCTTCTGCAACAATACAGGCCTTGGCAAAGTCTCTTTCTTTGCTGCTTCTGCGCATGGTTTTGTTGTCAAAGCGAAAGCGATAATGCCAGAGTCCCGTGGTCTGCTTGTCGCCCTTGTGCTTGTATATTTGGCACATAGTGATTTTGTCGCTGCGTATTTTTTTATGCGCCGTTTCGTAAGCCATGAACAACCTCAGAATGCATGTGGTTTGTAACTCGTTAGTAAGAAGTAGTTTTCGGCGAACTAGAAATCAATGGGTTAGAATTGGTTTGTAAGCAGTTTGTAAGTGATAAATTGACATAAAGTCCAATAAAACAAAGGGTTTGATCTACATTCGTTCTAGTCCTCGAATAAATCTACTTGATCGGGGGAGCGTGGGGCATCCAGCCCCAGATGTTTCCAAGCCTTTGCCGCCAGCATCCGCCCGCGTGGAGTCCGCTGTATCAGCCCTTGCTGCAAGAGAAAAGGTTCGATGACCTCCTCAATCGCATCGCGCGCCTCCGAAAGGGCAGCAGCGATGGTCTCGACACCGACCGGACCGCCGCCGTAATTCTCGGCCAGAAGGCGCAGGTATCGGCGGTCGGCATTGTCCAACCCCAGATGGTCGACCCCTAAACGGGTCAACGCCATATCGGCCAAATCTGCCGTGACCTTGCCGTCGCCCTCGACCAACGCGAAATCCACGACACGCCGTAAAAGGCGACCCGCGATCCGTGGTGTCCCGCGGGAGCGCCGCGCGATTTCCATAGCACCACCGGCATCGGCATCGGCTTGCATCAATCGCGCGCCGCGATCAACTATGCTCACCAGTTCGTCGACGTCGTAAAACTCCAACCGTGTCGGAATACCGAACCGATCGCGCAAAGGTGTTGTCAAAAGCCCCAAACGCGTCGTTGCGCCGACCAATGTGAAGGGCTGCAAATCAATTCGTACCGTCCGCGCGGCAGGCCCTTCGCCGATCACCAGATCCAGCTCGAAGTCTTCCAGCGCCGGATACAGGATTTCCTCAACGGCCGGATTCATCCGGTGAATTTCGTCGATGAACAGCACGTCGCGTTCATCCAGATTCGTCAGGATTGCCGCCAAATCGCCGGCCTTCGCAAGCACAGGACCGGAGGTCATACGGAAGTTCACTCCCAACTCCCGCGCCATTATCTGCGCGAGCGTCGTCTTCCCCAATCCCGGCGGACCATAAAACAACGTGTGATCCATCGCCTGCGCCCGCATCTTGGCGCTTTCGATAAACACCCTCAAATTCGCCCGTGCCTCGCGCTGTCCGACAAATTCGTCCAACGTTTGTGGCCGCAATGCCCGATCTGCATCACCGGGGCGCTCTTGTGGGCGCAAATCCTGATCCGGTTCCATCGATTACCCCTTCGGTGCCAACAAGCGCAAGGCCGCGCGGATCAAATCCGAGGAGTCAGCCTCCGGATCCCCCCCCGAAGCCTCCGCCACGGCCGACGCCGCATCCCCCGCGCCATATCCCAGATTGACCAGCGCCGAAAGCGCGTCGGCCTGTGCGGCCGCAGATCCGTCCGCCGCAGCAGGCTTCGCGGCTACAACCTTCGGCTTCACGGGTTCAATCACCACATCGTCGTCCGCCACTGCGGTCTGCGCGCCAGACGCCCCAAGCGCCATAATCGCGGGTGCCTTGTCTTTCAGTTCATTCGCAACGCGCTGCGCGATCTTTGGCCCGATCCCCGGCGCGGCTTTGATCGCCCCGACGTCACCAAGCGTAATCGCACGCCCCGTTCCGTCCGTCCCAAGTGTACCCAAAATCGCCAGCGCCGCCTTCGCGCCGACCCCTTGCACGGAGGTCAGCAACCGGTGCCATTCGCGCTCCGCCAAGGTTGGAAATCCGTAAAGCTGCATGAAATCCTGTCGCACGACCATCTCGGTATAAAGCGAGACCATACCGCCCGGTAAAGGCATCATCGCCAGCGTCCGTTCGGAGCAGTAAACGATATATCCAACACCGCCAGTATCAATTAGCACGTGGTCCGCATTGCGGTAATCCATCCGGCCTGTCACTTTACCAATCATGCTTCCGCCTTTGCTAGTGCAGCTTCAAGCCGTCCTGCAAATCTTGCGTGATGAGCGTGGCATAAAGCAATCGCTAAAGCGTCCGACGCGTCCGGTCCGTTGATCTTGATTCCGGGCATTTGCATCCGCACCATATGTTCGACCTGCTGTTTATCCGCATGGCCCACGCCCACCACAACTTTCTTGACCGAGTTCGGCGCGTATTCCGCCACCACCAGTCCGGCCTGCGCGGGCACCAACATCGCGATCCCGCGCGCTTGGCCCAGCTTCAATGTGCCAGCCCCGTCCTTATTCACGAAGGTTTTCTCGACCGCTGCCGTTTCCGGGGTGAATTCGGTAAACACCGCCCGCAACTGGTCAAACAAGCTGCTTAGCCGATAGGCCAAATCTTCTCCAGCTGACTCGCATGTACCATTGGCTACGTGGGAAAGTTTGGAGCCCGCGACATCCACAATCCCCCATCCCATCCGGCGCAAACCCGGGTCAATTCCGATAACGCGCATTTTTTGCCTGTATCCTTCGAATTATTCGTTGTCGAACAGTTAGCACGAAACGGGAACATCTTCCAAGCACAGATTGGAAAAGCCGGATTCGACGCTCTTTGGACTGAATCCGACGCGCCATGCGGGAAATGCATATGGGTCATGCAACCTTGTCAATTGTGCGTTTGAAGATAGAGGCATAGGTGGCTCTTATACCCCGACAAGAACGTCGGCCCAACAAGAATACGGAGAGTAACCTAATGGCTATTTATGATACATCCCGCCCAGTTCCCTTCGGGGCCACCACAACGCTAAACGTTGTGAACTTTTTTGACGAGGTTATTTTTAATTTCCGCGCATGGAACGACGCGCGCAAAACAGCGAAAATCCTGAACGGCCTGTCTCGCCAACAGCTTGAAGACATCGGTCTATACGGCAACGTTCAGTCCACATCTTTCGTTCTTGCGACACGTCGCTAAAACTAACGCCGCCCGCGTAGTGTAAGAGAAAGCCGCCGTCAGTCCGAGGGCGGCTTTTTTGTGTCTGGTTCAGATTGTGGCCGTTAAATCCAAGAGTGCGCGGCCTAGTTGCGCTCCAGCGTCAGCGTTGTCCATTCGCCGATGACCCGCTTGTCACGGCGCAAGAAACCCCACCCTTTATAGACCGCCTCGACGCCCAATGCCTGGGTGTTGAGAATGCCGGACAGGATGATGACCGAACCTGATGCCGTATGCTTGGCCATATCGGGTGCAAGACGTTTCAGCGGTCCCGCCAGAATATTTGCAAAAACCAGATCGAAGGGCGCTGCCTTACGGATTTCTGCGCTGCGGAACCCTACAGCGGTGTGGCAGTTGATGCGGTTCTTCAAACCGTTTGCCGCGATGTTCGCCTTCGCTGTTTCCGTAGCAATCGGATCGATGTCCGAGGCCAGCGTCGCACAGGGCCAAACCGAGGCCGCCGCCATCGCCAGCACGCCGGTACCGCTACCGATATCGGCGACGTTCGTTGCCACCATTCCCTGCGTCACCAGTTTGTCGAGCGAGAGCAGGCACCCTTGCGTCGTGCCGTGATGCCCTGTCCCGAAGGCCATCGCCGCTTCGATTTCAAGGCGGATGAGGTTTTTGGGGATTTCATCGCGATCATGCGCGCCAAACACCGCAAAACGTCCGGCGTAAACCGGCGTCAGTTCGCGCCGTACTTGTGCGACCCAGTCACGGTCTTCCAGTTGTGAAACCGCAAATGGCCGCGCGCCGTGTACTGCAGCCAACAACGCCAGACCAACCTCATCCGGTTGTTCAATGAAATACCCGCCGACTTCCCACGTGCCAGATCCGTCCTCGACCTCGAAAACCCCGACACCGGTTGGCTCGGGAATCAAGCGCTCCACCGCCTCGGCAAGTGCTTCGGCTTTGGCTTTGTCGCGAAGTGTGGTCAGGGCTGTGAAAGTGGGCATGCGGTTCTCCTTTGACGTAGGGCGATAGGCCCGCGTCGCACAAAGGTCAAGTCAGGCCGATAGGGCAGGTCACACCGGTGCCGCCAATTCCACAGTATCCGGCGGGATTCTTGGCCAGATACTGCTGGTGATACCCTTCGGCGTAATAATACGGGCCAGCGGAAAGGATTTCAGTGGTGACTTCCCCGAATCCGCTTTTCGTCAACTGTGCTTGAAATACGTCCCGCGATGCCTCGGCTGCTTTGATCTGCGCATCGTCAAAACAATAAATGCCCGAGCGGTACTGCGTGCCGCGATCATTCCCCTGTTTCATGCCCTGCGTCGGGTCATGCCCCTCCCAGAATACCTGCAGCAGCTTATCGTAAGGCAGAATTGCTGGATCAAAGACCACCTGCACCACCTCGTTGTGCCCCGTCCGGCCGGTGCATACTTCTTCGTATGTTGCATTGGGTGTATGGCCGCCGAGATACCCGACAGACGTAACCCAGACACCTTCCAGCCCCCAGAATATGCGCTCTACGCCCCAGAAACATCCCATCCCGAAAACGGCCACCTCCATGCCCGAAGGAAAGGGTGGCTTTAGCGGGTTGCCGTTCACGAAATGCTTCTCGTCAGTCAGAATTGCCTCGGGTCGCCCGGGTAGAGCGTCCGCCTTGGAAGGTATATCGAGTTTTTTGGTCATTCCGAACATATCGAGGGTCCATTTCCGGTTTCGTCTGATCGTAGACTATACCACCAGACGAAGCGCGGGAAAGGCGAAGTTTACGGGTAGCTGACCACCTCGAACTCAATGTTGTCATGGTCCCGGAAATAGAACCGCAGGCCGGGTTCGTAATCGCCATGATTAACGGGCATAAACCCCGCCGCCTTAACGAGGTTTTCGGTGACTGCGATATCCTCGACCACCACGGCAATGTGGTTCAACCCGCCGCGGATGCCATAGCTACTGTCTGTGGCGCTTGTCTCGCCTTTTGGCGCGTATACCGCGACATAAGAATCCTCGGTGCCGACGTGTATCGTCCGACCCCCCATAATCGCGTCCCCTTGCCAGCGGACGTGCCAGCCGAATAGATCACACAGCATCGCCGCCGTTTTGCTCGGGTTGCTGACCGTCACGTTCACATGTTCCAAAATTGCACTTTTCATTTTCTTCTCCATAAGTATTGACCGTTTGATTTTTACCTTGTAATTACTAAACCTAACTTTAGGTCAAGGTATTATTTAGAGGGTTCCATGAAAAATATTCCGACAGGAAATCTTAGCATCGGGCAACTTGCAGAACGCACAGGTTTGGCCGTG
>DFBM01000108.1:3080-3213 GCA_002366645.1 Rhodobacterales bacterium UBA3080 | reverse complement strand
GTCATTCAGGCACTGGTTATCATGTTCGTTGGTTCGCTTGAAAATATGGTGCGGATACCGGTTGAACGGTTGTTCGTGCGACTGAATAAGGGAGAAGCGTGATGGATTTCGGCACGATTCTGCAAATATCCGA
>DFBM01000108.1:2587-2983 GCA_002366645.1 Rhodobacterales bacterium UBA3080 | reverse complement strand
GGCAAGATGCTGGCGGGTGCTTTCGCCGCCGGTGCGTTATCGGCCTATGCCGGTATGCCGCTTGCCGAGGGTGGCTGGGGTATGACCGTTGGCATGGCGTGGGTCGGTATTGCGGCTGCGATCATTGTCTCGGTTTTGCTGGCCCTGATCCACGGCTTTGCGTCGATCACCTTGCGCGGCAACCAGCTGATTTCCGGCGTGGCGATCAACTTTTTCGCAGCAGGATCAACTGTTTTGATCGGTCAGAACTGGTTCCGTTCCGGTGGCCAGACCCCCGCACTTTCCGGCGAGCAGCGGTTTTTACCGATTGATCTACCCTTTGCGACGGCAGCAGAGTCCATCCCGATCCTTGGCCCGATCTATCACGACGTTATTTCCGGTCACAACATTCTGGTT
>DFBM01000108.1:1278-2563 GCA_002366645.1 Rhodobacterales bacterium UBA3080 | reverse complement strand
CCGTTTCGGCCTGCGCCTGCGCGCGGTTGGTGAGAATCCGGGGGCGGTTGATACCGCCGGTATTTCGGTGGTTCGCCAACGTTATGCGGCGGTTTTGATTACCGGTGTGCTGTGTGGCATGGCAGGGGCATATCTTAGCCTTGGCACCTCGGCTGCCGGTTTCGTTAAGGATATGAGTGCGGGTAAGGGCTTCATCGCGCTGGCCGCCTTGATCTTTGCGAAATGGAATCCGAAGTCGGCCGTGTTCGTTTGTCTGCTGTTTGGCTTCCTCGAAGCAATCGGTAACAAGTATCAGAGCATCGACCTTGGTGCCTTCGTTGTGCCGGTTCAGTTCATGCAAGCGCTACCTTATATCCTGACCGTGGTGATTCTCGCCGGTTTCATCGGCAAAGCCATTCCGCCAAAAGCCGGCGGCGAACCATATGTGAAGGAGCGGTAATCACTTATATGCGATTATTCGCATGTTACGGGTGAATCGCTCCGATTTGTCGCAGTTGGGCGGTGGCATTAGGATATGGGTTTGCTGTAGAGGGTAGAGATACGACCCTCTATAGGTGACTCCATGCAAATCTATCTTCCAATTGCCGAGATTTCGGTAAATATATTCCTGTTAATCGGCCTCGGCGGGCTTGTCGGTGTTCTGTCCGGCATGTTTGGCGTCGGTGGCGGATTTCTAATGACCCCGCTGTTGTTCTTCATCGGAATTCCGCCGGCTGTTGCCGTTGCGACCGAGGCGAACCAGATTGTGGCCTCTTCTTTCTCCGGCGTTCTGGCGCACGTGAAAAAGAAGACCGTTGACTTCAAGATGGGCACGGTCCTGCTGCTGGGCGGTTTGCTCGGCGCGGCGGTGGGTGTTCAGGTCTTTAAATACCTGAAAGAAATCGGGCAGGTCGACCTGCTGATTACGCTGTCCTACGTAGTCTTTCTTGGCATTATTGGCGGTCTGATGTTCATCGAGAGCCTCGGCGCGATCCGTCGTTCCAAGAAGCCCGGTCCGCCGAAAAAGATTAAACGTCATACTTGGGTGCATGGTCTTCCGCTCAAAATGCGGTTTCGCACGTCGAACCTGTATATCAGCGCGATTCCTCCGTTTATCGTAGGAACGCTGGTCGGTGTTCTGGCCGCGATCATGGGTGTTGGCGGTGGCTTTATTCTGGTGCCCGCGATGATCTATATCCTTGGCATGCCGACAAAAGTTGTTATCGGCACCTCGCTTTTCCAGATTATTTTCGTGACCGCTTTTACAACAATGATGCACGCAACGCAGAACTATACGGTTGATGCG
>DFBM01000108.1:210-1194 GCA_002366645.1 Rhodobacterales bacterium UBA3080 | reverse complement strand
TGGTTCTGACACCTTCCGAGCTGTACTCTATTGGCGCAGGGGGGCACTAAAATGCGTTTCTTTTTATTGATCCTCAGCCTGTTCGCGGTAAGTGCCGCAAACGCCAGCGAAACCGTTGTTTCCGAGCTTAGCAAAGGCGGCGTTTCGATTACCGCCAACTTTGACGGCTCCGAAGTCTTCATCTTCGGCGCGATCAAACGCGACCGACCGGTAGCGGCAAGCGAAGGCCAACTCGATGTTATCATCGAGATATCCGGCCCGACCATCGAAGCCGTAGTTCGCCGCAAAGAACGCAAGGCCGGCATCTGGGTAAACACCGATTCCGTTGAAGTGGAGCGCGCGCCTAGTTTCTACACGATCGCCGCCACTGGCGAGGTCGAGGACCTTCTAAGCGAGAGCGAGCGTTCGCTACGTAATCTCGGGCTGGAATTTGCGGTGCGTGTGGCTGACGAAAAGGACAACGATTACCGTGACGCGGTGATCCGTATCCATCAGGACAACGGCACTTATACCACCACCGTTACGCCGGTGACCTTGACCGAAGAAACCTTGTTTACGACCAAGCTCGCCATGCCTTCGAATATTGTCGAGGGGGATTACACGGTGAAGACCTTATTGGTTCGTGACATGGCGGTTATCAGTACGTCGACTTCGATCATCACGGTTAGCAAGACCGGTATGGAAAAGTTCCTGTACACGATGGCGCACGAGCAAGCGTTCCTATACGGTCTGTTGTCTTTGGCCGTCGCGCTGTTGGCTGGTTGGACCGCGTCGGAAATCTTCCGCCGGATCCGCACCTAACTATTCCTCCGATCCCGTCAGTTCCATTGGCGGGGTCGGAGCTTCCAGATCGGCGATGCCCAACGGTTCGGTTGGGCGTGCCAGCATATACCGCGTCACCCAGCGCAGACGGTGTTCGGCGCGCGTGATGGCCACATAGGCCAGCCTTTTCCAAACCGCTATCCCCGCTTCGGACCGCCCTGA
>DFBM01000108.1:0-173 GCA_002366645.1 Rhodobacterales bacterium UBA3080 | reverse complement strand
GCCCCGTGCAAGAAGGTTGCACCCATGCGGGCAGCAGACGGGATGAAGGGTTCCTCGCGGTCGGGGGCTTCGATCTGAATTATCGTCGCGGCGTTCACGCGGGGGTCTTGGGCGCCAATAACATGCAGGCGCGAAAATCCGGGCTTGCGACCTGGTCCGAGGTAAATAACCTG
>DFBM01000076.1:12522-28110 GCA_002366645.1 Rhodobacterales bacterium UBA3080 | reverse complement strand
CCCCGACACATTGTTTGGCGCCAGTTTTGCGGCGATCTCGGCTGATCACCCACTTGCAAAGGCACTCGAGGGCAATCCGGAAGTCGCTACGTTCAACGCTGATTGCCGACGCATGGGCACCTCGGCCGAGGAAATGGAGAAAGCCCCGAAGCTCGGCTATGACACCGGCATTACGGTCACGCACCCGTTTGACCCTGACTGGCAGCTACCGGTCTATATCGCAAACTTCATCCTGATGGATTATGGCACCGGCGCGATCTTTGGCTGCCCCGCACACGACCAGCGCGATCTCGATTTTGCCCGCAAGTATGGTCTCGATGTGAAGGCTGTGGTCTCGGCCGATGGTCAGGACTTCGAGATTGGCAACGAGGCGTTTACGGAACCGGGCACGCTTGTAAATTCGGAGTTCCTGAACGGCAAAACCATTGATGACGCGAAAGCCGAAGTCGTGGACCGCATGGAAACGGCCGGAAACGGCAAAGGTGTCACCCAATATCGTCTGCGCGACTGGGGTATCAGCCGTCAACGTTATTGGGGTTGTCCGATTCCGGTGATTCACTGTGAAACTTGCGGGGTTGTACCGGAGAAGAAAGAGAATCTGCCCGTTAAGTTACCCGAGGATGTCTCGTTTGACCGTCCTGGCAACCCGCTGGACCGCCATGATACTTGGCGCGAAGTTGAATGTCCGAAGTGCGGTGCCGCAGCTAAACGTGAAACCGATACAATGGACACTTTCGTCGACAGCAGCTGGTACTACGCCCGTTTCACCTCGCCCAACGCCGAAACGCCGACCGATCTGGCCGAAGCCGACTATTGGATGAATGTCGACCAGTATATCGGGGGCATCGAGCACGCGATCCTTCACCTTCTCTACTCGCGCTTTTTCGCCCGCGCGATGCATAAAACCGGGCACCTGCCTGCCAAAGCGATTGAACCGTTTAATGCATTGTTTACGCAAGGTATGGTCACACACGAATTTTATTCGACCGAAGAAAATGGACGTCCCGTCTATCATAATCCGACCGATGTCATCCGTACATCCGAGGGCGCGACCCTGCGCGCCACGGGCGAACCGATTAACGTTGGCCCAATTATCAAGATGTCCAAGTCGAAGAAAAACGTGGTGGACCCCGAGGACATCATCGACCAGTTCGGCGCCGATACGGCGCGCTGGTTCGTTATGTCCGACAGCCCTCCCGAGCGCGATGTCGAATGGACTGCGGCGGGCGCCGAGGCCGCATGGAAACACATCCAGCGTATCTGGAGACTGGCTGATGAAATCAGCCAGAGCGCCGAGGACGGGGCGGGAGCCCCTGACGAGGCGCTCGCTCTTCAAAAAGCCACGCACCGTGCTGTTGCGGAAACGACTGCCGGAATCGAGGGCTTTGCCTTCAACAAAGCCATCGCCAAGCTGTACGAATTCACAAATACGTTGGCCAAATCCAAAGCCGGCAAGGCTGATAAACAAGCGGCCATGAAGGTCATGGCACAGTTAATGCAACCGATGACGCCGCATCTTTCCGAAGAAGTCTGGGCGTTGATGGGGGGCGAAGGCATGGTCACGACGACTCGCTGGCCGGAAGTCGACCCTGCAATGTTGGTCGATGACACCATCGTCATGCCGATCCAGATCAACGGCAAGCGGCGCTCTGAAATTTCAGTCCCCAAAGACTTATCGAAGTTCGAGGTTGAAAAACTTGCGCTCGCGGACAAGAGTGTCATCAAGGCTTTGGACGGCAACGCGCCCAAAAAGCTGATCGTGGTTCCGGGTCGTATCATCAATGTCGTTATATAAATATAACCGTCGCAAATTTCTGACACTGACAGCCGCGCCGCTGTTCGCATCTGCTTGCGGGTTCACGCCTATCTACAGCGCCGGTTCGGCTGCGGAAGAAATGCACGACCGAATTGCTCTTGGCACGTTCACCGGCCTCGACGGCTTCCAGATGCGCGAGCAACTGGAAACCCGCCTTGGCGTCGCGACGGCTGCAACGCATCGGCTTGACGTAGTGTTAAGCGTTGATAGTGAGGGCTTGGCCGTCACGCAGGATGGTTCCATCACCCGGTATAACCTCTCCGGCGAAGCTCTTTTCACCGTTACGCAGCTCGGTGGCGGCGTGGTTTTCACCGACACCGTCTCTGCTTTTACCGCCTACAACGCAACGGCATCCGCTTATGCTACCCGCATCGCCGAAAGGGACGCTAACCGTCGTATGGCCGTAACCATTGCCGACCGGATCGTGACTCGAATGGCGATTTCGGCCGAGGATTGGTTAACGTGAAGCTGAACGCCCGCGACGCCGCCCGTTTTCTCGCAAAGCCTGACCTCACAAAGGCCGGCATATTGTTTTTCGGACCGGATGCGATGCGGATCGCACTCAAGCGACAGGATCTGATTGCCACACTTGTTGGTCCCGAAGGCGAAAGTGAAATGCGCCTTACCAGAATGAGCGGGGCGGAGTTGCGAAAAGACCCTGCCGCGCTGCTCGACGCGTTAAAAGCGCAAGGGTTCTTCCCCGGCCAACGTGTTGTATTAGTCGACGACGCTACCGACGGAATATCCAAAATTTTCGCCGCAGCACTCGAAGAATGGCAACCAGGCGATGCGATGATGGTCGTAACCGCGGGCCAACTCAACGCACGTTCCGCGTTGCGAAAGGTTTTTGAAGGAAGTGGCTCCTGCGTCGGCATCGGAGTTTACACTGACCCACCCTCGCGCGAGGAAATCGAAGCAACGTTGCAAAAAGCCGGTATCGTAGCGATTGACCCCGATGCCATGACCGACCTTACCAACCTGTCGCGCGAACTTGACCCGGGTGATTTCAGACAAACGGTTGAAAAGCTCGCGCTATATAAAATTAGCGATAAAACACCCGTAACGCCAACCGACGTTGTCGCCTGTGCGCCGCTAACCTCGGAAGCCGCACTTGATGATGCGATAAACTTTGCCGCCGACGGCAATTCCGCTGCGATCGTTCCACAAATGCACCGCCTCGCGGGTCAGGGTGTTAATCCAACGACACTTTGCATCGGGGCTACACGCCATTTTCGCCAACTCCATGCGGCTGCTTCGTCAGATCAGGGGCCCGAAGCCGCATTGTCCCGTGCCCGTCCGCCGGTTTTTGGCCCACGCCGAGACCGCATGATCCGGCAAGCCAGACAATGGCAGACGCAGCGTCTCGAGATGGCATTAAAGGTTTTAATGGACACCGACCTTGCGCTACGCTCGTCCCGTCCTGTGCCGGCCATGGCGATGATGGAGCGTGCCTTCATCCGAATTGCGATGCTGCGCCCGAAATAAGGAGACAGAAATGTATCAAGTAATCGGATCCCCTCGCACACGTTCGATGCGTGTATATTGGGCGCTGGAAGAAATGGGGTTGGATTATGAAATCAACACAACTCCGCCTCGCACCGACGAGGTGCGCGCACACAACCCGTCGGGCAAGGTTCCTTGTCTGATTGTGGACGGCGAAGCGATTATTGATTCCGTTGCCATCGTCCAGTTTCTGGCCGACAAACACAGCCAGTTGACGTTCCCTGCCGGGACAGTGAAGCGCGCGCAACAAGACAGTTTCACACAGTTTTGCTGTGACGAAGTTGATGGTTCGCTCTGGATGGCCGCGAAGAACTCGTTCATTCACCCCGAAGACATGCGGGTGCCCGCCATAAAACCGACGGCCAAATATGAATTCGCAAACGCTATGACCACGCTGGAAACCCGGCTTGGCGACAACGAGTTCGTGATGGGCGACACCTTCACCGTTCCTGACCTGCTGCTAGGGCATTGCGCCAATTGGGCGGTCGGGGCAAAGTTCGATCTACCGGATGGTAAAGTCGGTGAATACTTCAAACGTGTAACCGCCCGTCCGGCCTATCAACGTGCCAAGGAAAAGACCGGTTACTAGACTTTCAAGTATTTGGCCGCAGCTTCACCTGCGTGGCGACCCGTTGCCAGACATGCCGTTAGCAGATACCCGCCCGTCGGAGCCTCCCAATCCAGCATTTCGCCCGCGCAAAATACGCCTGGGCGGGCTTTAAGCATCAGGTCTTCCGTAAGCGCCGCCCGCGTCACCCCGCCAGCGGTCGAAATTGCCTCGTCCATCGGTCTGGGTCCGTCAAGCGCCAACGGCAGGGCCTTAATGCGTGCTGCCAAATCGCTCATGTTTTCGGGCAATGGTCCAACCTCGCGCAGTAACGCAGACTTCGCCCCCTTCAGTCCAAGGGTTTTGCGTAAATGATTGGAGATGCTATTTTTCCCGCGCGGCTTCTTTAACTTTGCCTCAATCGCATCACGCGACAGGTCGGGCATCAAATCCAGCATCAGTGTTTCTTTACTGTCACGCAACGCTTTGGAGACGGCATAAACCGCGCTGCCCTCGATACCCCGCGCCGAAATCACGAATTCGCCTTTTACTGACAGATCGCCAACACTCAGCCTAACCGGTTTTATCGGCGCGCCCAGAAAAGGCGTCATGAAGTCAGACCATTTGCACAAAAAACCCATGTTGGCAGGCCGGAACGAAGCTGTTGGCGCGTCTATAAATTCCGCCCATTTTCCGTCTGAACCCAAGCGGGACCAACTCGCCCCACCCAGCGCCAGAACAGAAACCTTTGCATGAACAGTCCTCACACCTTCGGGCGTTTCGAAACAGAGGTTGTGCCCCTCCCATCCAGTCCATCGCCAGCGAGTCCGGACTTCAACATCTTTTTGCCCGAGGGCTGCCATCCAGCTTCGCAATAGTGGCGAGGTTTTCATGGTTTTGGGGAATACGCGCCCGCTCGAACCGGTGAACACCTCTTGCCCCAGTCCTTCCGCCCACAAACTAACCTGCTCCGGCCCAAACTCTCGGATGAACGGTTCCAGCCAATTGCGGGCATCGCCATACGCGTTCAGAAAACCTTCGATAGGTTCGTTTTTGGTCAGGTTCAGACCCGATTTACCAGCCATCAGAAACTTTCGCCCAACAGACGGTTTAGCATCCACTATCACAACCTTGACACCAGCATCCGCCAATTGCGTCGCCGCCATCAATCCGGCTGGTCCAGCACCGACAATCAGCGCCTCGATATTCTCCATTTAAGTTCTCCGCTCTGGCGACAAGCCAGCAATGATGTCCGCATCAAAACCCGTATCACGTCCGGCCAGAAGGTCAGCCGCAAACACAGACATCGCCGGCGACGTCTGTACCCCGTATCCCCCTTGCCCTGCCAGCCAGAAAAAACCCTCGACGTTCGGAGCGAAACCGACAACCGGAGTCCTGTCCGGCGCAAAACTGCGAAGGCCGGCCCAACTGCTTTCGACACGGGTCACTTCTTCAGTCACAAAGTCCTGATATCTGGCCAAGCCTTCCGCAAGAACCATATCGTCAGCCCATGCGTCCATCGCCTCGACCGGGTCTTCTTCCGCAGGCGATACCAGCCATTTTCCAGCGTCCGGTTTCGCATACCAGTCTTCCGTCACGGACAACAGCATCGGCCAGTCTTTCACGTCGTGTCCGCCGGGCGCGGGCAACCGCGCCACCGACCGACGGAAGGGTTGAATTCCGAATGGCGAAACCCCTGCCATGCGGGCAACCTGATCTGCCCAAGCTCCGGCAGCGTTAACTATTACCGGAGCCCTGAAATCACGCCCGCCTGCCGAAACACGCCAGCCAGCGTCAATACGCTCGATCCGTTCAACCCGCGAACGATTAAACAATTTCGCGCCATTCTTTCGCGCCCGCCGCAGATATGCCTGAAAAACCATGTCGACATCGATGTCACAAGCTGACGTCAGCAGCACTGCAGAGACAGCCGTTGAAGAATTCAATATAGGCACCAGCGTTACTGCGTCCTCAATGCCAAGCTCAGAAATGTCCGAAGAGTTTGCTTCCGGCATTAGATGGCGACGGTTTTCATCAGCGACCATCAAGACACCGCGAGGGGACAGCGCGCCAATTTCTTCGAAAGCGCTCCGACTGGCGCGCGTCACATACCGGATAACTTCGTTTCCGTAATTAGGCTCGAACATCGCGGCGGAGCGACCGGTCGCATGGTATCCAAACGCCTCCTCGGCCTCTAGCAGAATGACGTCTGCAGATTGCGAGGCTTCGGCCGCGAAGCCAGCCCCAGCAATGCCGCCGCCAATAATTATAATATCTGTGTTTTCGGCCAAGTCGGTCAAAGCATTTCCAGACTACGCGCAAAAACACCCGCATCCACATTGCCGCCAGTCGCAACCGCGATGACGGTGTCACTTTTAATGTCGTCAGGTCGGAACAACGCCGCCGCAAGCGCGACAGCCCCACCCGGCTCCAATACAATCTTCAAGCGCTGGAATGCATGCGCCATGGCCAGCATCGCCTCGCCGTCACTGACGGTCAGCCCCGCGCCGCAGAGCTTTTTCATAATTCCGAATGTTATATCCCCCGATACTGGCGTGATGATCGCATCACAAATCGACTTCGAAGTCGCAGCGTTACCAGTCAAAACACCGGATCGCAGGGAGCGTGCAACATCGTCTGAATCCTCGGGCTCGCAAGGGCGGACCTTGAAATTCGGAGCAGTCTCTTCCAGCGCTAACGCAATACCGCTCGTTAACCCGCCACCGCCACAACTAACCAAGACTTCAGCGTCCATGATGCCTTCGGCCCTTGCCTGCTCCGCGATTTCCAGACCGACGGTGCCTTGCCCGGCAATCACCTGTGGTTCGTTGAACGGTTTAATCAGGGTCAACCCGCGCGCCGCGGCCATGTCGTCGCCGATTTTGTCGCGGTCTTCGGTGGCACGATTGTAAAAAACGACCTCGGCCCCGAGCGCCCGAGTATTGGCGATTTTCAACGCGGGTGCATCTTCCGGCATAATGATCACGGCTGAGGTGCCATGTTTTTTCGCTGCCAGCGCCACCCCTTGCGCGTGATTTCCGGATGAGTAGGCAATCACCCCGTTTGCCAGTTGCGTTTCGTTTAGCGCCGAAACCGCCGCCCAACCACCACGAAACTTGAAGCTGCCGGTGTGTTGCAAACACTCGGCCTTAACAAAAACCCGACGGCCGGCGATTTCGTCCAGAAACGGCGATGACAGCAGCGGCGTCCGCCGAACCACAGGCGCTAGGCGCGCTTCTGCGGCGCGTATCATTTCGATATTGCTCATGCTGTAACTTTCGCGATCAGTTGCGTAATCGCGCCCACCGCTTCGGGCTCATTCAGGAAAGGCACATGGCCGCGACCTGGTACGTTGGCATAGATCATATCAGGCCGTCGACGTCGCATTTCAGCGACGCTGGCTTCGCTCAACAAATCCGAATTTGCGCCACGGATCAGCGCCAGCGGCAACCCGTCCATCGCATCAAACAGAGGCCATAAATCTGGTTGCTCCTGCTTCGCCTGCTCGATCATCGCGTCCCGCAACTTCGGATCATAATTCAATCGCAAACCTTCTGGCGTCATTTCCAGCCAGCGCGTCGCCTGCACCTCCCAATCCGCGTCGGTTAGATCGGGGAATTCCGCGCCCATGGTCTGCTGCAAAGCTTTCGCCGCTTCGACAAAGGTCTTGGCTTTGGGCTGGATGCCGAGGTAATCCATAATCCGGTCCAGACCGGTCGTGTCGATCTCGGGACCGATATCGTTAAGGATAACTCCGGAGATCCGACTTTTGGCCATCGCCGCCGTCAGCATTGCGATAATACCACCGCGCGAGGTTCCGACATACAACGCCCTCTCGACACCTAGATGATCGAGAAGTTCCAGCACATCTTTGGCCTCTTGTGGCACATTGTAATTCATATAATTCGGATCACGGTCAGAATCGCCGCGTCCGCGATAAGTCAAACGGATCAACCGAACACCCTTCAGCACCCCCGCCAAGTCGTCGAAATCGCGCGCATTTCTGGTCAGACCCGGAAGGCAGAGAACTGGCAGTCCCTCGCCTTCATCCTCGTACGCCAGTTGCAGACCATCGCTCGTTGTAAACTTCATGGCGCGGCCTTTGCCGCTGCTGGAATGCCCGTCAGATCCGACATGACGAGTTGCGGTTTCCACGGCAAGCGATCCATTGGTTCACCCGCGCGATTAACCCATGCGGTGTAGAAGCCGTAACCCGCGCCGTTTGCTGCGTCCCACCCGTTTGACGAAACAAAAAGCACTTCGTCCGGCGTGCATCCAAATCGTTTTCCGACCAGATCGTAAACCGAGCGATGAGGCTTGAACACACCGACGTCCTGCACACTTAAAACCGCATCAAGGACATCTTCGATGCCCGCACTATCCACCGCCCCTTGCAGCATATCCGGCGAGCCGTTGGAAAGTATGCCCGTCTGCAATCCGGCATCTTTCAGCGCGGCCAGCATGGCCGGAACCTCGGGGTAGGCTGACAATTCCCAATAAAGCGACAGCAAACGTTCGCGAAGTTCGGGGTCGTCCAGACCTGCAGCTTCCAGCGCGTAATCCAACCCGTCCTGCGTCACTTTCCAGAAATCCGTATGCGCGTCGGCAACCGCCCGCAGCCATGTATACTGCAACTGCTTTAGCCGCCAATCCTGTGCGATTTGAGACCACTTGGAGGCAAACACCTCGCGCCCCGGTTCCTGCGCGGCCAGCCTCGCGGCTGCGGCCACATCAAAAAGTGTTCCATAAGCGTCGAAAATGCATGTGGTGATGGGCATGGGATAGTCCTCCGTTCACCTGCACTCTGACATAAGCCAGAGCGCGGATAAACGGGGAAATTATTTAAATATTTTCCGGCTGCATCATGCCCATGATGTGATAGCCACCGTCGACGTGGACGATCTCGCCAGTCGTATAGGCACCATAATCCGACATTAGATACATAGCGGTGCCGCCGACTGCATCCAGTGTTGCGTTGGAACGTAGCGGGGCGTTTGCGCCGATTGTGCGGAACACCTTGCGCGCGCCACCGATCGCCGCACCCGCGAGCGTTTTCATCGGGCCGGGGCTAACCGCATTTACGCGTATACCGGAAGGACCAAGGTCGTTTGCCAAATACCGCACAGTGCTCTCAAGCGCTGCTTTAGCCACGCCCATTACGTTATAATTTGGCTGAACACGCTGGCTGCCCATATAGGTCAACGTGATCATCGAGCCGCCATTTTTCATCATCGGCGCAGCACGACGGGCAACGTCAACGAAGCTGTAGCAAGAAATATCCAGTGAATTCAGAAAATTCTGGCGAGACGTATCGATAAAACGGCCGTTAAGCTCGTCTTTGTCCGAATAGGCGATGCCGTGTACAAGAAAATCCAACTCCCCCCACTCGTCTTCAAGAGTTTTGAATACAGCATCGAGCGAAGCTTCATCCTGTACATCTGCCGGGATCACCAAATTTGAGCCAACACTTTCCGCCAGCGGTCGCAAACGTTTGCCAAAACCTTCGCCTTGATAGGTAAACGCCAGTTCGGCACCTTCATCAGCCAAGGTTTTCGCAATACCCCAAGCGATCGAACGCTCGTTGGCGACGCCCATAACCAGCCCGCGTTTGCCCTTCATCAGATCAGCCATGGTATTTGCTCATCGCCAGGGTCGCGTTTGTGCCACCAAAACCGAAACTGTTGGAGATAACCGTATCGAGACCGGCATTTTCAACGTTCTTGGTCGCAATTTCCTCCGGTTTCAAAGCAGGGTCAAGTTCTTTTACATTCGCGGAACCGACGATGAAATCATCTTGCAACATCATCAAGCAGTAGATCGCTTCCTGCACGCCTGTCGCGCCAAGGCTGTGACCCGTCAAAGACTTGGTCGACGAAATTGGCGGTGTTGGACCGCCTTCAAACACGCGGCGTACCGCTTCGACTTCGCGAACATCGCCAACCGGCGTCGAAGTTCCGTGCGCGTTGATATAATCAACTTTGCGATCACCCAACGTCGACATCGCCAGCTTCATCGAACGTTCGCCACCTTCACCTGACGGTGCAACCATATCGTAGCCGTCGGACGTGGCACCATAACCTGTAACTTCCGCATAAATTTTGGCACCGCGCGCCAAAGCGTGCTCTAGTTCTTCAAGGACAACGATCCCGCCACCGCCTGCAATCACAAAACCGTCACGTGTTGCGTCAAAGGCGCGGGCGGCCAATTCCGGCGTGTCGTTATACTTGGAAGACATCGCGCCCATCGCGTCAAACAGACAGGACAGTGTCCAGTCCAATTCCTCGCCACCGCCAGCAAAAACGATGTCCTGCTTGCCAAACTGGATTTGCTCGACACCGTTGCCAATGCAATGCGCGGACGTCGAACAAGCCGAGGTAATTGAATAATTCACACCCTTGATCTTGTAAGGTGTCGCCAAACATGCCGATGTGGTCGAGGACATGCCACGCGTAACCATGAACGGCCCCATGCGCTTGGGCGAGCCCTTCTCGATCACGATCTGATGCGCGGCGAACAAGTGTTTCGTCGACGGACCGCCAGAACCAACAACCAATCCGGTGCGCTCGTTAGAAACGTCGCTTTCTTCAAGTCCCGCATCGGCGATCGCCTGTTCCATCGCGATATAGCTGTAGGCAGCGCCATCACCCATGAAGCGGTAAATACGTTTGTCGATGTGCTCTTTGGGATCAATGTCCGGCATACCGTGAATTTGCGAGCGGAATCCATGCTCGGCATATGTCGGGGCAAAACTGATGCCGGATTTGCCGGCTTTCAGCGAAGCCATAGCCT
Source organism: Rhodobacterales bacterium UBA3080 (assembly GCA_002366645.1). Taxonomy (GTDB): domain Bacteria; phylum Pseudomonadota; class Alphaproteobacteria; order Rhodobacterales; family Rhodobacteraceae; genus NORP23. The sequence continues at coordinate 17,455 of DFBM01000076.1, read as the reverse complement.
GTTCGGCATTAATGCCAATGGACGAAACGATCCCAAGACCGGTGATAACGACGCGACGCATAGTAATTTCCTTAAGTTTAGAAAAATCTGGCGGAATTATTCCTGAGATAGTCCGACTTTCATATCAGTAGTAGTGTAAACCAACTCGCCATCCGCGAACATTTTACCGTTGGCACGACCCAGCTTCAGGCGGCGGTCGATCACACGCGTGAAATCAACTTCGTAACGGACGAGTTTGGTTTCCGGAGTAACCATTCCGGTAAACTTAACTTCGCCCACACCAAGTGCCATGCCTTTACCCAGCATCCCGCGCCAACCAAGGTTAAAGCCGGTAAGCTGCCAAAGTGCGTCCAGCCCCAGACATCCGGGCATGATCGGGTTGCCAATAAAATGACAGGGGAAGAACCATAGGTCGGGCGTAATGTCTTGTTCCGCGATCACATGGCCTTCGCCGTTCTCGCCGCCATCGGAGGAAATATCGAGAATACGGTCCATCATCAACATAGGGGGCGCCGGAAGCTGTGCATTGCCCAAGCCAAACAATTCACCGCGCCCGCAGGCTAACAAATCCTCGTAATCAAAGCTGGTGGGATATTTGGACATGGCGGAAATGCTCCTGCAAAAACGGTTTTAGTTGGTACATTCTTACCACTGCGCACGGACGGGGTGCAATAGCGCTAGCGCGGGTCTGGCCTTCGCGAGTTGTTTTGCTGTATATTGGAGCAAATTGAAGGAATTCAGCCGATGAACATTGAGATTCAAACACCGCAGAAACGCGCCTCTTCGTGGCTGGCGGATGGCGGATTGCGCCCGACACGCCAACGTCTATCTCTGGCCGAACTTCTGGTCGGTGACGGTGAGGATCGCCATGTCACAGCGGAATCGTTGTTCGAGCTGACACGCGACGGTGATGCGCCAGTATCTTTGGCAACAGTCTACAACACACTCGGTGCTTTTTGCGAAGCCGGGTTGATGCGCGAAGTCAGCGTCGACGGCCACCGCTCCTATTTCGACACACGGGTCGACGACCATTCGCACTTTTATTGGGAAGACGAAGGCCGCCTGAGTGACGCGCCTGTTGGTTCGGTAAAATTTGAAAGCCTGCCCGATCTGCCCGAAGGTGCCGAGATATCTAAAATCGATGTGGTAATTAGAATCCGCAAAAATTAACACGCGGATATTTCACGTAAAGGGACCGGATATGACACGCGCGGACCTGAATAATTATATGATATGCCAATATCAGCTAGGAAACGCGGAACAGGCGATACGGGTATTTTCGGCTTGAGATTACAAAGGGGGAGTTTTGACTTCTTCATGCAGCAAATCACGATGCGTCAACACGGTTTCAAAAGTGATGTCGAACGCATCCAAGCAGAATTTGGCAATACTTTGTTCATCTATTTGTATTTGGCGCGCCAAAGTAAACTCGAGAAAGCGATTTCTCGTGTTAAGGCTATCCAAACGGGGCTTTGGCACAAAGCGGCCTATGGGACGGAAATGGAGCGGCAGTCAGACCCGAAGGAGCCATACTATGACGCCGAAGCGATTTCACGTAACTTAGCTAAACTGACCGCACTCGACGAAGCGAGGCTAAACTGGTTCGACCAGCAACGCCTACTGCCTGTGAAACTATCTTATGACGAACTATCGCATAATCCCGCAGCAGTTCTCGCCCGAGTATTGCGTGAATTAGGTTTGGATGAAACGATGGCGCATGCTATCAACCCACCCGTAGCAAAACTGGCAGACGCAACAAACCGCATCTGGGCGGAGTACTACTCGGCTCAGAGGGAAAATTCTCGATAGCAGCAAAAATAAAAGGCCCACACGATCACGTGCGGGCCTTAATTCGTGGTCCAACGCATTTATTGGCGGATATCCATTTATTGGCGGATATCACTGTACTCCCGCCAACTTCGACAGGCCCTTATTTTGCCTTGCGCCGATTTATTCGCGATTCATGCGATTTTCGATCAGCTCCTCCACAACCGACGGATCAGCCAAAGTCGAGGTGTCTCCCAGCGCACCGTAGTCATTCTCGGCAATTTTACGCAAAATGCGGCGCATAATTTTGCCCGAACGGGTTTTTGGCAAACCCGGAGCCCATTGGATAAGATCCGGCTTGGCGATCGGGCCAATTTCCTTGCGGACCCAAAGCTCCAGCTCCTTACGAAGCTCTTCTGAAGGCTCTTCGCCACCCATCAATGTCACATAGGCATAGATACCCTGTCCTTTGACGGCATGTGGATAGCCTACTACTGCGGCTTCCGAGACCTTCGCGTGTGCAGCAAGTGCACTTTCGACTTCGGCGGTGCCCATGCGGTGGCCGGATACGTTAATCACATCATCGACGCGACCGGTGATCCAGTAATAGCCGTCCGCATCGCGACGACATCCATCACCCGCGAAGTAGTAGCCTTTGTAGTCCGCGAAATAGGTCGAAATGAACCGGTCATGGTCCCCAAACACGGTCCGCATTTGACCGGGCCAGCTGTCCTTAAAGCAAAGAACGCCGTTAGCCTCGGTCGTTGTGATTTCTTCGCCTGATTGCGCGTCCAGAATAACCGGTTGCACGCCAAAGAACGGATTGGTTGCCGAACCGGGCTTCAAGGTCGTAGCACCCGGTAGAGGCGTCAACAGAATGCCGCCGGTTTCGGTTTGCCACCATGTGTCAACAATCGGGCACTTCCCTTTGCCAACCACATGATTATACCATTCCCATGCCTCGGGGTTGATCGGCTCGCCGACCGAACCCAGAATCCGCAGGGAAGACAAGTCGCACTTTTCGACGAACTCGTCGCCTTGGCCCATCAACGCGCGTAGCGCCGTTGGTGCCGTATAAAACTGGTTAACCTTGTGCTTGTCGCAGACCTGCCAGAAGCGGCTCGCGTCCGGATATGTTGGTACACCCTCAAACATCAACGTCGTGGCGCCATTCGCAAGCGGCCCGTAAACGATGTAACTATGGCCGGTAACCCAGCCCACATCGGCCGTGCACCAGTAGATGTCGCCATCGTGGTAATCGAAGACATATTGATGTGTCATTGACGCAAAAAGAAGATAGCCGCCCGTCGTGTGCACGACGCCCTTCGGTTTGCCTGTCGATCCCGAGGTATAAAGAATAAACAGCGGATCTTCGGCGTTCATTGGCTCGGGCGGGCAATCCGTGGACGCATCAGCCGTCATCGCGCGGTAGGAATGATCGCGGCCGTCTTTCAAACCTGTGTCCGCACCTGTGCGCTCGACCACCAGCGTCGTCACGTCGCCACAGATTTCCATGGCGGCATCAACATTGGCCTTTAGCGGTGTATTACGCCCACCACGTGGAGCCTGATCGGCCGTAACCACCAGTTTTGCGCCGGAATCTTGGATGCGGCTGGCCAAGGCTTCGGGCGAGAAGCCCGCAAATACGATCGAATGCACTGCTCCGATACGCGCAGAGGCTAACATCGCGTAGGCCGCTTCCGGGATCATAGGCATATAAAGAACGACGCGGTCGCCCTTACCTACTCCCATTTTTTTGTAGGCGTTTGCCAACCGACTGACGTGTTCGTGCAGTTCCTTATAGGTGATATGCGCGTCATCTTCCGGATTATCGCCTTCCCAGATGATCGCCACCTGATCGGCGCGATCTTCCAGATGCCGATCGACACAGTTTGCGGAAACATTCAGAACGCCGTCTTCAAACCATTTGACCGAAACATCCGGATACTCGAACGTCGTGTTTTTCACCTTTGTATATGGTGTAATCCAGTCAAGTCGCTTGCCTTGCTCGCCCCAAAAAGCTTCGGGATCGGCGATCGATTCAGCGTACATTGCCTTGTACTGATCTTCCTTGATCAACGCATTGTCGACGATTTCTTTCGAGGGGGGGTAAACATGCTGTTCCATGACGCTCTTTCCAGTATCCTTTGTATTTCAGGCGAAGACTAAATGGCGAGATATTCTTCGCGCAACTCTTCATTGTCCAGCACCTCTTGCGCGGTACCATCAAAAACCACCTGCCCCGTGTCGAGAATTACCGCACGATCCGCCAGTTTCAGCGCCGCAACGGCATTCTGCTCAACGATAATCGTTGTGATGCCAAGTTCTTTGATCTGTCGCAAAGTGCGTTCGATTTCCTGAACGATAACTGGCGCAAGACCTTCGTACGGCTCATCAAGTAGCAACAGTTTCACGTCACGTGCCAGCGCGCGGCCGATGGCCAGCATCTGTTGTTCGCCGCCGGACAGGGTCGTACCTTCCTGATTCTTACGCTCTCCCAACCGCGGAAAAAGGTCGTAAATTCGATCAATGCTCCAACCCACCGGCGGAGCGATCTGCGCCAACTCGAGATTCTCCTGAACAGTCAGACCTTGGATAATCCGACGGTCCTCGGGGACCAGCGCGATACCAGTGCGGGCGGCTTCGAAGGATTGCATCTCGTGGACAGCTTGATGATCCAGCCACACCTCGCCATGAGTAACCTCCGGGCTACCTATCTGCGCGATTGAACGCAAAGTCGAGGTTTTACCCGCCCCGTTACGACCGAGCAGAGCGAGAATTTCGCCTTCGTGAATTTTGAATGAAACGCCTTGAACGATGTAACTTTCACCGTAGTAGGAGTGAATATCATAGACCGAAAAATACGCTGGCTTGCTTGATGTGTCGTTCATACCTCTGCCTCCCCAAGATAGGCTTCGCGGACTTTTGGATGGCCCTTAATGTTCTCAGGAATGTCTTCAGCGATGATCGCACCCTGCGCCAGAACCGAAATCTTGTCGGCAAGGCTAAATACCACGTGCATATCGTGTTCGATGATGACTTTGGTGATGCCCTTGGTCTCGCCGATGTGTTTCAGCAGATCAATTGTGGCGTTGGTATCAGCACGCGCCATGCCGGCGGTAGGCTCGTCCAGCAACAACAATTGCGGATCTTGCGCAAGACACAT
>DFBM01000076.1:0-12452 GCA_002366645.1 Rhodobacterales bacterium UBA3080 | reverse complement strand
TCCCGAATATCCGTTTCGCGATTGACACGCTTCAAAGCGTTCAGCGCAAAGCTTCCGTCACGTTTTGCGAAACACGGGATCATGACGTTTTCGAAAACCGATAAGTCCGAAAAAATTTCCGGTGTCTGAAACACTCGACTGATACCCATCTGGTTAATCTCGTGCGGTTTCTTGCCAAGCACCGGCTGACCTTGAAACATCACCGAACCAGTGTCCGGCGCCAGTTTTCCGATCAAGCAGTTCAGGAAAGTAGACTTTCCCGCCCCGTTTGGTCCGATGATCGCGTGAACTTTGCCTTCCTCGACGCTGAGGTTGACATTGTTTAGCGCATGCAGGCCACCGAAGTGCTTGTTGACGTTCTGAACTTCTAGAATTCCCATAGATCAGAACTCCTCTTTCTCGGCCACGTGGGCGACATGCTTGGGATGATGTTCATCATCATTTGTTTCCGGCTTCTTGTCTCGCTTAATCCAATTCTTGATTCGAGAACCGCCTTCGACCAACCCGCCCGGCAGGAAGACCACGACCAGCATGAACAGCATACCCAGCGTCAAATGCCAGCCCTTGCCAACAAACGGATGAATTAGCCAAACGATGATGTCCTCAAGGCCGTCTGGCATCCAGCTGAACCAGCCATGAAGAACGTTGTCGTTGATTTTCGAAAAGATGTTTTCGAAGTATTTGATGAATCCTGCACCGAGGATTGGGCCCATCAAAGTGCCCGCTCCACCGAGGATAGTCATCAGAACAATTTCGCCCGAAGCTGTCCACTGCATACGTTCGGCACCGGCTAGCGGGTCCATGGACGCCAACAAACCACCGGCCAAACCCGCATACATACCCGAGATCACGAACGCCGCTAATGTGTAAGGGCGCGTGTTGATACCGGTATACATCAAACGGTTCTGGTTGGTTTTAACAGCACGAAGCATCATTCCAAATGGCGAGCGGAAAATTCTAAGGCTGAGATAGAAGGCAAGGATCGCGATAACTGCGCAGAAGTAATAGCCAATGTTGAAGGTAAACTCCCAATCGCCGACCAAAAGTTTGGCGGACTTGTTCATCACCAGACCAAACAGATGCGTTGTGGTGAGCGAGTTTTCATTCATCAGGTACTGGGGATCGGAGGCGTAAACCTGCAAACCGGTCTCGCCGTTGGTAATCGGTGTAAGCACCGAATAGGCGAGGTTGAACGACATCTGCGCAAAGGCCAACGTCAGGATCGAGAAGTAGATACCTGAACGCCGAAGCGAGATGAACCCGATTAGCAAGGCGAACAGGCCTGACATTATAATCCCGAGGATCAATCCCGGCAGAACGTTCATGGATAGAAGCTTGAACATCCAAACCGTCGAATAGGAACCCACGCCCAGAAAGGCCGCGTGCCCGAATGAGAGGTAGCCAGTCAAACCGAAGAGGATATTAAAGCCGATTGCAAATATTCCGAAGATCGCGAAACGCTGCATCAAGTCGGGATAGCCAGCGTTAAACTGCGCCAGACCACTTCCCTGGGGAAAGGGTTGCAACAAGATCGGGGTTGCGAGCGTCAAGAATATGACGATCAGCAGAAATTTGGTGTCTTTTTTGTCGAGTCCGAACATGTTCTTAATCCTCCATCATTCCAGCACGTCCCATCAGACCGCGTGGGCGGACCAGCAGAACAACGATGGCAACGAGGTAAATGATAATTTGGTCAATACCGGGGATGATGGCCTTAACTTCGTTCATGGAAGAAAAGCTTTCGAGCAATCCAAGCAGGAAGCCCGCGAGGACCGCACCGGGCAAACTGCCCATGCCACCAACCACAACAACAACGAAGCATAGTACAAGGAAGTCCATGCCCATGTGATAGTTAGGCGGCAGGATCGGGGTGTACATAACACCCGCTACCCCTGTCACTGCGGCTGCAAGGCCGAACATTATGGTGAAACGTCTGTCAATATCGATACCTAGCAAACCAACCGTCTCGCGGTCAGCCATACCGGCACGAACAACCATCCCGAAGGTGGTGAAACGCAGGAAGCTGAACACGCCGCCAATAACAAGGGCTGCGAACACAAAGTAGATCAAACGCCAATATGGATAAATCACGGCGTATTCGGCAAACCCGAACAGCACGCCGATATCCATCGCGCCACCCATCGAGCTGGGGGCCGCCTGCGGGACTGGGTTGGCGCCAAAGAATGCTTTAATGATTTCTTGCAACACAATCGCCAAGCCATAAGTCACGAGAATCTGATCTGCGTGGGGGCGACTGTAGAAGTGCTTGATAAGTCCGCGCTCCATTACCAGACCGATTATGGCCATAACGGGGATCGCGAAGGCTATCGACAAAAGAACCGAATAATCGATCATCCATGCGCCGAAATCTCCGAACCACAATTCAACATACGTGGTTTTGATCTCCAGCGGTTTGCCGAGAAAATTCGTCTTTTCCGGGTCTAGCGAGATTTTGGATAGCGTCAGGATTTTTCGCATCACAACAGCGCAGAACGCACCGAGCATGAACAACGCGCCGTGGGCAAAGTTAACCACTCCGAGTGTGCCAAAAATAAGGGTCAGACCCAAAGCGATAAGTGCGTATGCACTACCTTTGTCCAACCCGTTCAATACTTGCAGAAAGATCGCGTCCATCGCTTACGTCCCGTATTTTTATGATTGTTTCACCAGATTGGCGAAAAAAGCCGGCCGCACACGAAGGTGCGGCCGGGAGGTATTTCCCGAGGGGGAAACTTATGCGCCTGGGTTACATTTACCCAAATCACCACCAGCGAACATTGGGTGATCAGGTGCGTACTCAACCTGAGCACGCGGTGTAACCTGAACAACTTCGAGAAGATCGAACTCGGAAGTCGGGTTTTCTTTACCCTTCACAACAAGCACGTCTTTGAAGCACTGGTGATCGTCGGCACGGTAGTGCGTTGGACCATTACCCAGACCATCGAAGTCAAAACCTTCAAGCGCTTCGGCAATGCCGCAAGGATTGAAGGTACCGGCACGTTCAGCAGCATCCGCATAAAGCAGAGTCTGACAATAAACAGTGTGCGCAGCCTGGCTTGGCGGGAAGCCGTACTTTTCGCCGAAGGATTTAACAAAGGCTTGAGAACCTGCATCGGTCAGGGACCAGTGCCAGTTTGTCGAACCAAAGATACCTTTAACGTTTTCGCCAGCACCACGGGCCATCAGGCGCGAGTAAAGCGGAACAACGATCTCGAAGTTCTTGCCGTTAACCTGCTTTTCGCGCAGACCGAACTGAACAGCCGCAGTCAGCGAGTTAACCATGTTACCGCCGTAGTGGTTCAGAACCAGAATATCGGCACCAGAGTTAAGAACCGGCGCAACATAGGACGAGAAGTCCTGAGTGGCCAAAGGTGTGAGAACGTTGTTAACAGTCTCCCAGCCTTTAGCTTCAGTTGCGGCAGCAATCGATTCCTGCTGTGTCCAGCCCCAAGTATAGTCGGCTGTCAGGTGGTAAGCTTTACGATCTGTGCCATACATTTCAGCAAGCACAGGCGCAAGCGCCGCAGCAGACATGTAACCGTTGAAGAAGTGACGGAAGCCGTTGGCTTTCTTATCTTTACCGGTTGTGTCGTTGGAGTGTGTCAGACCAGCCATGAAGATAACGCCAGCTTCCTGACATAGGCCCTGCACAGCAACCGCAACGCCCGAAGAAGAGCCACCGGTGATCATCACCGCGCCGTCTTTTTCGATCATCGACTTGGCCGATGCACGCGCTGCGTCGGATTTAGTCTGTGTATCACCAGACACGTAGTTGACTTTGTTACCCAGAATACCGTTGCCCTGTAGTGTCTTGGACGAGAATGTATTCATCATTCCGCCGTCGCCTTCACCGTTCAGGTGCTCAACAGCAAGCTTGTATGCGCGAAGCTCATCCGCACCTTCGTCAGCATATGCGCCGGACTGTGGAACGTTGAAACCAAGCGTAACACCACTGCCCGTAGGGGCGTTTGTGTAAGCGGCCGCAGAGCTGGCCGTGAAAATCGTCGGCATCGCCAAACCTGTGCCCAGAACGGCACCCGATTTGATCAAACCGCGACGATTTGTTGTAAATACAGACATGAATTTCCTCCCATTCGTGTCAATTTTTGTACTGCCAATTATGGCAGGGGGTATTTTTACCCAAGGTCAGCATCCCTCCGATGTGTCAAAAAATCAATAAACGATTGCATTTGCACATTTTTTTTGTAAATTGTTGTAATACAGAGGGGTGAAATATGTAAATATTTTTACATTGCGTCGCGGCAAGCACATGAAAATGCTAGGATTTGACAGATGGTACACTCGCTAACCGGCACGCGCATTCGCCAGCAACGAACGCGGATTGGCCTTTCGCAAACCGCACTTGCACGTCAGGCGGGTATTTCAACGTCGTATTTAAATCTGATCGAACACAATAAACGTGGAATCGCGGGGAAAGTTCTGCTCTCGCTCGCACGCGAATTGGGGGTTCCCGCACAGAGCCTGACCGACGATACAGACTCCGGCCTGACAACCGCGCTTCAGGAAGCCGCCGCCTATCTGCCCAAAGAAGCGCCGGAAACCGCCTCGTTGACCGAATTCGCTGGACGTTTTCCGGGGTGGTCACGACTACTTGCGGCAGTGTTCCGGAAAACACAGGATCAGGATACCGCCATTGCGGAGCTTTCGGATCGACTCGCCCACGACCCGTTTTTGGCGGAAAGCCTGCACATTATGTTGTCAAACATCACCGCGATCAGATCGACGGCTGAAATCCTGCGCTCGGTAGAGGATATTGGAAGAGACCAGACATCCCGCTTCCATGGAGCCATCCATGACGAAAGCAAACGCCTGTCCGAAGCGGCTCAGGCATTGATCGACTATTTTGAAAAAGATATCGGCGAAAATGCCAGAACGGCGACGCCCGAGGAAGAGTTCGAAAAGTTCCTGTCAAAACACGATTATCGCTTCCCGTCCCTTGATCTACCGGACGCCGACGCTGACGAAATTGATGTTTTGCTTGTTGACGCCGCGCGTTCCATGTCGGCACCAACCCGCAAACTGGCGCGGCGGATGATGCAAACCTATCTGGACGACACAAAAATCATGCCGCTGTCGGCATTTGCGGCCAGCGCGCTCGCGGCGGACTATAATCCTTCAGCCCTCGCAGCAGAGTTCCAGACAAACTTGCACGCTGTTTTCCGGCGATTGGCCGGCTTAAAACGAGACGGAGTCGCGGCTCCGGCGATCGGCCTTCAAATCGTGAACGCAGCCGGACATGCGTTGCTGCGCCATCCACTGACGGATTTTCCGTTGCCGCGCCACGGCAATGCTTGTCCGCTATGGCCGATCTACCAAAGCTTCACCCAGCCTGAGCGGCCACTGCTCGAATGGATCGAACTGCCCAACGGCAAACAATTCGTCGCGTTAGCTGTTGCCTTGCCACGGGAAACGAAAGCGTTTGATGTTCCTCCAGACTATCGCGCTGCCATGCTGGTTATTCCAAAGGATCAGGCCCGTTCTTTTGCACCGTGGCTTTCAAACACTCAAACTGTGCGGCAAGTGGGCACCAGTTGCCGTATTTGCCCTCGTGAAAACTGCCCCGCCCGCTGCGAGGCTACGGTTTTCTAAGTGCTATTTTCGGGGCGAAAGGCCTCGCCAATCCTCGCAACAATTCATTTACCTTGTTAGTTGACCAAATTTATCGCTAATCTGACAACCAAGACGGTGAAAATGCCGCCAGATGGAGGGATGGATGACCAAGCGAATACTGATCGTCGAAGACGAACCGAATATAATCGAGTCCCTTTCCTTTCTTCTTGATCGTGCCGGCTATCTCGTAGAATCCGAACAGGACGGCGCCGAGGCTATGGCCAGAATAGATACATTCCAGCCCGATTTGGTCATTCTGGATGTAATGCTGCCAAACCGCTCCGGTTTCGATATTTTGCGCGACATTGACGGCCTTGATACCGGCCCCAAGGTTTTGATGCTTACCGCCAAGGGGCAGGCACGTGACCGTCAAACCGCTGAAGAAATAGGTGTCACCCGATTTATGACCAAACCCTTCTCGAACTCGGAAATTGTTTTGGCGGTGCAGGAAATGTTGTCATGACCGACAAAAGCCCACCCGATCTGGCCGAACGCGCTTTCCGGCGCCGCCGCAGACAAGACGCCGCGTTGGTCTTGCCGCTTTTTGGTGTCGTTATTTTTATTACACCGTTATTCACGATCTTCATAAAAGACGTTCTGGTGTTTGGTGCCCCGCTTGCGTTCCTTTATATCTTTGGCGCATGGATTTTGCTGATCGTTCTCGCTCGTAGAATGTCACGTCTACTGACCAAAGGCGACGAGGGCGGCTGAAGTGTTAACCTTCAACATACTTGTTGCTGCCAGCGCCGCCTATGTCGCCCTACTATTCACGGTCGCTTTCTGGGCGGAACGACGCGCGCGTGCCGGACGGCTTGGCTGGTTGCGCTCGCCACTGGTGTATACGCTTTCGATATCCGTTTACTGCACGGCATGGACCTTTTACGGAGCCGTAGGCACCGCAGCGCGAAACGGGTTGGAATTCGTTACCATCTACCTTGGCCCTACACTGGTCTTTATCGGCTGGTGGTGGCTGCTGCGTAAACTGCTTCGGATCGGTCGAAGCCAGCGTATAACCTCCATCGCCGACCTTATCTCCTCGCGCTATGGCAAAAGCGCGACGCTCGGGGTTGCCGTGACGCTGCTGGCCGTGATTGGTTCAACCCCCTATATCGCGCTGCAATTGCAGTCCATCACCACCAGCTTTTCGGTTTTTTCACCGTCGGACAGTGCCGGCTTTGCTAACGAAAAGGTATCGGCATTCTGGATCGCGGCGGTTCTGGCGATTTTCACGATTCTGTTCGGCACCAGAAACGTCGATGCTAATGAACGCCACCACGGTGTGGTAACCGCTATCGCACTTGAGGCCGTCGTAAAGCTGTTCGCACTGCTCGCAGTCGGGATATTCGTGGTATGGGGCATCGGCGACGGGCCGAGCGGCATTTTCTCGCGCATGTCCCCCGATATGTTACAAACCGACCGCATATTCAGCCGTCGCTGGATCGCGCTGACATTCCTGTCTGCAACCGCCATTATAACGCTGCCCCGCATGTTTCAGGTAACCATCGTTGAGAATTCAGATGAACGGCATTTAGCCACCGCCAGTTGGGCCTTCCCGCTATATTTGTTCTTGATGAGCCTTTTCGTTTTACCGATCGCAATTGCCGGTCAATCAATCCTGCCGGAAGGCTCGAACCCCGACCTATTTGTACTAACCGTCCCCTTGGCAGAAGGGCAAAACGCATTGGCGTTGTTTGCCTTCCTAGGCGGCTTCTCCTCCGCCACGTCGATGGTAATCGTCGCCGCAATCGCGCTTTCAACGATGGTTTCCAACCATATCGTTATGCCGCTCTGGCTTAGCTACGGCCGCGGCCGGATATCCACCAGCGGCGATGTGCGGAACGTCCTTTTACTCAGCCGTCGCTTCAGCATCGCCGGTCTACTATTGCTTGGCTATTTCTACTTTCGACTCACGGGCGGTTCCAACGCCCTCGCGTCAATCGGGCTGATCGCATTCGCAGGCATCGCCCAAGTCTTACCCAGCTTGTTAGGTGGTATCTTCTGGCGTAGTGCGACGCGAACCGGTGCATTAGCAGGACTCATCATCGGTTTTCTAATTTGGGCCTACACCCTGTTTCTCCCGAGCTTTGAGGGGTCCTTCCTGCTAAGCAGCAGCGTCATCGAAAACGGGCCGTTCGGAATGGCATGGCTACGCCCGCAGGAACTGTTTGGCCTGTCGGGATACGATGCATTGGTTCACTCGCTGTTCTGGTCACTGGGGATCAACGCTGCCCTTTTCATCGGCCTGTCGCTCGTAGTTCCACCAAGGCAGCTGGAACGGATTCAAGGGTCACAATTTGTCGACGTATTCCGCCAAACGGACGGGCGTGGCGCCGGGATTGTGATCCGCCGGTCGGCAACATCCGAAGACCTATTCACACTAGCTCAACGAATACTGGGTACAAACCACGCTCATCGCTTATTCACTCAGGCAGCGGGGGCTCAGGGGAAAAATGTCGGTCTCCCCGACCCGACAGACAATTTTATCCAAAAGCTCGAACGGGAATTGACCGGAAGCGTCGGCGCAGCGTCCGCCCACGCAATGGTGTCGCAGATCGCCGGTGGCGGCACTGTTTCCGTCGAAGAGCTGATGAAGATCGCCGACGAAACCGCGCAAGTCATGGAGTATTCGCAACAACTAGAGGTCCAGTCGCGTGAACTGGCTGAATCTGCCCGTAAGTTGCGGCAAGCGAACGCCCAGTTGACCGAACTTGGTGCACAAAAAGACGCTTTCCTCTCGCAGATCAGTCACGAATTGCGCACACCGATGACATCGATCAAATCTTTCGCCGAAATCCTGAGGGAAACCGACAACCTGTCGTCCGAGAAATCCCATCGTTTCGTTGACATTATAAATACCGAGAGCCAACGCCTGACACGCTTATTGGACGAAATCCTCGACCTAAGCTTTCTGGAAAGCGGCCGCGTGAACTGGCAGCTAGAGGCGGTTAGCCTAAACGATGTAATCGACCGCGCGCTTTCCAGCAGCGAGGGATTGCGGGCTTCGGCTGATGTCCAGATAGTCCGGAAAGGTGACAGTGATATCGTGGTTGCAGCTGATTTTGACCGGTTGGCGCAGGTTTTCATCAATGTGATTTCGAATGCTATCAAATACGGACGCTCCGAAAATCCAACCATTACAATTCACACCCGAAAGGTCGGAAGGATCGCCGTCGTCGGGGTTTCGGACAACGGGCCGGGGATACACCCAAAGGATCGTGAAAAGGTATTCGAAAAATTTTCACGCCTTTCAGAGATTACTTTGGCAGGTAGCGCCGGCTTGGGTCTGCCGATCAGCCGCGAAATTATGCGCAACCTAAAAGGTGATTTAACAGTCGAGGAAAACGCGCCGGGCGCTGTGTTCAAGATCACCTTGCCGCTAGCGTGACCATCACAACCGGTCGAGAACATGTTACCCTTTGAAACGTAATTCGTCCCTATATAGAACCTAACGAAATCAACCCAAGGACGTACTTATGATCAATCGCCGCAAATTCCTTTCAGGCACAACAGCCACCATCGGCCTCACCGCATTCGGTGGCTTAAGCGCCTCGGCGGCAACCGAAGTTTTCGAAATTATGCGGAGCGAAGCCGAATGGCAGCAACTCTTGTCGCCTGCCCGTTTTGCCGTGTTACGCAAGGAAAAGACCGAAAAACCTTTCTCCAACAGCCTCTTGGGTGAAAGCAGCCCGTTGTTATCGGAAACACGTGTCGGCACCTATCATTGCGCTGGTTGTGATCTGCCTTTGTTCAAATCCGAAACCAAATATAAAAGCGGAACCGGATGGCCGAGTTTTTGGGATTACATTGAAGGTAACGTCAACTTCAAAGCGGATAACTCCCTGTTTTCACGCCGCACGGAGGAGCATTGCCGCCGTTGCGGTGGTCACCTAGGTCACGTCTTTAACGACGGCCCCGCGCCGACTGGAAAACGGCATTGCATCAACGGGCTAGCACTGACGTTCACACCGGCCTGATCTGCTTTCTATGTGGGAAAGTCAGGACCGGCGGCGCCATGCTTTCAGAATTTCACGCCCTGTCATCAGGTCCAGATGCGCGCCGCCACCATTTTTGAACAAGGTTATATCGCGCGCATCCGTGCGCCCGACCTGCCCTTGTTCTAGGTCGTAAAGGTCCGCCAAAACATCCTCGGCAGTGATCGCACCGCTCGCGATGGGGATTTTCAGCTCGCCAATGTGCTCGATTGTAGTTTCACGGCTATCAACGAACAGTTTCGCCCGTTGCATCGCCTGATCGTCGGCTTCGCGCATGTCAGCCTTGAATGCCCCGATCAGATCGAGGTGCTGTCCCTCTCGCAACCACTCGCCTTTAATCACCGGTGTGGTCGCCATTGTGGCACAGCTGATTATATCCGCCGCATGCACCGCGCTCGCCAGATCGTCCGCCACCTGCACGCCCAGGTTTTCGGCATTGGCACGCGTCCGGTTCCATACAGATATTTCGATATTCGGGAAAACGGCGCGGTAGGCTTCAATTAATGATACGGCGACGGTCCCCGCCCCAACAATCAATAAGCGCTTGGAATCCGGCCTCGCCAGCAGTCTTGCCCCTAAAACGGAATCTCCGGCGGTTTTCCATTTGGTAACCAACGCTGAATCAATAACCGCCTCGACCTGTCCGGTTTTATCTTCAAACAAAACCATCGCGCCGTGGACCGAGGGCAATCCTTCAGTAGCATTTTCCGGCATCACCGTTACCGATTTCACCGCAACACCGAACCCGTCAATCCACGCCGCGCGGGATAACAGCGTGTCGCCGCCACGGTGTAGAAACTGGTCGGAGATTTCAGGCTTCGGCATCCGGTGCCCCGCCGCAAGCGCATCCGCCAGATCATTCCAGTCCAGCAGATGTTCGACGTCCGAAGCCCGGATGTAGGGAACCACGGCTTAAAGAACCTCCGCGACTGCCTTAGCGAGATCGTCCAACCCGTCAGCGGGCAGACCGGCAACATTAAAGCGGCTATCGCCCACCATATAAATCCCGTGCGTTTCGCGCAGCTGGTCTACTTGGTCGGACGTCAGGCCAAGCCGCGAGAACATCCCGCGGTGGTCCGCCACGAAATCGAACCGGTCCGAGTTAGTCTCGCGACGCAGCGCCTCGGCCAATCCGGTACGTAGGGACAGCATCGAAGTTCTCATGCTCTCCAACTCTTCCATCCACTCGGCTTTGAGATCAGGATCCGCCATAATGATCGCCACAACAGTTGCGCCATGATCCGGCGGGAAACTGAAGTTCACGCGGTTCAAAGTGGCCATCGCACCTTTGGTAAGCATTGTATCACCCTTGCATAGCGCCAAGGCCACGCCAACACGGTCACGATAAAGGCCGAAGTTCTTCGAGCAGGACGCAGCTACCAGCATTTCAGGAACACGCGCGGCCATGTAGCGAACGCCTTCGGCATCCTCGTCCAGACCATCGCCGAAACCCTGATACGCGAAGTCAATCATCGGCATAACGTTTTTGGACAATACAAGATTAGTAACCTGACCCCACTGCTCCAACGTGATGTTGGCGCCTGTTGGATTATGGCAACAGCCGTGAAGTAACACGACGTCACCTTCCGCTACACCATCCAGATCAGCCATCATTCCGTCAAAATCGACCCCACAGGTCGCATCGTCAAAATATCGGTACTTGCCGATATTCATGCCAAGATATTTCAGAATAGCTTCATGGTTTGGCCAGCTAGGATCCGAAATCCAGACTGTCGCGTCAGGGCTGGCCATATTGATCAACTCGAATATCTGGCGGATGGCACCCGTGCCACCCGGCGTCTGCGCACCCGTCACGCGGGATGAGTCAACGCTGTCGCCAAGGACCAAATCCCCCATCGCCGCGACAAAATCCAGATTGCCCAGCAACCCTACATATTTTTTCGTGTCCTGCGATTCCAACAGGCGTGCTTCAGCTTTTTTCACAGCACGCATAACCGGCGTATTGCCGCTCGCGTCTTTGTAAACACCAACACCCAAATCCAGCTTCTGGTCGCGTGGATCAGCAGCATACATGCCGATGAGTTTGATGATTTTGTCTTCGGGTTGTGGCTTGAGTTTGTCGAACATCTGGTTAGTCCTTCAGTGGGTTCTATCGCGCGTAAGTATTCTTTTATGCTCGGCACGTCGAACAGGTGCAAATCCTGCTTTCTGGTAAAGCGGCAAAGCACGGGGGTGATCAAGGGAATTCGTATTTACGGTCATTTTTGTCACGCCCGGAAGCTCCCATCCCATCAGGATCGCAGTGTGCAACAGGTAATTACCCAGACCAAGACCGACTGCTTCCGGAACCAGTCCAAAATATGCCAAATCGCACACGCCCTCGATGCGCCCGTCCAAAATGAAGAAACCTGCGGGCCAGCCAGTCCGCATCAATGTGAACAGCGTTACGGCAGGATCGTGTAGAAAACCCTCAACTTCAGCTTTGGATTTCTCATGCTGATCGGTCCATTCGTAAGCTGCACCAACAGCGTCATAGAGATTAAGGAAATACCAAGCAGGCGGTTCGTCCGCAGCCAACAACACCGTCGGTCCACCGGTTGGCATCGGCGGGTATGGAAAAGTTGGGTGGTGGTCCATCTCCAAAAAGGTGACTGTGTAGGTTACCTCGTCTCCAGCTTGCAGGCGTGTCATCCGGTTTCCACCTTCAGATCACCGTACATGCCCCACTCCGACCAGCTACCGTCATATACGGCGTTTAACTGATGCCCCAACCTCGCCATCGCCAATGACAGGATCGCGGCGGTAACACCCGAGCCACAGGACGTTATCGTGGGGTTTAACAAGTCCACGCCTGCGGCATCAAAAATT
>DFBM01000097.1 GCA_002366645.1 Rhodobacterales bacterium UBA3080 | reverse complement strand
GACCAGATGCTCGGCGCAACAACGCAGATCCGCTGATGAAGTGGTGGCTTCTTTTTCCGCTACTCCTGTGCGCGCACGCGCCCGTGGCGCAAACGGTCGTTGCGGCACATGCCATCCGTGCGCGAAGCATAATCGGACCGGATGATCTAGTGATGCAGGACGTGCAAACAGTCGGCGGAATTTCGGACGAGTCTGATATTGTCGGTAAAGAAGCGAGGGTTAACCTTTACGCGGGGCGGGCAATCCGCCATGCCGACGTCGGGCCCCCGGCAATTCTCGAGAGAAACCAATTAGTTATTATGGCGTATACCAAGGGAGCGCTGTCGATTCTCGCTGAGGGTCGTGTTTTGGCACGCGCAGGTGTTGGTGAACGCGTCCGCGTTATGAATCTGGAGTCGCGCGTTACTGTAACCGGTCGTGTGATGCAGGATGGAACAGTCGAGGTGGGCAGATAATGGCAAAACTTTTGACGCTTTTGAGTGGACTATTTCTTTTGGGCTGCACTCCAATCGCCGATGTTGGTCGCGCCCCCGGTCTTACTCCGGTCGGGCAAGATAGCGGCATTGCGATTTCGTCAGAAAGAGTGGCAATTGCAGTGCCTCCACCGGCTTTGCCGCGCCAGAATTATAGTCAAGGGTCGCTGTGGAATGCCGGACCTTCGTCTTTGTTCGGCGACCGGCGCGCCCGAAATCTCGGTGATATCCTGACAGTTGTCATCGAGATCGATGATCAGGCGCAGATGTCCAACCGCTCCGGCCGGTCGCGATCCGGTTCCGAAAGTATGAGCATTGCCGCATTGATGGGATTGCCTGAACTCGTGGCGGGGAACTTGCCCGAAGGGACCAGTCTGGATCCGACGGCCAATTTTTCATCGACCTCGACGTCGGCGGGTGACGGTAGCGTCTCGCGCAACGAAAAGATTACGTTGCGGATTGCCGCGACGGTGATCGACGTTTTGGCGAACGGGCACATGGTCGTTAGCGGGTTGCAGGAGGTAAGGGTGAACTTTGAGCTGCGCGAATTGCAGGTGGTTGGGATTGTGCAGCCGGAGGATATCTCCCGGCGAAACGAGATTACTTACGACAAGATCGCGGGCGCGCGGATTTCCTATGGTGGGCGAGGACGGATTAACGACGTTCAGCAACCACGATACGGTCAGCAGATTTTTGAAATAGTGGCACCTTTTTAGGAGGCAAAATGGGTAAATTAGTTCCGCTACTGCTGGCCATCGCCGGACTGGCAATAGGCGCGGGCACCGGATTGGTTTTGAGGCCCGCTGAAAGCACTGCGGAGGTGTGTGTCGAGACCGGTCATGGCTCAAACTGCGATGCAGCGGTGGAGGATGGTCATGGTGTCGAAACCGAAGCCGAACCAGATCCGAACAATGTATACTACGTTAAACTTAGTAAGCAGTTCGTTGTGCCCGTCGTGAAGGACAATAAGGTTGCGTCTTTGGTTGTGATGTCTTTATCGATTGAAACCACACCAGCTGTTGGCGAAGTAGTTTTCCAACGCGAGCCAAAGCTGCGGGACGCTTTGTTAGGAGTTATGTTTCTGCACGCGAACTCAGGTGGTTTTGATGGCCAATTCACGGGGGGTGAAGCCATGCGGGATTTAAGGGGCTCGCTACTTGAGGCCGCCCGGGACGTGATTGGGGATGACATTTACAGCGTTCTAGTGACGGATATTTTGCGTCAGGATGTCTAGTTGTCCTGTGAGGGTTCCGACTGGATGCCTTGCATTTCTATCAGTTGCTCAAGCATTTCGAAGCTGTCGTCGGCAAATTGGCCGTAAGACTCTATCCAGAAGGCTGCTGGCTTAAGTGCGTTCGGGTCTAGCCTGCACCACTTCTCGCGACCTGACTTATGTTGCGAGACCAACCCCGCTTTGACTAATATCTGGACATGCTTCGAAATCGCAGCAAGGGACATGTCAAACGGATCGGCGATGTCCTTCACAGTCATGTCGCCTTCGAGCAACATCAGCAAAATTGCGCGCCTTGTCTGGTCAGACAATGAAGCGAAAAGCGCGTCTAGGCGAATATTTGGATCATCAACCATTCGATTGACTATATATGGGTGGCATTGATGGTCAACCGATTAGTTGATTTTCCTTCAGAATAAAAAATGCCGGCCACACCTGTGCCAGCACGTCGCATGCGAATAAAAGTGTTTATATACATAAACTTAAGTGGCTTGTGAATTGTCTTCCATGCGCTTGACAGGACGCAATGACAACCATATTGTCCGCCCAAACCTTCCCGTCAGGGAATCCATGTTCCATGAGGCCGGAAAAGGAGAGTATTGGATGACCGATACACCAGACCCGGAGAAGCTCGAGACACTGGATGCGCGGATCAAGGCAGCGAAAGCCGCCGTCGAGCCCGCCCCGAGACAGGAAAGTAAATACGAAAAAGCCAGTTTGGCTTGGCGTATGGTGATTGAGCTTGTTGTCGGAATGGCAATGGGCATGGGCATTGGGTTCGGGCTGGATAGCCTTTTCGGGACACTCCCGATATTCCTGATGCTGTTTTCGTTGTTGGGCTTCGTGGCCGGTATTCGCGTCATGATGCGGACCGCCGAAGAAGTTCAGAGGCAAAAGGCCGAGAGATCGGCCAAGGATTAAACGGCCCATAAGGGTCAAATGTGAGGGCAGATCGTGTCAGCTGAAAGCACTACAGAAGAAGCGACAAGCGGTTTCAACATCCATCCGATGGACCAGTTCGAGGTACATCCTTTGTTTGGCGATGGCGCAATCCACTGGTACACACCAACAAACGTCACCCTTTGGTTGGGCCTGACAGTTGTTGCAGCGTTCCTATTGTTGGTTGTCGGTTCACGTGGCCGCGCGATGGTTCCAAGCCGCAGCCAGTCGATCGCCGAGATGGCTTACGGTTTTGTCCGTAAAATGGTTGAAGATATCACAGGCAAAGAAGGCCTGAAGTATTTCCCACACATCATGACGGTCTTTACATTCATTCTTTTCGCGAACCTGCTGGGTCTTCTGCCCTACAGCTTCTCGACCACATCGCATATTGCCGTAACCGGCGTCCTTGCGTTAACCGTTTTCCTTTCCGTGACCGTCATCGGTTTCGTGAAAAACGGCCCATCTTTCATCAAGCTTTTCTGGGTATCCAGCGCGCCGATGGCCTTGCGCCCTGTGCTGTTCCTGATCGAGCTGATTTCGTATTTTGTCCGCCCCGTCAGCCATTCCATCCGTCTTGGTGGAAACCTAATGGCTGGTCACGCGGTGGTCAAAGTGTTCGCCGGTTTCGCCGGCGCACTGGGGATTGGGGCTGTTATCCCGATAACCGCAATTGTCGCGGTCTACGGCCTCGAACTACTCGTAGCCTTCATTCAGGCTTACGTTTTCACAATCCTGACTGTGGTGTACCTCAACGATGCGTTGCATCCGAGCCACTAGGGTCGACAAACTAATCTAGCTATTCCAAAAAGGAGAATACTATGGAAGGCGATATCGCAGTAATGGGTCAAATGATCGGTGCAGGCTTGGCAAGCATCGGTATGGGCGGCGCTGGTATTGGTGTGGGTCTTGTTGCAGGTAACTTCCTGTCCGGCGCACTTCGCAACCCGGCAGCTGCTGGCGAACAGACAGCTACTTTGTTCATCGGCATCGCGTTTGCGGAAGCTCTGGGGATCTTCTCGTTCCTCGTTGCACTTCTGCTTATGTTTGCTGTTTAAGCAAACCGCCGAACTGCGGTCACGATACGCGTGGCCGTAAATGGATTGCATCGGGCCGCGCTAGACGTGGCCCGCCCTGCTATCGGAGAATAACATGGCAACTCAAGACGCCGCACATGCAGCTGAAACTTCCGTAGGAATGCCACAGCTCGATTTTGCGACATTTCCAAACCAGATATTCTGGCTGGTTGTGGCGATCGCTGTTTTGTACTTCATCATCGCCAAAGTGGCTCTGCCACGTATTGGTTCGGTGATCGACGACAGACATAACGCCGTTGCAAACGACATCGAACAGGCTGCTGAATTCAAACGCAAAGCGGAAGAAGCCGAGGCTGCGTACAACGCCGCCCTGGCCGAAGCCCGCGCCGAAGCGATGCGCATCGCTGGTGAAGCCAAAGCCGAGATCAAAGCTGATGTCGACGCGGCAATTGCCAAAGCCGACGCTGAAATCGCTGCCAAATCCGCCGAGTCCGCAGTGCGTATCGACGAGATTCGCGCAAGCGCATTGAAAAGCATTGAAGAAGTTGCTGGCGTTGCCGCCAACGACATCGTTGCTGCGATCATGCCATCGGCTTCAGATGATAAAGCACTCAAAGCAGCCGTTGCTGCACGTCTGAAAGGGTAAACGATTATGAAACGTATTGCTCTTATGGCTTCCTTGATGGCTACTCCGGCGTTCGCAGCTGGTGGTGACTATGCATGGTACAGCCTAAACGACACGAACTTTGTTGTTCTGATCGCTTTCGTGATCTTCCTTGGCGTTCTGGTTTACTTCGGTGTGCCGAAGTTAATCACCAAAATGCTGGACGATCGCGCTGATGGCATCAAATCCGAAATCGACGAGGCACGTGCCCTTCGCGAAGAAGCCCAGACTATTCTGGCGTCTTTCGAGCGTAAGCACAAAGAGGTTGAGGGTCAGGTCGCAGGCATCATCGAGCATGCCAAAACCGAAGCCGAGATCGCTGCTGAAGCTGCCAAAGCCGACCTGAAAGACAGCATTGCTCGTCGTCTTCAGGCTGCTGTGGATCAGATTTCTTCTGCTGAGGAAGCTGCCGTTCGTGAAGTCAAAGACAAAGCGGTTAACATCGCTATTGCGGCTGCTGGCGAAGTTATCGCCGCGAACATGTCAGCCAAAGACGCTGGTGGGCTGATTGACGATGCTATAGCCGTCGTTGGTGAAAAGCTGCACTAAGCTTTGCAAAATACAGAATTGAAAAACCCGACCTTTGTGTCGGGTTTTTTATTGCGCCGATAGTCGCTTCATCGCCCATTCGGCGGCGTCCCGCACAACGGCGTCTTCGTCGCCAAGCAGTGGGCGAACGTACTCGCGCAGACCAGCCTCACCCGAGTTCCCAATGGCATAAAGCACATTTCGAACAAACCGGTTCCGCCCGATCCGTTTTATGGGTGATCCGCTGAACACTTCACGAAAACTCGCATCATCGAGGGCTACCAGATGTGCCAGCTTCGGACATTGTAGCTCAACCCGCGCCCAATAATTCGCATCTTTGGTGACAGACGCAAATTTGTTCCATGGACAAACGGCCAGACAATCGTCGCACCCATATATCCGGTTTCCCAGCATCGGCCGAAGGGCTTCGTCGATGGGACCGCTATACTCGATCGTCAGGTAGGAAATACACTTTCGGGCGTCTAGTTTGTACGGCCCCACAAATGCGTTCGTCGGGCAGATATCCAGACATTTCTGACAACTACCGCAATGATCTACTTCTGGTTCGTTTTTGGTGAAATCGAGCGTCGTGAAAATCGCGCCTAGAAAAAACCAACTTCCTTGATCGCGGCTAACCAGATTCGAATGTTTCCCCTGCCAACCGAGACCGGCGGCCGCCCCTAGCGGTTTTTCCATCACCGGTGCCGTATCAACGAACACTTTGATGTCACCACCAGCTTGCTCCAACAACCAGCGACCGACACGTTTTAAGCGCTTCTTTACCAAATCGTGGTAATCCCGATTTCGCGCGTAGACCGAAATATTCCCGCGATCCTTCATCTCGAGCAAGCGTAGCGGATCGTCGGCGGGGCCGTAATTTTCGGTCAACATGATCACCGATCGTGCTTCCGGCCACAACTCGGATGGATCGCCACGCCAGTTCTGGCGTTCGGCCATCCACTTCATGTCACCGTGATAGCCGCCCTCGACATACTTCCGCAACCGCGCGGCTGCCTCGGGGATCGCATCGGGCGAACATACGCCAAACCCCGAAAACCCTTCCGCCAACGCATGTTCACGTAAGCGATCCAGTAGACCGTCGTTTGCGGCCGTACCCATTTAGAAATCCAGATCGGCGTAATGTGACGGAGGAACGAAGCCCGGAACCAGATCAGACAGAAGGGGGCGAAACGCCGGGCGCGATTTGATTTTGGAATACCAATCGCGGACTGCTTCGCTGCGTTCCCAATCAATATCACCGATGTAGTCGAGGCAACTAAGCTGTGCCGCAGCCGCGAAATCCGCGATCGTCATGTGGTCACCGGCCAACCAGCGTCGCTGGTCTAGAAGCCAACCCATATAATCGAGATGATATTTGATGTTTTTCGCACCCGCCTTGATCCGCTGGCTGTCCGGATAACCTGATTTCATCAGCTTCTTGTTAATGCGTTCGTGAAGAAGGTTCATCGTTACTTCGTGATGGAATTTATCGTCAAACCACGCCGCTAACCGCCGCGCCTCGGCCCGGTCTGCGGCGTCGGTCGGCAGTAGCGGAACCGCCGGATATACTTCTTCGAGATATTCAAAGATCGCGGCTGAGTCCGCCAAAACCAGCCCTTCGTCTTTCAACATCGGTACTTTGCCCGAAGGGTTCTGTCGCAAATAGTCCAGCCGTCTTTCCCACGGGTATTCGACCACCAGTTCTACGTCTAACCGTTTTTCCGCCAAAACAAGGCGGACCTTGCGAGAAAATGGTGAAAGGGGCAGGTGGTATAAGCGCAACATTTGGAAGTCCTGAACGTAAATCTTTACCCTTCATGGGCTGATTACGACAACAATTCAAGAAGAAGGTTAGGGAAGAAAGCAATCTGCGCGGCCCTCGTCGCGCAACGTTGTCGCACCAATTGATATCCGGCTCGCGCGCCGTTCCAATGTCAGGGACAGACCGCTCGCGGACCTTTCTTTCGGGTTCGGTAGCACAACCGCTAACCGTGCAGCATCGGAAACCCGTAGGTTTTCCGGCGATGTGGTGAAGTGTTTTGCAACGGCCGCTTCAACCCCGAAGATGCCCTCGTCGAATTCGACGATGTTCAGATAAACCTCCATGATCCGTCGTTTGGACCACAGGCCCTCCATCAGAACGGTGACGCCGGTTTCCAGTCCTTTGCGGAACCAGTTTCGACCGGGCCATAGGAACAGGTTTTTGGCGACTTGCTGAGAAATTGTTGATGCGCCGCGGCCTGAGCCTTCCTCAATTGCCATCTCGATTGCCTCGAAGTCGAAGCCGTTATGCTCGCAGAAATTCGCGTCTTCAGCGGCGGCCACGGCAAGCGGGATGTAGGGCGACATATCTTCAAGGTCGCGCCACTCATACTGAATCGCACCAAGGCGACTGTATTCCGAATACATTAAATAGGTTAGCGGCGGGTTAACCCATTTGAAAATACCAACAATGGCAGTCGATATGACGAGTAAAATCAGTGCAAACTTCACGAACGGCCGGAAAAACCAGATTACCACACGGACAGGGAAAAAGTAGTCACGCTTTGGTTTCGGCTTTGGAGCCTCGACAGGCTTTGGTTTTGGTGGTCGCGCCATGTCATACTGGTCCGAAGTTGCCTCCGGACCAGCAAGTATCAGGCTGTGGCCGCAGTTTCAACATCGCTAAGCGGATGCGGAATTCGTGTGACCATTTCTTTGGGGCAGAGCTGCTTGAATTGCGGCAACATCTCGGACCAACGGCATAGAATTTCTTGCGCCTGTGGGCTGCCGGTTTCTTCGACGTGCTGCTCTATCAAGCCTTTCAACTGGGCTTCCCAATGCGCTGACTGAACGGTCTGAACAGTTAGGGTTTCCATGTTCACGAGGCATTTCACCTTGTCTTCCGGATCCAGAATATACGCCATACCACCGGTCATACCTGCTCCGAAGTTCTCGCCGATTGAGCCAAGGATAACCGCAACGCCGCCAGTCATATATTCACAACCGTTCGAACCGCAGCCCTCGACCACAACTTGCGCGCCGGAGTTGCGAACGCAGAAACGCTCACCGGCACGGCCATTAGCAAACAGTTTACCGTCGGTCGCACCGTAAAGCACAGTGTTGCCGATGATGGTGTTGTCCGCCGCAACCAGCGGGCTACCCAACCGTGGGCGAAGCGTAATCGTACCGCCTGACAGACCTTTGCCGACGTAATCATTGGCATCGCCCGACACCTCGATTTTCAGGCCGGGTGCTGCGAAGGCCCCCAGAGACTGACCGGCAGAACCCGTCAGTTTGACCGTCAGGTGATCCGGCTGAAGCGTGTTGCGCATTCCGAACTTTCCGACGATATGGCTGGAAACCCGGGTCCCGACCGTCCGGTGCGTATTTTGCACCGAATAGGAAAGCTGCATTTTTTCACCGTCATTAAAGAACGGCTGCGCGTCCTCAACAATCTGGGCGTCCAGCGTATCGGGCACCACTTGGCGTTCGCGATGGCGATCATAGGTAATCTCGCCAGCCTCGCTTGCCGAGATCAATAGCGGGTTCAAATCCAGATCGTCCAGATGCGCCGAGCCACGCGAAACCTGCGTCAGCAGGTCTGCCCGTCCAATAACTTCTTCCAGCGAACGCGCGCCGATCGAAGCCAGCACCTCGCGCACTTCCTGCGCATAGAAAGTGATGAGGTTTACAACCTTGTCGGCACTACCGGTAAACTTCGCACGCAGCTTCGGATCCTGCACACAAACGCCGACAGGACATGTATTCGACTGGCACTGACGCACCATGATACAGCCCATTGCGATCAGCGCCGCGGTCCCGATACCGTATTCCTCGGCCCCCATCATTGCGGCAATCACAATGTCACGACCGGTCCGAAGACCGCCGTCCGTGCGCAAAGTTACGCGGTCGCGCAAGTTGTTTAGCGCCAGAACCTGATGCGTTTCGGTCAGACCCATCTCCCACGGCAGGCCGACATATTTGATCGACGTGGCAGGCGAGGCACCAGTGCCGCCGTTATGACC
>DFBM01000006.1 GCA_002366645.1 Rhodobacterales bacterium UBA3080 | reverse complement strand
TCGTTGGTGTAGCGGATGTGGTGGTGCTCCTCGAAGTAGGGTTTCAGGCCCATGAGGATTTTGATCGAATCCGGAATGCTCGGCTCGTTCACGTCGATTTTCTGGAAGCGACGCGATAGGGCGCGGTCTTTTTCGAAATGTTGACGGAATTCCTTGTAGGTCGTCGAACCCATGCACCGCAGCTTGCCGCTTTGCAGGGCTGGCTTCAGAATGTTCGACGCATCCATTGCGCCGCCGGACGTCGCACCCGCACCGATTACCGTGTGGATTTCGTCGATGAACATGATCGCGTCGGGATGATCTTCCAGTTCTTTCATCACCGCTTTGAGGCGTTCCTCGAAATCGCCGCGATAACGGGTTCCTGCCAGCAAGGCACCGAGATCGAGGGAATAGATCGTCGCGCCGGCTAGCACTTCGGGAACTTCCTCGTCGATAATTTTGCGTGCCAAACCTTCTGCGATGGCGGTTTTGCCAACACCCGGATCGCCAACCAGCAGGGGGTTGTTCTTACGGCGGCGGCAAAGAATTTGAACGCAACGGTCAACCTCGTGCTGACGTCCGATCAACGGATCAACGTCGCCTTCACGCGCCTTTTGATTCAGGTCGTCACAATACTTTTCAAGTGCGGTTTCTTCGGGTTTGCCTTCCGGCTCCGCCGTTGTTTCGTGGATTTCTTCCGCGCCCCTGACCGAGCGTTCTTCACCAAGACGCGGGTCTTTGGCGACACCGTGACTGATGAAGTTAACGGCGTCGTAGCGGGTCATGTCTTGTTCTTGCAGGAAGTAGGCGGCATGGCTTTCGCGCTCGGCGAAGATGGCAACCAGAACGTTTCCACCCGTCACTTCGTTATGGCCGGAGCTTTGCACATGGATCGCGGCGCGTTGAATCACACGCTGGAAACCTGTGGTCGGCGTCGCCTCGGAACCGTCGATATCGGAAACCAGCGAATCCAGTTCGGTGTCGATGTATTCGGCAAGTGATTTGCGCAGGCCGTCAAGGTCCACGCCACAGGCTCGCATAACACGTGCCGCATCCGGTTCGTCGACCAGCGTGAAGAGCAGGTGTTCCAATGTCGCCAGTTCATGACGGCGTTCATTGGCAAGCGCGATCGCTTGATGGATGGCTGCTTCGAGCGTGCTGGAGAATGATGGCATAGTGCGTGTCCTTCAATTTTAGCGCTGCGGGGAATACCGCAACATGAGGGTTTGATACCTCTGGTTCCTAAATTTCGGGTTTATTTGCCGGTGTTCAAGGGCAAAGTTGTAACATTGGCGAAATCTTGAGCAAAAAAGTCATGAAATCAACGTGAGGTTGGGTGGATTGCTTAAAAATTGTCTTTCCGTTTCCGAATGGCCGCAAAAACGTCGACGTCGCTGGAGTCGGACATGCCGACGGCTGATTTAAATTCGGGCAGCGCCGCGCGCAGGAATGGATTGGTTGCGAGTTCCTCGGATAAGGTAGACGGAATGGTCGCGACACCTTGCGCACGTTTCGATGCAATATTTTGGGCGCGAGATTGCAGGGCGGCATTCTCTGGCTCCACAGACAGCGCGAATTTGGCGTTCGAGGCAGTATACTCATGGCCAGAATATACGACCGTATCAGGCGGCAGTGCGGCGAGTTTGGATAAGCTGCCCCACATCATTTCGGGCGTGCCTTCGAACAACCGACCACAACCTAGTGCCATTAGGCTGTCAGCCGTAAACACAGCGTGGGCGCTTGGGAAGTTGAAAGCGATGTGACCGATGGTGTGACCGGAAACGTCGATCACATGCCCTTTGGTTTCGCCCAGCATAAATGTGTCGCCCTCGTTTAAGGCCAAGTCCAGAGAGGGCAGGCGGCACGCGTCGGCTTTGGCACCGACAACGACAGGGTGATATTCAGCGACAAGTTCAGGCAGGCCATCGACGTGGTCGTAGTGGTGATGTGTCAGAAGGACCATATCCAGACCCCAGCCTTTTTCCTTTAGGGCCGCCTCGATCGGATAAGATTCGGGAGCATCGACTAACGCTACTTTTCCAGTCGCCTTGTCGCGCAATAGAAAAGCGTAGTTGTCCGCGAGGCAGGGAATGGTGATAATTTCTAACGTCATGTCAGTCTCCTTCGAGGTTTACGAAAGTCTGACCTATAGATTAGGGTGATGCAATGCATTTGGACGTCGTAGATCTCAGAGCCTTCTATTACCGCACGAAACTTGGCCGTTCAGCCCAACGTTCGTTGCAGGAGGCTTTGCACGGCCTGTGGCCAGTTACCGATGGACAGATCGTCGCCGGCTTTGGATTCGCGTCGCCGTTTCTACGGCCGTTTCTGCATAGTTCGGAAAAAGTGTTGAACCTGATGCCCGGACAGCAGGGTGTGATGCACTGGCCGCCGGGTGAAGCGAACTTGTCGACTCTGGTCGATGAGTTCAATTGGCCGCTACCGGCTGGTTATGTGGACAGGTTGGTTGTAGCACATGGCATTGAAACCTGTGACCATCCGACGGAGCTGTTCAATGAAATCTGGCGGGTGCTGGCACCGGGCGGAAAGGTCGTGTTTATTGTGCCGAACCGTTCAGGCATGTGGGCGCGCCGTGATGTGACGCCCTTCGGATATGGTCGTCCTTATAGTCTTTCGCAGTTCGAAGCGCAGTTGCGAAAGCACCGTTTTCAGCCGGACCGAGTTGTATCTGCCTTATATGCACCGCCCAGCCATAAACCTTATTGGCTTAAGTCGGCGCGATTCTGGGAGGGTCTTGGTAAGCGGCTAGATTCCCGGATGGTAGCGGGGGCGTTGCTGGTGGAAGCAACAAAACAGGTCTATGCAACGCCAAAAAATGGTTTACGCGAGGCTGTTAAAGTGCCGCTCGGGGTGTTGGAAGGGCTAACAAAGCCAAAACCGAAACCTGCCGCCAACAGGAGTCGGAACCGTTAAGTAACTCTCTCTTTCGGAAAGATTCGATGCGAAACCGGCCAAAAATCAATAAACACTGCTAACAACCGAATTTTGCAGCAATTAAACCGGTGCAAAGCGTCGCAGTTTGTGGGGGCTAGAAGCTTAGTCCTTGAAAAGTAGTAAGATTTTTTTCATGAGCAAAATGCTCGACCACTTGCCTCAAAGCAATACCTCTGGTATCACCGCGCGGATTTCAAAGGGTTTGTCATGCAAGCTCGAAACACTAATGCACTCCGGCCCGCTGTGGTCGGACAAGCTGGATCGGAAGGATTTACGTGTCTGACGCTAGTTCTTTAACATCGGGAGTTGCGGGTCGTTATGCTACCGCACTATTCGAAATTGCCAATGAAGCATCGGTTCTACCTGCTGTCGAGGCAGACCTTACCGCGTTGGAAGCCGCGCTTGGCGAAAGTGCCGAGCTACGTGATCTGATTTCCTCGCCCATCTATACACGCGAACAGCAAAGCAACGTTATGGCCGAGCTGATCAAGCAGATGAATATCGGCAGTGAAGTCGGCAACACGGTGGCCTTGATGGCAACCAAGCGTCGTCTATTCGTTTTGCCACAACTGATTACCGCCGTTAAGGCGCTGGCCTCGCAAGCGCGCGGCGAAATTTCCGCCGACGTTACAGCCGCTAAAAAGCTGACGAAGGCACAACAGGAAAGCCTCGCCAAGGCACTCTCCAAGAGTGTTGGCAAGGATGTCACTATTAATATGGCTGTCGATGAAAGTATCATTGGCGGTCTTATTGTTAAAATGGGTTCGAAAATGATCGATACGTCGGTTGCCTCGAAACTCTCCAATCTTCAAAACGCAATGAAAGAGGTCGGATAATGAGCATCCAAGCTGCAGAAATTTCTGCAATCCTCAAGGAACAGATCAAAAATTTCGGCCAGGACGCCGAAGTTGCTGAAGTCGGTCGCGTGCTATCCGTCGGTGACGGTATTGCGCGTGTGCACGGTCTCGACAACATTCAGGCCGGTGAGATGGTTGAATTCCCCGGTGGTATCCGCGGAATGGCGCTGAACCTTGAAGTCGACAACGTTGGTGTTGTTATCTTCGGTTCAGACCGTGACATTAAAGAAGGCGACACAGTTAAACGTACGAAGTCCATCGTGGACGTTCCTACGGGCGATGCGCTTCTTGGTCGTGTTGTTGACGGTCTGGGTAATCCAATTGATGGCAAAGGCCCGATCAAAACAAAAACACGCGGTGTTGCAGACGTTAAAGCGCCTGGCATTATCCCGCGTAAGTCGGTTCACGAGCCGATGGCTACCGGTATTAAATCCGTTGACGCTCTGATCCCTGTTGGCCGTGGCCAGCGCGAGTTGATCATTGGTGACCGTCAGACAGGTAAAACTGCTGTGGCGCTTGATGCGATCCTGAACCAGAAAGCGTATAATGACGCTGCTGGCGACGACGAAAGCAAAAAGCTTTACTGTGTATATGTTGCTATCGGGCAGAAACGTTCGACAGTTGCGCAGTTGGTTAAGAAGCTGGAAGAAACTGGCGCGATTGAATATTCGATCGTTGTGGCCGCTACGGCTTCCGAGCCTGCACCGATGCAATACCTTGCACCATACGCTGCGACAGCTATGGCCGAGTATTTCCGTGATAACGGTCGCCACGCTCTGATCATTTACGATGATCTGTCCAAGCAGGCTGTGTCCTATCGTCAGATGTCGCTTCTTCTTCGCCGCCCACCCGGACGCGAAGCTTACCCGGGCGACGTTTTCTATCTTCACTCACGTCTACTTGAACGCTCTTCGAAACTAAACGAAGACAATGGCGCTGGTTCGTTGACGGCTCTGCCGATCATTGAAACGCAAGGTGGCGATGTTTCGGCGTTTATTCCGACGAACGTGATTTCGATCACCGACGGTCAGATCTTCCTCGAAACCGATTTGTTCAACCAAGGTATCCGTCCTGCGGTTAACACCGGTCTATCGGTGTCGCGTGTTGGTTCTTCGGCGCAGACAAACGCAATGAAATCCGTTGCGGGTTCGATCAAACTGGAATTGGCTCAGTATCGCGAGATGGCTGCGTTCGCCCAGTTCGGTTCAGACCTCGACGCTTCGACACAGGCTCTGCTTAACCGTGGTGCGCGTCTGACTGAGCTGCTGAAACAGCCACAGTACTCGCCGCTAACGAATGCCGAGCAGGTTATCGTTATTTACGCAGGCACCAAGGGTTACCTTGACGCCGTTGACGTGAAATCGGTTGGCCGTTTCGAAGCTGGTTTGTTGAACCACTTGCGTGCGAATAACGCGGACCTTCTGAAAGACATCACTGACAATGACCGCAAGGTTAAAGGTGATCTGGAAGATGCCGTGAAAGCAGCAATCGAAGCGTTTGCGAAAGATTTCGCGTAATTTTGGCCTAAGGTGAAGGAGTTAGCCTATGGCGAACCTCAAAGACCTAAAAACTAGGATCGACAGTGTTAAAAGCACTCGTAAGATCACAAAGGCCATGCAGATGGTTGCGGCGGCGAAACTCCGCCGTGCCCAGGAATCCGCCGAGGCTGCGCGCCCTTATGCGCAGCAGATGGACGCGGTTCTTGGTAACTTGGCTAAAGGGGCTGCTAACAGTCCAACCGCGCCACGCCTTTTGGCTGGTTCGGGCAAGGATGACGTGCATCTGTTGATCGTTGCAACATCCGAACGTGGCCTCTGTGGTGGTTTCAACTCGTCGATTGTGAAACTGGCGCGTGTGCAAATTGCAGAACTGCAAGCAGCTGGCAAAACTGTGAAGATTATCACGGTTGGCAAAAAAGGCCGCGAGCAGATGAAGCGTGAATTCGGTGACCTCATGATCAAACATGTGGATATGTCCGAAGTCAAAAACGTTGCATATGCAAACGCCCATGACATAGCTGCAGATGTTCTGACACGCTTTGATGCTGCAGAATTTGATGTTGCCACCGTGTTTTTCAACCGCTTCAAAACGATTGTGGAACAGACCCCGACAGCACAGCAGCTAATTCCTGCCGTGTTCGAGGATGCCGGTGACGATGCAAGTTCTCCGAACTATGAATACGAGCCTGACGAGGATTCTATCCTTGCCGACTTGTTGCCACGTTCGGTTGCAACGCAGGTGTTCACAGCCCTGCTTGAAAACGGTGCGTCAGAGCAAGGTGCGCGTATGTCCGCGATGGATAACGCAACCCGTAACGCTGGCGACATGATCGACAACCTGACAATTCAGTTTAACCGCACACGTCAGGCTGCGATTACCAACGAACTTATTGAGATTATTTCGGGCGCTGAAGCGCTCTGATAACTGGAGAAACCAAAATGGCACAAGCTGTAGGTAAAATTACACAGGTAATCGGGGCGGTCGTCGACGTACAGTTCGAAGACGAGCTTCCGGCGATCCTTAACGCTCTGGAAACAGAGAATAACGGTAACCGTCTGATCCTCGAGGTCGCTCAGCACCTCGGTGAGAACACGGTTCGCGCAATTGCGATGGACGCGACCGAAGGTCTTGTTCGTGGCTCCAAAGTAACAGACACCGGCGCGCCGATTTCTGTTCCTGTGGGCGAAGCAACATTGGGCCGTATTCTTAACGTCATCGGCGAGCCGGTTGACGAAAAAGGTCCGGTGAGCGCACCTGAAACACGTTCGATCCATCAGGAAGCTCCCGAGTTTGCTGACCAGTCGACTGAATCCTCGATCCTCGTAACGGGCATCAAGGTTGTTGACCTTCTGGCGCCTTACTCGAAGGGTGGTAAAATTGGCCTCTTCGGTGGTGCGGGTGTTGGTAAAACGGTTCTGATTATGGAACTGATCAACAACATCGCGAAAGTGCACTCGGGTGTGTCCGTATTTGCGGGCGTAGGCGAGCGTACACGTGAAGGTAACGACCTTTACCACGAGATGATCGAATCCGGCGATATCGTTCCTGATAACCTGCCTGAC
>DFBM01000166.1:335-5544 GCA_002366645.1 Rhodobacterales bacterium UBA3080 | reverse complement strand
AATCAATGCCTGCATCGCTGCATAGCCTTCGGAGAAACGAAACGAAACCTGAGAGCCACGTTGTGCCCCGTCTCGCGGGGTATCAATTGTTAGCTGCGGACAACGGGTTTCGACCTCGCGAATAAACAAATCACACAGCTCAATTGATTTGGCGCGGACGTCGTAAATATCCACCATGTCCCAGACATCAAGCGCTGTCTCGAGCGCGGCAAGCGCGATGACAGGCGGTGTACCTACCCGCATCCGCTCGACGCCTGACCCAGCCTTGTAATCCAGATCAAAGGCGAACGGGGACTCGTGACCAAGCCAGCCGGAAAGGGCAGGGCGCACTTTGTCTGCAAGTCTGGGAGCCACGTAAATAAACGCTGGCGCACCCGGGCCTCCATTAAGATACTTGTATGTGCAGCCAATCGCGAAATCTACATTACAGCCGGAAAGGTCGACCGGCAGTGCGCCTGCCGAATGGGCCAAATCCCAAATTGTGACGACACCAAAATCATGAGCCTTTTTCGTCAGGAGTTTCATGTCGTGTTTGCGGCCGGTGCGATAATCGACTTCAGTTAACAATAGAACCGCGACGGTGTCGTCAATTGCTGCTTCAACCTCCTCGGGGGCGACCACTCGCAATTCGTGACCTGCGTTCAGCGAACTAATAAGCCCGTCGGTCATATACAAATCGGTTGGGAAGTTTCCGCTATCGGACAGGATTACCTTACGGTCAGGGTGCAGTTCCAGCGCCGAGGCTACTGCCTGATAGACTTTGATCGACAACGTGTCACCCACAACCACACTGTCACTCTCCGCGCCGATCAGACGCGCAATTCTGTTGCCGACACGGCTGGGTTGTTGCATCCAACCGGCCTTGTTCCAGCCGCCGATCAGCATCTCTCCCCACTCATTGTCCAATACGTCAGCAACCCGTTTCGTGGCGGCAAGGGGTTGGGGCCCTAGCGAGTTGCCATCAAGGTAGATCATCCCTTCGGGCAGGTGAAACATAGATCTGGTCTTTTTGAAATCGGTGGTCATGTGTTGGTTCCCAAAATAGCTGACAGAAAACATAGTATTGGTGTTGCCCGCTGCACAAGTGCGCTATTACGTTAAATTAGTTTTCCGAAGCAGCTGGTTTCCACATTTTGCCGTGGTTAACATTTTAAGCTCGATTATTTGAAGGAATTAATTGTGGCGCCAAATTCCGGTTCGAACGACGTTTTCGACATCTTTGTCATTGGTGGCGGGGTGAATGGCTGTGGAATCGCCCGAGATGCAGCCGGTCGTGGTTTGTCGGTAGCTTTGGCAGAAATGAATGATCTTGCCTCGGCGACGTCGTCAGCTTCGACAAAATTGTTCCACGGCGGGTTGCGGTATCTGGAATACTACAAGTTCCGCTTGGTCCGCGAGGCTTTGATCGAGCGTGAAGTCCTTTTGCGTGCGATGCCCCATATCAGTTGGCCCATGCGGTTCGTCTTGCCGTATCACAAAGGCATGCGTCCGGCGTGGCTTCTGCGGACCGGCCTTTTTATCTATGACCACTTGGGTGGTCGCAAAATTTTGCCGGCTACCAAAACGCTTAACCTTGCCAACGATGCTTTGGGCACGCCGCTCAAGAAAAAGTTCCGAAAGGCATTTGAGTATTCTGACTGCTGGGTGCAGGACTCCCGTTTGGTTGTGTTGAATGCACGCGATGCGCAAGAGCGTGGTGCCCGTATTCTAGTGCAGACCAAAGTCGTTTCAGCCACGCGAGTTGACGGCATCTGGGACGTCGAACTTCTCGACAAGTTGTCTGGCGAAACCGAAATCATACAAGCGCGGGTTCTTGTAAATGCGGCCGGTCCCTGGGTTAGCGACGTGGTTCAAAATACGCTGAGCATAACATCACACGAAAAAATTCGCCTTGTGCGGGGCAGTCACATCGTCACCAAAAAGCTGTTCGCGCATGACCGCGCGTATTTCTTTCAAGGCGCCGACGGACGTATCGTTTTCGCAATACCTTACGAGGGCGAATTCACCCTGATCGGCACCACTGATCAAGAACATGAAGGGGCAATTGGTGAAGCGGTTTGCTCGGATGCCGAAGTCGACTATCTTTGCGCCTTTGCCTCCGAGTATTTCGATAAGCCAGTGACACCGGAGGACGTGGTCTGGCGGTATTCCGGCGTACGCCCGCTATACGACGACGGTGCCAAATTGGCGTCGGAGGCCACGCGCGATTATGTGCTATCACTGGATGAGCAGGGTGGTGCGCCGGTCCTGAATGTATTTGGCGGGAAGATAACCACCTATCGCCGGTTGGCCGAGTCTGCGATTGCCAAGCTAGAACAGTTCTTACCTGAGCTACCCGGGGAATGGACCGCCGAGACCCCTTTGCCCGGCGGCAATTTTCCGGTCGACGGTGTGAATAGCTTGATTGCGGGGCTGGAGGCCGATTTTCCGTTTCTAGGTCAAGATCTGGCTAGAAGGCTGATAAAGACCTACGGGACGGATGCCAGAATTATGCTCGCGGGAACTGACAGTCTCGCTGCATTGGGGCAAAACTTTGGTGTTGGAATTTATGCAACTGAAATCGACTGGCTAATGGAACACGAGTTCGCACGTACCGCCGACGACGTCCTTTGGCGACGTACGCGGCTTGGTCTGCATCAAGAGCAAATCGCAGTTGCAGAACTGGAAACGTATATGTCCGACAAAATGCAAATGATGCGATGACTTAAAGTCGCCGCATCATTTACTTAGGCCTGTGAACTGGCGTTAAGGCCGAACCGTCTGCGGCATATCAAGTGCCACTTTGGTCGCGAGATCCGCGATGCTGTCTATCAATATTTGAATCGTATAGCGCGGATTATGCGCGTAAGCACCGGGGTCACCAGCCACAAACTGATAGTTATAGGCCGCTTTCAACAAGCGCGGTGTCCAACTTTTGTAGCTGTTAGGGTAAATGGTTTCGTCGGGCTCTCCGACACCATTCGCATTGTCATCGTTGAAGAAGTACGGGTATACGCCGGGCGCATATATAATCGGCTTGTCGACGACTTCGTTTGCGTAAGCCTGTATAGCCTTCTCTAACGCGGCATGTAGCGTGTTGATCTCGGCGGCGACACCTTCGGTCGTATTGCCGTTGCCATCAAAGTCTATTGTCGATGTTCGGATGGCTGCTAGAATGTCAACTTTGTGGCAGCTAACACAGTTCTCCGGCGCTACTTTCAAACTGTGCGGATTGTGGCAGGTTGTGCAGGAATCCAAGCCCGGAACATGTACAAATTTTCCATCGTAAACGTTGCCTGCATATTCATAGCCCCCTTTTGCTTCGGTCCCAAATAGTGTTGCCGCCGCGACCCTGTAATGCACGTTGATAAAACCAAGCTCTGTATTTGGAGTGTCTTCCTCGAGGCCCGCCGTCTTGGCGTTTACCGAGTTGCTTGACGCGCGCCCCTGATGACAGGTGCTACATGTAGCCGAACTCCCAAGGTTGGCAATTACCATACCGGAAGGGAACCTTGCGCTGTCCATTGTGCTGGCTGTAGCGGAGTGACAAGCGGCACATTCGACAACCGTACGTGGGGCCGCAGCCATATCAACCTGACCCGCAGCACTTCCATCGGCACCGATGTAGTCCATGAAACCTGTGGACGAATGGCAGGCCGCGCAGGCTGTCGGAATTTCACCGTCTTCGTCCCAGTGTCGAAACGCCTCGGACGAGGAATCCGCATGTGGCGAGGCTAGCCATGCTTCGACTTTTGATGGCAAATTGCTGGTGGACTGCGCGGATGCTACATTAGAAACGCCCAGAACAACGGGAATAACCAGCATAACGGCAACTTTTAAAAATAATTTCATGGTTTCAATCTCCAGTTGGCATAAACAGATGGATGATAACCTGAATTCTATAAATCCAACATTGATTTGTGTCATGTTGCCAGATTTAAATACAGTGCAGGTTAACCACTGATTACTTGACTTTGCGGCGGCCAGTGATGGCGCCAACAAAAAATGAATTGAGCGGGGCGGTTCACACTATGAAATATTCAATACGAGGCGGCGTGGATGTCCCGATTGATGGCGCGCCCGTGCAGACTATTGAAGATGGATCGAATGTGACGAGCGTGGCTTTAAGCGGTGCAGATTTTCGTGGTGTTCGTCCCGAAATGCTTGTTGAATCCGGCAGTGCAGTTTCTGCCGGTCAGGCACTGTTTCGCGATCGCAACCGACCTGCAATACAATTCACTTCACCAATTTCGGGCACCGTATCGGCAATCAACCGCGGCAGTCGGCGCGGACTGGATAACATCGTCATCTCGCAATGTGGCGACTCCGCCGTATCGTTTGACCTTGGTAAAAAACCGCGTGAATTGCTACAGGAAACCGGTTTGTGGACGGCGCTCCGGACCCGTCCGTTCGGCAGTATCCCCGACCCCGACGCGGAGGTCGAGTCAATACTGGTAACGGCCATCGACACGAATCCACTGGCAGCTGACCCAACGATTGTGATCGCATCTGCCCGAACCGACCTTTCCAAAGGGCTGGAAGTTCTCGTCAGTTTGTCGGGTGCGAACGTCACTGTTTGTCAGGCGCCGGGGCTAGAATTATCGTCAGACAATAGTGATGAAATTCGGTTTGCTACATTTAGAGGCAAACATCCGGCGGGACTGGCGGGCACTCATTTAGATAAGCTTGGGCTGGCAGGGCAGGCCATCTGGCAAATTGGTTATCAGGATGTCATCGCGATTGGTCACCTGTTCAGGGAAGGTAAAGTTTCGGCAGACAGAATTGTATCGCTCGGCGGGTCAATGGTTAAAAATCCCCGCCTGATTCGCACGGTCAATGGCGCCAATCTGGAGGAGTTGCTTTCGAATGAATTGAAGGAAGGTGCCAAACGGGTGCTTTCAGGTTCCATTTTGACTGGCCATCCAACGCCGTATTTAGGTGCTCGGGACACGCAAGTTACCGTTATTCCGACTCCACGAACGCGTAGATCAATTTTCAAAGCGGTGAGCGCCGGACCTTCCGCAATAATCCCGAGTGAGAAGCTCGAAGGGGTTCTGCCTAAAAGTTTTCTACCGGTCCCCCTTATGCGCGCCTTGAGTGTCGGGGATTGGGAAGAGGCGGGCAAGCTTGGGTGTTTAGATTTGCTGGAGGAGGACGTCGCGCTGCTATCCTATCTTTGTTCGAGCGGGAACGACTATGCCGCATTACTTCGTGAAGCGCTGGATGACTT
>DFBM01000166.1:0-314 GCA_002366645.1 Rhodobacterales bacterium UBA3080 | reverse complement strand
TTTTGGAGCACAGACCGGATCGCGGTGCTCCTCGGCGTTTGTCTTTTACTACCTTTCGCGGTGTCACTCGCCGATAGGGGAAATTCGCTTGGCTTTGCGTTCGTTGTATCGCTCGCGGTGATAACAGGGTGGCAGCTCATATTCTCGTTATTAAGGCGGCAGAAACTCGGTTTGGATGGAGTAGCGACCGCGCTGATCTTTACGATATTGGCCGCAGATGCTTTGCCGATCTGGCAACTGGCATTGGCGGCTACCTTCGGAATTGTCGTTGGCGAACTGGTTTTCGGTGGTCGCGGATTTAGCATTGTAAATCC
>DFBM01000135.1 GCA_002366645.1 Rhodobacterales bacterium UBA3080 | reverse complement strand
CCGCCGTGGTTGGACACCACAATCGCGTCGGCACCGGATTTCACGGCCAGTTTCGCGTCCTCGACATCCAGAATGCCCTTCAAAATCAACGGCCCGCCCCAGCGTTCCTTGATCCACGCCACATGCTCCCACGTCAGTTTTTGTTCGAACTGTGCTGCCGTCCATTCTGACAGCGTCCCCATGTTTTCGACGTTTTTGACATGGCCGACGACGTTACCAAAGTTGTGGCGTTTGGTGCCAAGCATCCCTAGTGCCCAACGCGGTTTGGTTGCCATGTTGAAGATGTTCTTGATCGTCATCTTGGGTGGCGCGCCCAGACCGTTGCGGATGTCGTTATGCCTCTGCCCCAACAGTTGCAAATCGAGCGTTAGAATTAACGCGGAGCACCCCGCCGCTTTCGCGCGATCAATCAGGTCGTTTATGTAATCACGGTCCCGCATCACATAAAGCTGAAACCAGAACGGTTTGGTCGTCGCGGCCTTTACGTCCTCGATCGAACAAATCGACATGGTGGAAAGAATGAATGGAACGCCGAATTCCTCGGCCGCCCTCGCCGCCTTTATCTCGCCATTCGCCGATTGCATACCGCACAGCCCGACAGGGGCCAGCGCCACGGGCATCGCTACGTCTTGCCCAACCATCGTGCTGGCGGTCGAACGCTCCGACATGTCCACCGCAACTTTCTGGCGCAGGTGGATATCCTGAAAATCCGAGGTGTTCGCTCGGAACGTCTGTTCTGTCCACGAACCGCTTTCGCAATATTCATAGAACATCTTGGGCACGCGCCGTTTAGCAAGTTTCTTCAGATCGTCGATATTTGTGATGATGGGCATGATACAGACTCGTTCTTTAGGGTTTTGGTCGTTTCAATTGACCAATAACAGTATGCCGCGCCGGACAAAAGCGGATTTCCTCTCATTGTCAAATTCTTGTGCCGGTGGTAGGCGAGTCTTGAACCTTTATCATATTGAAAGATACCCAGTGAATATTGTCTACCTCGGACTGCTCGGAAGCCTTGCCGCCGGAATGATGACCGGTGTCGGCGCCATCCCCGTTCTGTTTGGCAAGTCCATTCCACAGCGGGCTAACGACGCGCTGCTAGGGTTTGCGGCCGGGGTTATGCTGTCGGCGTCGTTCTTCTCGCTGATTTTGCCGGCACTGGATGCCTCGACCGAACGCAGCGGCAGCGAGGTAATTGCCGCCGGGATCGTTGTGGCCGGTATCCTGCTTGGCGCTTTTGCCGTGGCGATGATGAACGAAGCCCTGCCACATGTGCATTTCATCGAAGGGCCGGATGGGGCCTCGCCGCATCATCTGTCGAAAATCTGGCTGTTTGTGATTGCCATTACCATCCACAACTTCCCCGAGGGAATGGCCGTGGGTATCGGCTTTGGCGGTGGCGATATTTCTAACGGTATGACGCTGGCGATTGGTATCGGGCTGCAAAATGCGCCCGAAGGGCTGGCGGTTGCGGTGGCACTACGTGGCCTTGGCTATGGCAAATGGTTCGCGTTTCTGGTCGCAGGTGCTACCGGCCTAATCGAACCGGTGGGCGGGGTGCTCGGCGCCGCGATCATTTCCTTTTCGGAACCGTTCCTTCCATGGGGTCTGGCCTTTGCAGCAGGCGCGATGATCTATATTATCAGTCACGAAATCATCCCCGAGACCCACCGAAGCGGACACCAGAATTCCGCGACCATGGGGCTGTTGACGGGGCTGGTTCTGATGTTGTTCCTAGATGTAACTTTGGGGTAAGAAATGTTTAACCTAAGCACAGTTGATACAATCGTCTGGGACTTCGACGGAGTCCTGAACCGGAATTTTGTGGATGGTCGTTTCCTCTGGCAGGAAGGCTTCGAGGATGAATTCGGTCACTCGATCGAGACATTCTCGGATATGATCTTCAACGACAAGTTCAACGACATCCTGATCGGCGAGATGAACCTTATGGATGCGGTCTCCGACTGGGCCGGAACGGTCGGCTATCAGGGCGACCTTCGCAATGTTTTGGAGTTCTGGTTTCAGGCGGATTATAATCTGGACGCCAAAGTGCTGGGCATGCTGGCGGCGTCCAAGCGCTCAAACTTACGCAACGTGTTAGGCACCAACAACGAAGCCATGCGCACCCAGTTCATCGCCGAGGACCTAGGCTTCGCCGACCGCATGGACCGCATTTTCGCATCAGGCCTGATGGGCGTTGCCAAACCGGACGAAGGTTTCTTCGACATGGTCTCGGACGAACTTTCGGTCGAACCCGACGAGATGCTGTTGATCGACGACAGCCAAGACAACTGCGAAGCCGCCGAAGCCTGCGGCTGGCAAGTGCACTGGTTCGACGGCGAGGACTACGACGCGCTAGAGGAAAAGCTGGAAGAAGTCGGGGCGCAGGAGGGGTAGGTCGCGTGTGATAGGATTGATTAGAATCAACGCAAATCGGCCGAAAAAGTGAATTAATACCGCCAACGCCTGATTGTTTGGGAGGAGTTGGATGGGATTTCTTATCGGATCAATTCTTACGCTGATACTTTTGGCGGGCACGGATTTCTCTTATGATGTCACGGACGTTTCGGTCGGTGAGGCACACGGATGTGCCATCTACGACAACGGAAGCGTTTGGTGCTGGGGTGCCTATCCCGGCAAGGTTGCCGAAGTCCCCTATATCGCCAAACGCGTGCAAAACCTTCCATATGCGACGTCCATTGCCTCGGGGCGGTTTGGTTCCTGTGCGGTTGATCTGGAAAATAACCTCTGGTGCTGGGAGGTGGATTATCAGCGGTCACTGAGAGCTAACGAGCTACTCCTTTCGACTATTCCGTTTCTGGTCGAGGGGTTGCCTCCGGTCATTCAATTCGACCTTGGCTACGACCATCAATGTGCGCTTTCTATAGAAGGCGAGGTCTGGTGTTGGGGCGGAAATACTGGTGGAGAACTCGGGGTTGGTGATACCGAAATGTATTCGGAACCGATAAAAGTTCTGTATGTAACCGGCGCGGTTTCAATGTCTGCCGGCGTAAACAATACCTGTGTGATACTTGATCGGGGTTCGCTATCGTGTTGGGGCACGGACAACCCTACCAGTAAAGATGAACCCTTCATTTATAAATTGTCCGAGCCGATAATATTCAGCGTCGAGAATTTCGGCGAATTCACCGATGTCGCCAACGGCCGGAACTTTGGCTGCGGGTTGCAAACCGACGGTAAGGTGACTTGCTGGGGGCCGAACATTCTAGGTCAGCTCGGATCGGACGCGTTGCGATTGGCAGAAGGTCCGAGCGGGATCGGCGAGGTGGACAATATTACCAACGCGTCGGATCTTGATGCGGGGTACTTCCATGCATGTGCAGTTCAGCGTGGTGAAGTAATTTGTTGGGGTGTCTTCGAGAGCCCAACCCCGCGATTGCCCTATAAGGTGCCCGGAATAACAAATGCCACACGAGTTGGAACAGGTGGCCTATTCAACTGCGCTGTAGATGACGGGAAGGTCGTCTGTTGGGGTGACGCGGAAATCGATGGAGTATCCGTTATCGAAGATATGGGTGCCAATAAGCCGGCACTGGTCCCGGGGTTGCCCGACTAGCTTACCGGATTTTACCCCCGATGTGCCCCGTCAGCCAAGGTCTTCACAAACGCCAAAACGTCCGCCGTCGATTTCCCGTCCGCGATCTGCTTCACAATCGCCGTACCCACAACCGCGCCGTCGGCGATGCCGGCGATTGCCTCGGCTGTTTCGGGAGTGTTGATGCCGAAACCTACACAGATTGGCAGGTCGGTGCTGGCTTTGATACGAGCGACTTCGGGCGCGACGACGTCGGCCTCGGCGCTGGCAGCACCGGTCGTGCCGTTAACCGAAACGTAATAAATGAAGCCCGAGGTGTTCTGCATAACCTTCGGCAGGCGTTTGTTGTCTGTCGTCGGTGTGGTCAGGCGAATGAAGTTTAGACCTGCGGCGTTGGCGGGAATGCACAGCTCCGCGTCTTCTTCGGGTGGCAGGTCAACGACGATCAGACCGTCGACGCCAGCCTCGACCGCTTCGGCCACGAACTTGTCGACACCTTTGTTGTAGATCGGGTTGTAATAACCCATTAGCACGATCGGCGTGGTGTTATCGCCGGTCCGGAAATCGCGCACCATCTGCAAGGTCCGGTTCAGCGTCATCCCTGCTTCCAGCGCACGCTGGCCAGCCAACTGGATAGCAGGGCCGTCGGCCATCGGGTCGGTGAATGGCATGCCAAGTTCGATCACATCAACACCCGCCGCAGGTAACCCGCGCACGATCTCGAGGCTCGCATCATAGTCGGGATCGCCCGCCATGATAAACGATACGAAGGCCGATTTACCCTGCGCGTTAAGTTCTGCAAATTTGGTGTCTATGCGTGTCATCTCTGGCATCCCTTGGTTTGGGCATGGTTTGCTTGATAAGAAGGGGAAAATCAATGCGTCACAACGAAATATTTGACCCCGCCACGCCTGTCGTGATGGATTCCATCAAAAATTGTCATTTTAAATCTCGGACCGCGATGCCTAGGTTTTCTGGAGCAGATTAAAAACAAAGGGGAAGAAAATGGATATTCAGCGTATTTCGGCGTTTTCACTGAACGGAGAAGGCGGCAATCCGGCCGGTGTGGTTCTGGTGGATGTTTTGCCAGACCCGGACGTCATGCAACAAGTTGCCGCCGAGGTCGGGTATTCCGAGACCGTGTTCGCCGCCCCGCAAGGCGACGGGTTTCGCACCCGTTATTTCGCGCCGGATGCCGAGGTTCCTTTTTGTGGGCATGCCACCATTGCACTGGGCGCGGCCCTTGGCGCGGCGAACGGTGCGGCGGTTTATCCGTTGATCCTGAATGACACCGAAGTCAGCGTCGAGGCGATCGAAACGGTGGACGGCTGGGCGGCTACGTTGCAGTCGCCAATGACCAGTTACCGCGCTGTCGAGCCGGAGTTGACGTCGCGTGCCTTGAATTTGTTCGCATGGCAGGAAGGTGACCTCGATCCTGACCTGCCGATGACTCGTGCCAATGGCGGGGCGGAGCATCTGATTATCACGCTTAACTCGCGTGAATTACTGCGCGATATGGAGTATGATTTTGACGCTGGGCGGGCATTGATGCAGGAATTCGGTCTTGTGACGATTAACCTGATCTGGCGGGACACTGACGGAACCGTTCACAGCCGCAATCCTTTTGCAGGCCACGGTGTTTACGAAGACCCCGCAACGGGTGCAGCCGCCGCTGCGCTGGCTGGATACTTG
Source organism: Rhodobacterales bacterium UBA3080 (assembly GCA_002366645.1). Classification (GTDB taxonomy): domain Bacteria; phylum Pseudomonadota; class Alphaproteobacteria; order Rhodobacterales; family Rhodobacteraceae; genus NORP23. Next base: position 393 of record DFBM01000135.1, on the reverse strand, counting down.
CGTGATTCAGGTAAATCGGTGAGTGCGTTCAACGTCTATCAAGGCGTCGATATGGGGGCACCTTCGTTCCTTGCGGTCTCGCCGATGGAAGGAAAAGGCGCGCCGGTGCGGATTAACGGGGCGACGCGGCGTATTCAGCCCTCTTGATCCTTTGGCCCATGCGCCCTAGAAGCCCCGCAAACGTATTTTTCAAACGAGGGCTGTTATGGGCTTCAAGACCGGTATCGTGGGCATGCCCAATGTGGGCAAATCGACACTCTTTAACGCGCTGACCAAAACGGCAGCGGCGCAGGCGGCGAACTTCCCGTTCTGCACGATTGAACCGAATACCGGAGTCGTTTCCGTGCCCGACGTGCGGCTGGACAAACTGGCGGCGATTGCCGGTTCCAAACA
>DFBM01000157.1 GCA_002366645.1 Rhodobacterales bacterium UBA3080 | reverse complement strand
CTGTCGCCGCCCGTGTAACCCGCGTTATCCTTCTCGTCCGGGTTCGTCCGGATCGTTGGAGAACAGTGCGATCTTGTTGCCTTGAGGGTCGCGAAGGTAGCCAACATAAAAATGCGGTCCATACGAAGCGCGGAAGCCCGGCTGGCCCTCGTCAAAGCCACCTGCGGCAAGCGCGGCGGAGTGAAGGTCACGAACCTGCTTTTGACTGCGAGCCTCAAATGCGATCATAACACCGTTCCCAGCCGAGGCCGGATGTCCATCGAAGGTTGGTTTAATGTAGAAATCCGGCGGAGCGGCAGACTGACCAGGTTGTTCGGGCAGCGCGTAGCTCAGACCCTCAGGACCCTCCTCCAGCCCGTACTCAAGGGCTGGCAGGAACGCAGAGTAAAACTGTTTCGCGCGAGCGATGTCATCAGCACCGACGGTGACGTAGGCAATCATGCTTCGTGTTCCTTTCCGGAAGTTTGGTTATTTCAACGAGTTTACTGCATAATGGTAGACCAACACACTATTCGGCTCAATAACCGCTACACGAAACGACGCATGATCGAACATTTAGGCATATTGCAACTAAGGGCTCAAAGTAGTCATTCGTTCGCTGGCAAAATCACACCGAAAACGACCGTTTGTTGAACAGCTCCCCCAAAGCCGACATTGGTGCAATTGCAGCGAAAGCTCACTTTGTCCGCTTAGTTGCCGTTAAACACCAATATCAAAATGCATGAATTTACGGAAATTCAAGCAATACAGTCCGGTCTAGCTATAGTCCGCTGGTTCTGGTCGTGTTGAACATCGTTTGCTCAGCAACTTCCTACCCGATCGGTGTGTTTTCTGACCGAACCGACAGGAGAGTAATTCTGATCGGGCGGTAGCACCGGCGGACGGAGCCTTCAAAGCGGTAGCGGCCGCTGCTCCTCAATCGCTTCCATCGCGAAATAGGATGTGACGGAGTCCAGTTCGACCTTCGAGATCAGGCGTTGGTACACACGGTCGTAGCTCGCCATATCCTCGGTCACGACCTTCAGCATGTAGTCGTAATCGCCACCAATCCGGAAAAAGTCGATAACTTCGGGAATGGTGGAGACATGGGTGCGGAAGCTCTTCAGCCAATCGGCGGAATGGTGGCGGGTTCGCAGCATTACAAACACCACCAATCCTAGTCCAAGCTGCTGCCGGTCCAGCTGGATGGTCGAGCCGGTGATAATTCCACTGGCGTTTAACGCCTGCAACCGACGCCAACAGGCATTCTGCGACAGACCGACTTTTTCCGCGAGTTCACGTTGCGAAAGCGTGGAGTCGATTTGCAATGCAGCCAAAATGGATTGGTCAATTTGATCTGGTTTATTATCTTTCATTCGATCATTTGACACAACACTACGGCGTTTTGCAAGTATAATGATAATGATTATTGCATGAAACTAGGGTCAAATACACACAACAAGGAGCCCCTTATGACCCTACAATCATTTCGCGAAACACTGAACGTAACGAATCCGACCGAATACCTGCGTGCCGGCTTGATCGGCGAGGGCATGATGATCCCCGGAGAAGCCGGTGACAATCCGCTGGTCTACGCTGATTACGTCGCATCGGGCCGCGCGTTGATGCAGGTGGAGGACTTCATAACCCACAAAGTGTTGCCGTTTTATGCCAACAGTCACACCGATACGTCCTATACCGGCGCCTACATAACCAAATTGCGCGAGGATGCGCGTGCCGAAATTGCGCGCCTGACCAATGCCGTCGACGACTGTTCGGTCATCTTTGCAGGCTCGGGAGCGACGGCAGGGCTGAATCGTCTCGTTGCTTTGACAGGTATTGAGGCCGCGCAAAATCCGGTAGTATTTCTTGGACCTTACGAGCACCACTCGAACATATTGCCGTGGCGCGAAAGCAAAGCCAAAGTCGTCGAGATTCCCGAGGCGGAGGATGGTGGTCCTGATCTGGAAGCTTTGGAACGCGCGTTATTGGAGCATCAGGATGCCGATCTGAAGATCGGAACGTTTTCAGCGGCGTCCAACGTCACGGGTGTTATAACCGATACGGTTCCTGTGACCCGCATCCTGAAATCCCGCGGCGCAGTGTCGATATGGGACTACGCTGGTGGCGCGCCCTATTTGTCGATCGACATGGGAACCGGCACCGATGCGGAAAAAGACGCCGTCATTCTATCGGCACATAAATTCCCCGGTGGTCCGGGTGCTTCGGGAGTTTTGATCGTTCGCGACAGCGCCGTGAAACTGGACATTCCCAGCTGGCCCGGCGGCGGCACGGTTGAGTTCGTTTCGCCTTGGGAGCAGGACTACACCGCTGATATCGCCACCCGCGAAGAAGCCGGTACGCCAAACGTGATCGGCGACATTCGGGCCGCGTTGGTGTTTATGGTTAAGGACGCGATTGGTCAGGACACCATCACAGCACGAGAGCACGAGTTGAACGCCTTGGCTTTCGACGCGTGGTCCGGCAATCCGCATCTGACTTTGTTAGGGGTCGAGAAACCCAGCCGCTTGCCTATTTTCTCGTTTTTAGTGAAAGACGCGGCTGGCCAGCAGGTTGACCCGCAGTTCTTCACCCGCTTGTTAAGTGACCGATATGGCATTCAGGCCCGCGGTGGTTGTGCGTGCGCCGGTCCTTACGGGCATCGATTGCTTGGCATTGACCGGGCGACTTCGGACCGTTTAAGGGCCGAAATTCTGGCGGGTAACGAGTTGGCGAAGCCGGGCTGGGTGCGCCTGAACTTCAGCTACCTGATGGACAATGCGACGGCGATGTTCATCATCGACAGCGTAAACGAATTGTCGGCAACACTGGCGGCAGAAATCAACGCGTTTGGTTCGCAGCAGGCACAAGGTTAATCAGGCTGGCAAGGCTTGCGGAGTACGATTGTCCACCAGCCGGTCTGTTATAGCGGCGCCAATCCAGAAGAAGGTCAGGGCGATCCAGGCGGTTAAGGCGAAAGCCGAGCCGCCGGTCACCCCTGCACCAATCGCGCAACCACCGGCCAACATACCGCCAAACCCCATCATCGCGGCACCAGTCAGATACCGACGCATGGATGCGCCGCTTTCAAAACCCTGCAACTTCAATTCGTGCGACCATGCGGCTGCCAGAAACGCCCCGAGGAATACGCCGGGCACCAAGCCAACATCAAAATCGAGCGCCGCGTTGCGGCTTAGGAAAAACATAAGCGTGTCGGCGGATGGTCCGGTGAAGGTTGCGCTTTCGATC
>DFBM01000165.1 GCA_002366645.1 Rhodobacterales bacterium UBA3080 | reverse complement strand
TCCATGAACCAGTTTCCGGCAGAATTTTGCGAACAACTCCACGACCTGATGCGCTGGCGTCGCGACGTGCGGCATTTCCATGCAGATCAGCCTGTGGACGACGAGCTACTGGCCAAGGTGATGGATGCCATCCGGTTGGCCCCTTCGGTCGGGTTATCCGAGCCGTGGCGGATCGTGAACGTTAAATCCGACGCGGCGCGGGCTTTGGCACTTTCGAACTTCGAAGCCGCAAATGCGGAGGCCTTGGCCGGATATTCCGGCGACCGCGCCAAGATTTACGCGGGGTTGAAGCTTTCGGGTATGCGGGATGCCCCTGTGCAACTGGCGGTTTTTTGTGACGATGAAACCGACAAGGGTGCGGGGCTCGGTGCTGGAACTATGCCCGAAGCGCGGCGATATTCGGTGGTCTCGGCGATTATGAATTTCTGGCTGGCAGCGCGGGCGCACGGGCTGGGGGTGGGTTGGGTCTCGATCATTGATCCGGTGCAACTGGCAACAGACCTTGACGTCCCGAAGGATTGGGCGCTAGTGGCGTATCTGTGTGTCGGTTGGCCGGTGGAGGCCAGTCTGACACCGGAGTTGGAAAAAGTTGAATGGGAAAAACGTGACGCCTTGTTGGCCAGCGTTCAGGAGCGGTAATGACTGATAAATCCGAATTGATCTGCGTGGGCGCAATTTCCGGTGCCTTTGGCGTTAAGGGCGAAGTGCGTATCAAAAGTTTTTGCGCCGACCCCGCCGCAATTGGCGACTACAATCCACTGACGACCGAAGACGGTAAAGAATACACCGTGGGTATCACCCGCTCTGTCAAAGGCGGGTTCGCGGCCGTCATTTCCGGTGTCGACAACAAGGAAGACGCCGACGCCCTGAAAAGCACGCGGCTTTACACCGAACGCGCCAAGCTGCCGGTTCTGCCGGACGACGAATATTACCATTCCGACCTGATCGGACTGGCGGTGCTTGATACCGGTGGCGAGTTGTTGGGCAAAATCAAAGCCGTGCATGACCATGGTGCGGGTGACATCCTCGAAATTACCGGTTCCGGCCTGAAGTCCGAAGTGCTGCTGCCCTTCACCAAAGCCATCGTGCCGACCGTTGACCTGACTGCGGGCTGTATCGTTATTGACCCGCCCGAAGGTGCATTTATCCCGTCGGAAAAATGACCCGCGTCATAATCCACCCCGGATTTCACAAAACCGGCACGACCTCGCTGCAACGGTTCCTAGAGATCAACGCCGACGCGCTGTCCCCCTTCGTTCGAGTCGTCCTGAAACCCGAGATGGAGGACGTCGCCAAATCTGCGCGGGATTGCAGCAATGTTACCGGTGCAACTGGTCTGCTCAGACGCCGCCGCGTTCGCGCTGCTTTCAAAAGCCAATTCACCAACCTGTTAAACCGCCTGTCACTGGAAGAAGGGCAGATACTGCTGATTTCTTGCGAGGCTCTGGTCGGTCGCATGCCCGGACGCGATAAGGTTATGGCCTTCGACGCCGCCGCTGGTCTGGCCAAGGACATGCGCGACGTGACACTCAACCATTTCGGCCCCGAAGTTGACCTAACTTTCCTATACACAACCCGCCAGCGGCAATCATGGATGCGCAGCGCCTATTCGCACCTGTTGCAACAAAGCCGGTTCACCCTGACCGAAGAAGAATTCGCGCACAAATATGCCCGGACCGGAGACCTCGATACGATCATCACTCAAATCCGGAAGGCCATATCTCCTCGCCCGCTGGTTGAGTCCCGTCTTGAAGTGACGTCGCCGCAACACTTTGGCCCTGCCAGCGCGCTCCTGCAGTTATTGGATCTGCCCACCGACGTCATGGAAACGCTCGCACCCGCAAAGCAACTTAACACCGGACTGGACGAGATCGAGCAGGCGCAAATGCGTACCTTTAACGCGCAGGATATTGATGATAGCGATTTAAGCCTGAAAAAGAGACGGTACTTGCGTAAACGGCGCAAGAAGCAACGAAATATGTCACAGTAGTTTCAAAACCACCCCACTTCCCTTAGGTCAACCTTGACCCTTGTAATGACGCCTCCCTAGGTTCGGAAAAAATAATTAAATCCACTGGAGGAAACATGAAACTAATAGCCCTAACCGCCGGAGCCGCGCTCCTCGCCAGCACGGCAATGGTCCAAGCGGGCGGCATCGACCGCTCAGGCCAATCCGTTGGCATTATCTTCGAAGAAGGCACCTACGCCGAATTGTCGTTCGGGTATGTAGACCCGACGGTATCGGGTGACGCATTTGGGTCAGATACTGGCGATATGGCACCGTCATACCTTATGACAGCGGGCGGGTTCCGCATGGACGCTTCCGACAAAATCGGTGTCGCGGTAATCTTCGACCAACCATTCGGCTCTAATGCGGATTATCCGGTGAGCGGCTCTATCTACTCGGAAACCTTTGCCGACCTAACCAGCAGCGCGATCACAGCCGTTGCCAGCTATGACGTTACCGACAACATCGTGGTTTACGGCGGTGGAGTTATGCAAACGATGGCCGCCAACGCCTCGCTACCCTATGTTTTTGGGTATACAGTTGACGCAAGCGAGGATACCGGCTTTGGCTATGTCGTCGGTGCCGCATATCAAATCCCCGAGATGGCCCTTCGCGTTGCTTTGACCTACCATTCGGAAATCACGACGGAACATGCAACCGCAGAAACAGGAGTATTCTTTGATTTCGGAGACACCACGACCATAACGACGCCACAGTCGGTCAATCTGGAATTCCAAAGTGGCGTCAACCAGAAGACATTGGTGTTCGGATCGATCCGTTGGGTCGAATGGTCCAAGTTCCACCTGTCGCCCCCAGATCTGACTGACGCAACCGGAAATCCATTGGTCGACTACGAGAACGACACATTCACCTACTCGCTTGGTGTTGGCCGCAAACTCACTGACACTCTTTCAGGTGCAATTACCGTTGGCTACGAAGCCGCGCTTGGCACCGATCCTACGCCATTGGCACCTACCGATGGCAACATCAGCCTAGGGGCGGGGCTGACCTACAAAATGGGCAACGCCGAAATCACGGCTGGTGCGAAATACATCTGGCTTGGTGATTCAAGTGCACCGACCGTCGGATCGTTCACCGACAACAATGCCGTCGCATTTGGTTTGAAGATCGCTTTCGCAATCTAAATTGATCGTGAACAGTTATTGCAACGGCCGGAGCTTCTCCGGCCGTTTGCGTTTGCGGTCACCTGTTACAAATCCATCGACAGCTTGCCGGAAATATGACAATAGCACCGCATGACGGAACCCAGCAAATCACACGGACGCATAGCCATTAGTGCCACACGCAAGCCAACGGCCTTGGTCAAGGACCAACCGGACCTCGCGGGCGTGTGGAAGGCGAAAGTCCTGACGCTTTACCCCGACATGTTCCCCGGCATCCTCGGCCAGTCACTTACCGGGCGCGCGTTGCAAGAAGGCCTCTGGGCGCTGGAACCGATCGACATTCGCATGTTCGCCCGTGGCAAGCACCGCAACGTCGATGACACGCCTGCCGGTGGTGGTGCAGGCATGGTGTTGATGGCCGACGTCGTTGGTCGTGCAATCGACTTTGCCGATAAGGGCGAAAGCCGCGAAGATTGGCCGGTGGTTTACCTTTCCCCGCGTGGCAAACCCTTCAATCAGGCGATGGCACGGCGTTTTAGCGAGGCTAAAGGCATCACCCTTTTGTGCGGTCGCTTCGAGGGCGTAGATCAACGCGTACTCGATGCGCGGCAGGTTGAAGAGGTCAGTTTGGGCGATTTTATCCTGACCGGCGGAGAGATTGCAGCACAGGCCTTGATTGATGCCACGGTTAGGCTTATACCGCGCGTGCTTGGGAACGCTGAGTCGACCGAGGAGGAATCCTTCTCGCATGGTTTGCTTGAACACCCCCAGTATACAAGGCCCACGGAATGGGAAGGCCGCAAGATACCCGAGATTCTCCTTTCGGGCCATCACGCGAACATCGCCAAATGGCGATCCGACCAATCCAAAGCCTTAACAAAGGAACGTCGTCCCGACCTCTGGCGAGCGCATATTGCGGACTCGGTGGAAGATCAAGAGCTCTCGGACGCGCAAACAATCGCCAAAAAGGCGAGCAAAAAAGGACGACTGAAATGAACATTATTGAACAGCTTGAAGCTGAACAAATCGCAGCGCTTGGCGCTGACATCCCTGATTTCGCAGCCGGCGACACAATTCGCGTAGGCTACAAAGTGACCGAGGGCACACGCTCCCGTGTACAAAACTACGAAGGCGTTTGCATTGCACGCAACGGCGGCAAAGGCATCGGCGCTGCTTTCACAGTTCGCAAAATTTCGTTTGGCGAAGGCGTAGAGCGCGTATTCCCGCTCCACTCGCCAAACATCGACAACATCACTGTTGTTCGTCGCGGTAAAGTACGTCGCGCGAAATTGTTCTATCTTCGTGACCGTCGCGGTAAATCTGCACGTATCGCCGAGAAAACGAACTACCGTCCGCTTAAAGAAAAGTAAGGCCGGTAAAGAAGTTACAAAAGGGCGTCCTTATGGGCGCCCTTTTTGTTTGCATTTTAAAAAATCAGAGGGTTTTCAGGCCGAACAAAATACGGCATGATTAACCCATGTGGTTTGGTTCATTCTTCTTACGCACCCTATGGTTGTCACTGGTCGTGGCCCTTTTCTGGCTGCCCGTCCTCGTAATCTTCGGTTATGGCGTGTTCTTTCTCTTCGAGATTTTCCAGAATGAACCCATTGCACTTGGCATGATTATCATCCTGACCTTGCAGCCCGTCATGGTCCTGCTCGCGATCTTTGCGATACGGGGCGGTATGATGGCCCTGAACGTTACGCGTGGCACGGAATTGCACAGTCTGGGCAAGATCGTGTTCCGTATCTCACGATTTAACTTGCCGCTGATGTGGACCGTGACCACCCTATTCGGTCTTGGAACCACGATTACGGGGCTGCGATTGATGAATTCGGAATTCATCACAGATTTCCAACGGGCAAAGGAAATCGATTCCATGCGCGACATCGCCCGCTTCTTCGACGTTCTGGGCGAGTTTCCGGTATCCATGCTGGGCGGTTGGCTGTTTGGCGCCTGTATAGCTTTCGCACTACTGGGCGTATCGGTTGCCAGCGCCTCGGCGATGGCGGCGGTGAAACCCCCGAACCACCACACGATCTGGGGAATCGCCTCGCAGTTTATCAATTTATTCCTGCTGTCGATGGTGCTGATTATGCTGCCGTTCGGTTGGTCGGTGATGACACTTGGAATGGACGCCACGATGTCAGACGTCATGGCGCTGGACCGGATGATATATTACGGCGGAGTCGGTTATTTCACATGGGCCACTTGTGGTCTCGCGGCTGGCGCGGCTTTGGCCTATTCTCTGACCCTTGCAAAAGAGAAAGTCGAGTATCAGGAAATGATGGATGCCATCGCCGGTTCGACCACTGAAGGTCCCGACCTGAAATCTTTGCGTGAATCCCGCATGAAAAAGTGAAGATTCGACCGACCGCCTGCAAATCCCGATTCATTCCTCTTGCCCATAGGCCCGACATTGGGTATAGCCCCGAAATCAGTTTTCGCGAGGCGACAGCTTACCGGACCCAAGAGGTTGCCGCAGGTTGATCAGTCCGCACATAAGGAGCAAGAGACATGAAAAAAGATATCCACCCGGATTATCACACCATCACGGTTCAAATGACCGATGGCACGACTTACGAAACCCGTTCGACATACGGTGCAGAGGGTGACACCCTTGTACTCGACATCGACCCATCCGTGCACCCGGCCTGGACCGGCGGTAGCACACGCTTGATGGACACTGGCGGTCGCGTATCGAAGTTCAAAGCGAAATACGAAGGTCTCGGCTTCTGATCTTTCCTGCATCTGCAGGATCATATACAGATTACAGCGCGTCCCCATCGGGGCGCGTTTTGTCGTTCTAAAGGATAGGTAATGGCGCATATCATCGTTTTGGGTAACGAAAAAGGCGGATCAGGCAAGTCCACAACCGCCATGCATCTGATGACAGCAATTTCCCGTTCCGGCCATCAGGTCGGCGCAATTGATCTTGACCTGCGCCAGCAAAGTTTGTTCCGCTATATCGACAACCGCGAAGCCTTCTGCGCCAACAATGATGTCGAACTGCCGATGCCTAAACGCATGAACTTGCGCCTATCGAACGAGGACAGCCAGCAGGCGGCGCAAGCAGAGGAAGAAAAACGCTTCGCCAAGGCGCTCGAGACCTTGGAGGCCGAGTGCTCCTTCATCCTGATCGATTGTCCGGGGGCGCACACTCGATACGCACAGATGGCACACGCGGTAGCGGACACGCTGATTACACCGATGAACGACTCGCTGGTGGATTTTGACTTGCTGGCACGACTCGATCCGGCGAGCGGCAAAGTCCTTGGACCGTCGATCTATTCCGAAATGGTCTGGAGCGCGCGGCAATTGCGCTCCCAGGCCGGGTTGGAACCGGTCGACTGGGTGGTACTGCGAAACCGCATGGCCACGCTCAACGCCCGCAACAAACGCAAGGTCGGAACGGCATTGCAGGAACTGTCAGAACGCATCGGTTTCCGGCTCATACCGGGATTTTCCGAACGCGTGGTTTTCCGCGAACTGTTTCTGAATGGCCTGACCCTGCTGGACTTGAAAGACACGGGCGAACACAAAATGACCCTGTCGAACATCGCCGCGCGACAGGAAGTCCGTGATCTGATCCGCGCGTTAAAACTGCCAGACGTCCAAATTAATTTCTGACTTTGCCTATTCGCTCGATCGCCGAGCGCAGCGAGGCCCGGCCCAACTGTGCAAACAGGCGGGAGCGCTCCCGCCCTTCGGTTGGGCCAAGCCTCGGCTTCGCCTCGGCAATTGCGCCCGTTACGGGTTTATCACTTCACAAGCAGAGTTCCGTGCAAGCAACCGGGAGCACGATTTGCGCGCATCTGCTTCGCTTAGACCCACAAAGCGGGCGCGATACATTGTAACGCCCTGCACCACAGTCACTTCGACCTTGCGCTCCGCCCCTTGCAAGGCGTCCAGATCCATCAGTGCGGTTTTCAACAGCAATTTTTCGGTGTTGGTCCGGTTGGAAAAATTCCCCAGCTCCACCGCCCAGTCTCCGAATTCCTGAAGCGGTGTCAGACTCGCGGAGGGAATCGGGCCGATACTAGCGACCTGCACCGGAACCCTGAAACCTTCGGGCCGGCGTGCCGGTGCTGGAGGGCCACCGCGCGGAACGGACAAGGACTCAACCAGCCCCTGCAACTCCGTACCTGCGCTGTTTTCGACCACCGCATTCACCAGATTGTCGATATTGCGCGCCATCAGAACCGCCGATGGCGAGGCGACCGAGCCACCGCGCATAAACGGACGCTCGGCCCGTCGAACCAGCCCCGAGGTCCGAACTACCGCCGCACCCGGCCTTGCGAGGTTCAATGCTGGCGGTCTGATCGTCGCCACCCGAGATGGAGCCCGCTCAAACCCCATATCCAACAACTTGGCCACCTGCCCGTTGCGCTGCGCCGTCGACGTGCCGCCGAACATCGCCGCAATAATCCGTTCGCTTCCACGTTCGGCAGAGGCTACCAGATTAAAGCCAGCCGCATTCGTATAGCCGGTCTTGATACCATCCGCGCCACGATAGGCACCCAGAAACCTGCGATTGGTGTTGTAAACCGTCTTGACCGTGGTTTCCGCGGCAATCCTGCTGAACAAATTGTAATAGTCGGGGTGATCGTAAAACAACCGCCGCCCTAGCGTCGCCATGTCCCGCGCCGTGGACATATGCCCGCTCGCCGTCAAGCCATGTGCATTTTTGAATGTGGTACTATTCA
>DFBM01000161.1 GCA_002366645.1 Rhodobacterales bacterium UBA3080 | reverse complement strand
GTGCTATCGCCCGAGAATTTTGCAGCTGCCCGCGCCGAAATAACGACTTGGGACGGATATTCACCAACCCCGTTGGTTCAACTTGACGCGCTATCGAAAAGCGTTGGCGTATCCGGAATTTACTACAAAGACGAAGGCCAACGCTTTGGGCTTGGAAGTTTCAAGGCACTGGGTGGGGCATATGCTGGTTTACGGGTCCTTGCGCGCGAGTTGTCACGGCAACTTGGACACGAAGTGACCTTGGAGGACATACATTCGGGTCGCTATGCGAAACAGGTTTCCGGCATCACCTTATGTTCAGCAACCGACGGGAACCATGGCAAATCTCTCGCTTGGGGCGCGCAACGCTTTGGCTGCAAATGTAAAATCTATATACACGCCGAGGTTTCCGAAGGGCGTGCGAAGGCGTTGCGGCAATACGGTGCGGATGTAATTCGGGTTGAAGGAGACTATGATGACTCTGTTAATATCGCCCGTGAGCAAGCGAATGAACATGGTTGGTTTGTTGTCTCCGACACTTCATGGGAAGGATACACCGAACCGCCCCGCGATGTGATGGCCGGGTATGGCGTTTTAGTTGACGAAATTGCTACGCAGATTGACGCTCCGCCGACGCATGTGTTTGTGCAGGGCGGGGTTGGTGGTTTGGCAGCGGCTGTATTCGCGCGCCTCTCACAGATCTATGGCGATGACGCACCACGAATGATTGTCGTTGAGCCAGAACTGGCCGCCTGCCTTTTCGCGTCAGCAAAAGTCGGCACGCCGCGTTCCGTAAACATTGAGGAAGAAACGTGGATGGGCGGCTTATCGTGTGGCGAACCATCCGAAATGGCATGGCAGGTGTTACGTGAAACTGCTTCAGATTTTGTTACGGTCCCGGAGTCCCTCGTGAAACCATCGCTGAAAATACTTGCCGAACCGCTTGGGGGCGACGCCCCTATCGCAGCTGGCGAATCCGCAATCGCTGGGCTGGCCGCACTACTTGCGATTATGCAGAACACGAAACGTGCGACGGCGTTGGGTCTGTCCGAGCAGTCTCGGGTCTTGTTGATAGGGTCTGAAGGGATCACTGACTCGGAAACCTACGCCGCAGTCATGGACGCCTAGCGTGACCCGCCCTACCCCAAAGCGCGGGTTTGCGCAGGTCGAATTTGAACAGCGTCTGGAAAAAGCGCAGGCTAGAATGCGCGAGGAACAGGTCGACCTGTTGTTCCTGACCACAGAACCCGAGCTACGATACTTCAGCGGGTTTCTCACCCAGTTTTGGCAAAGCCCGACGCGCCCGTGGTTCATGTTGATCCCGCGCACGGGAAAGCCGGTTGCGGTGATACCCGAAATAGGTATGCCGGTGATGGCCCGCACGTGGCTTGACGATATCCGGACGTGGTCCTCGCCTGATCCTGTTGATGACGGGGTTGGCCTGTTGATTGAAACAATTGCCGAACTGACGCCATCCGGTGCACGGATTGGAACAATGCTGGGGGCAGAGACTTATCTTAGAATGCCGCTGCGGGATTTCGATCGGTTGCGGACTGGACTCGAGGCGCGTGAATTTGTCGATGCAACAGACATTTTAAGCGGCCTCCGTATGGTCAAATCTGAACGAGAGATCGAGAAAATTGCCCATATTTGTGGCATCGCGTCTGATACCTTTTCCAAAGCTGGTGACCTTTTTCAGGAAGGCCAGCCGCTTGATGAAGCTTTTCGCGCTTTCAAGATCGCGTGTTTAGGCAATGGTGCTGACGATGTTCCCTATCTGGTGGGTGCTGCCGGACACGGCGGGTACGACGATGTGATCTCGCCTCCGTCCAACGACCCGATTTGTGCCGGCGATGTATTGATGCTCGATACCGGTGCTGTTTTTGACGGGTATTTCTGCGACTTTGACCGGAATTTCGCCATTTCAACAGCCAGTGACCAAAGCAGAAAACTATATGATACACTTTGGTTGGCCACCGAAGCAGGCTTAAGCGCGGCCCGTCCGGGTGCAACCTGTGCCGAGCTGTTTCAGGCTATGCAAAAGGTGATTACCAAAGGCGGTGGCGCTGACGGCAGCGTTGGGCGTTTGGGGCACGGGTTGGGTATGCAGTTGACCGAGTGGCCCTCGCATACACTCTGGGATCAGACTGTGTTACGCGAGGGTATGGTGTTAACGCTAGAACCCTCGATGAGCCTTGGCGACGGGGTTATGATGGTCCATGAGGAAAACATCGTTATTCGCGATGGAGCGCCGGAACTGCTCTCGGTCCGCGCACCACGCGAATTGCCAGTGATTGGGGTGTGACATGGCGATACCGTATGAATTGGATAGCGCGGACGGAAAAATAAAGCGGCTAGGGTTGATAGTGCTGCAAAGCGACGAAACCATCGAAAACGAATTTAGGCAGATGTTTTCAGACCCCGCAATCGCCCTATACCACACCCGCATATCATCAGCACCCGAAGTCACGCCCGAAACTTTGGCCCTTATGGAGGAAGAAATCCCCCATGCCGTGCAAATGTTTCCGCGGGTCGAACTGGATGCAATAGGTTATGCCTGCACGTCGGGCGCGACAGTGATCGGCCCCCATAATATCGCCAAAGCCGTAAATTCAATACGCCCCACGACGTTGGTTACCGACCCCTTAACCGCGACTATCGCGTGGTGTCGTGCAAACGATGTTAAGCGTTTGGGGTTTTTGACGCCATATATTGCCAGTGTCAGCGAAAGTATGAGAACCAAACTCATCGATGCGGGTTTGGAGATCACCAGCTTCGGGTCCTTTGAGCAAGAGGACGAACATACGGTTGCAACAATTTCCGAAGCTTCGATTCTAGCTGCCGTCGGGGTGATTGATACCACTGAATGTCAGGCAATATTTATCTCCTGCACGAATTTGCATGCGCTAAACGTGGTTAAAGACGCACAGCAGATTTTAGGAAAACCCGTTATTTCTTCAAATACAGCGCTCGCCTGGCATTTGCGCGAATTGGGAAAATTAAATCCCTCGAGATAAATCTTAAACTGCCAACACTCGACGCAATTTTTTGAATTGTAGTTCTTCAAAATTTCAGACCCCGACATCTTGTGTCGCGGCTTTTTTCTGTCTACGGGTTTCATTATGAAAGAGGCAACAAAAGGCATTCTGGCGCTGGTTCTGGCTTGTACGATCTGGGGGCTCTCCGGCTTGTATTACAAGCTGCTTTCGCATGTCCCGCCACTGGAAGTGCTCGCGCATAGAACCTTGTGGAGTATGGCATTTTTTGGAGTTGTTATACTCCTGAATGGTCGGCTGTCAGAGGTGAAGCAGGTCTTCAGGGATTACCGGACGTTGGGCATAATTGCAGTAACCGCCGTGATGATTTCACTGAACTGGTTCGGCTTCATATTCTCTATACAGTCCGGTTGGGCCGTCGAAGCCAGCTTGGGCTATTATATATTTCCGCTCGTTGCAGTGATATTGGGTTACATAATGTTGGGCGAACGCTTTGGACCCGCTCAAATTGTCGCAATTATTCTGGCGCTGATCGCAGTGCTAACACTGTCTTTCGGGCTCGGAGCTACCCCCTGGATTTCGCTATTTCTGGCCATCACCTTCGGGATCTACGGTTTACTGAAACAGCGCGTTAACGCTGGCCCGGTATTGTCGGTTTTTGTCGAAGTTTTGCTTATCTCGCCGCTCGCTGCCATTTGGCTATTTGGCGTTCATACTTTTGGATGGACGGGCATCGGCAATGGTGGCTCAGTATTTGGGTCCGATCTGCGACTGTCCCTGATTTTGGTGTTTTCCGGAATTCTGACTGGGGGTCCGCTTATCCTGTTCTCCTACGCTTCCAAACGGCTAAAATATTCGACTGTCGGACTTGTTCAGTATCTCAATCCAACGTTGCAATTCTTTGTCGCAGTTTTGGTCTTTAACGAAGTCTTTACACAGTGGCACGCAATAGCGTTCCCATTGATATGGACGGGGTTGGGAATTTACAGCTGGCAGAGTTGGCGGCAGGAACGCTCATCTCGTCGAGCCTCTGACACTTTTAACACCCAGACAAGCACACAAGGTTCTGGCGAATCTTGAGGTAAATTTTGGTGCGGCGTAAAAGAATTAGGAGCTACCCCAAGAATACACATCGCGGGAGGTAATCCACCTTTGGTCCATCGGGGTGGTGGTTTCCGGAGCCGGAGGGCGGTAGCCCAATGCACTGTGGGGTCTCCTGGTGTTGTAATGCTTCCTCCATTGTTCGATGATGATATCGCCTTGATCACACAAGTCATCATGCAGTTTACGATAGCCATAAACTTTACCACTTTCTTTCCACGCCTCTTTGATCAACTTTGTCTGCCGCTGGTCTTCGACGGCCCTTTTGCCGAGAGGGCTCTTCAGCCACGCATAGAAGCCGCTGGGGTGATCGCGCAGACTACGGCACATCGCACGGATCGAAAACAATGGGCGATGCTCTTCCCCTCTCGTGCATT
>DFBM01000054.1 GCA_002366645.1 Rhodobacterales bacterium UBA3080 | reverse complement strand
TCTCCCATCTGAGCTATGGCCCCTTTGTTGCCCGTCAGAAACTGGCAACGGTGTGTACCTACGGACTAAAACCGCTGAATTCAAGTTGAAAATTGCTACGGATTCACAATTTCATACAGGATAAAACGGGTGGCCACTGAAGTTCCGCATCCGGCGGTCAATCGCTTCCCGCTGGTGCGGGCGCAATTCCGAAATTTCGGGGTGTCGGAATCTAATAGACGCCTAATGCATCAGCCGGAGTAATGCGCGGCCGGTTTCAGTTCGAAACACCAGCCACGCACAATTTCAAGATCAATTGTCGTCGTCTTCGATCGCAACTGCGGCGACTTCTTCCAAGGAAACCGTGTCCTCGTCATCGTCTAGCAGATCGTCATCATCACTGGAATCGTCATCCAACACGTCTTCAACGTCGTCCAGATCGTCGGCGACCGGTTCCACAACTTCCGCCGCAGCTTTTTCTTTAGCCTTGGAAACTGTTGATTTGCCGGTATCCAGAAGTGACGCCAGATCAAACTCGGAACCGCAGGACGGGCAAGTCATCGGGTCGTTTTGCAGGTCGTAAAACCGGGTCGCACATTTTGGACAGAGGCGCTTTACGCCCCATTCTTCGTTGGGCATGGGAATCCCCTTAAGTGTTTTAGGTCTATTTCCCCCGTCACGTGCCACAAGCAGCCTACCTTGTCAAAGGCTTTACTGTTGCAATTGACGTTATAGTGCATGCTGCAATCGCGAAATTGCTTGATGCGGCGCACAATCATGCCTAAGTTCAGTCCAACTTACAGGATTGGAAGCAAATGCTCTATCATGCCTTTGAACTAACGCACGCCGCTGTCCGCCCGATGCGGACCGCCGCGAAGATGAGTCAACATATGTTGCAATCATCGTTTAATCCCTTGGCTTCGACCTATTTTACCCGCACCACCACCGCGTCGCTCGAAATGTTCATCAATGCCATCCGTCGCTATGACAAACCGGAATTCGGGCTAGAAACCACCATGGTTGACGGCGTCACAACACCGATTGTCGAAGAAGTCGTCCATTCACTACCGTTCTGTGACCTTCTGCATTTCAAGCGCGACTCCAAGGCCGCTGAAAAGCGCAACGACCCAAAAGTTCTGATTATCGCACCAATGTCCGGCCACTATGCAACATTGCTGCGCGGGACCGTTAAGGCGATGCTGCCCGATCATGATGTGTACATCACCGACTGGATTGATGGTCGCGATGTGCCGCTTTCCGAGGGTGAGTTCGACCTTGACGACTATGCCGACTACCTGATCGACTTCTGTCGTCTTCTTGGTGAAGACGGCGAACGCGCCTCGGTTATGGCTGTTTGTCAGCCGGGCGTGCCGATGATAGTTGCCGCGTCGCTCATGGCGATGAACGACGATCCTTTCCGTCCGTCTTCTATCACGCTGATGGGCTCGCCAATCGATACTGCCAAAGATCCGCAGGTGCCAAACAAGCTGGCTACCGATAAGCCGCTTTCATGGTTCGAAAACAACGTGATCGTGTCGGTTCCATGGCCCAACGCCGGGTTTATGCGCCGCGTATATCCCGGTTTCCTGCAACTTTCCGGTTTTATGTCCATGAACATGGACAAACACGTCGATGCGCATAAGAACCAGTTCAAACACCTCATCGAGGGTGATGGAGACAGCGCCGCCGCGCATCGCACGTTTTACGATGAATACATGGCCGTAATGGACCTGACCGCCGAGTTTTACTTGCAAACGATCGAGCGCGTTTTCCAAAAACGCCTGCTCGCCATCGGTGCCTATTATCATCGCAATACGCTGGTTGACCCGAAAGCCATCACCGATATCGCTCTCTTCACCATCGAGGGTGAGAAAGACGACATCACCGGTGTTCAGCAGACCGAAGCCGCGCATACCCTGACCCCGAACATACCCGACGAGAAACATGTGCATTATGTACAGGAAAACGTCGGGCACTACGGTATTTTCAACGGTTCGCGTTGGCGCAATATTATCCAGCCGAAAGTTGCGGAATTTATCGCTGCGAACCGGACAAAGGTTAAAGGCTAACATTTGGCGGGTCCTGTTTTCATTGGCACCCCGCCGATCGAGGTTCGCTTCAAACGCAATCCACGCGCCAAGCGTCTGACCCTGCGGCTATCACGTACTGACGGCAAAGCCACCCTCACCATGCCCGCCCGCGCCCCCTTGCGCGAGGCCGAAGCGTTTGCCCGTAAACAGGAAGGCTGGCTTCGCGCCCAATTGTCGAAACTGCCCGATGTTACACCGCTAATCCACGGCGGAACGATTCCCTACCAAGGGCGAGAATTGGAAATCGAAGCTGCCGCCGGCAAATCGGTCCGGATCGAAAACGACAGGATACTGGTGGGCGGTCCACACGCCGGTGCTCGCCTGCAAGCCTTCATCAAAACCCAAGCCCGCAATGCTCTGGTCCCCGCCGTGGAAAAATACGCCGCCCGCATCGAACGGCCTTTCAACCGGATCACGTTGCGGGACACACGCTCGCGCTGGGGATCCTGCTCCGCGGAAGGTAACCTGATGTTTTCGTGGCGGCTCGTGATGGCCCCGCCTGTAGTGTTGGAATACGTCGCCGCCCACGAAGTCGCGCATCTGGTCGAGATGAACCACTCGCAGGATTTCTGGGATGTGGTACATTTTTTAATGCCGGAATACCAAAACCACCGGAACTGGTTGCGCCAAAACGGTGCGAAACTGCATGTGATCAAATTTTCCACTTGACCTTCGACAACTTGTGATCACAAAATACAGCATGTCCAAAGAACGCCCCTCGGAACCGACGATCCCAGCGCACGAACGCGTTTACCGCGCCCTGCGCGCCCGCGTTATGCATGGTGAAATGGAGCCCGGCGCGGCCCTTACCCTGCGCGGTATTGGCGCCGAATTCGAAGTCTCGATGACCCCCGCCCGCGAAGCCGTCCGTCGTTTAGTCGCCGAAGGCGCGTTGAACCTTTCAGCATCCGGTCGTGTGTCTACACCGGAACTATCGAATGATCGCATCGAAGAACTCGCATGCCTGCGCGCGATGTTGGAGCCCGAACTGGCCTCCCGTGCTCTCCCGCGCGTTCATCCCGTTCTGATAGAGCGCTTGCAGAACATTAACGCCGTGATCGCTGAAAAAATCGTGAAGGCCGACGCGACGGGGTATGTGCGATCAAATCTTGAATTCCACCGCACGCTATACCTGCGCGCCCAATCTCCGGCCATGTTGGCACTTGTCGAAACCGTCTGGTTACAGTCGGGCCCGACGATGCGCTCGCTCTACTCCCGCCTGCCCCGCAAACAAGCCAGCGAGAAACATCGGTCCATTCTAGCGGCCTTGCGCGCGGGCGATGAACCCGCCCTACGCGTCGCAATTCATGCCGACGTAACCAGCGGGTTGCGGATGCTGTTAACCTAACCTTACGGTGCGTAACCCCGTCAGCTACCTTGACGCAAGGATTGCGACCCATCAGCTTACCGCCAGCTAAAATGAAGCGTACCGTGAATAGCATATTTCGTTGGGTGACCCGTATCGTATTCGTCGTAATCGTTTTGGCGGTTGCCGCCGGAATCTGGAAGCGCAGCGATATTAAACGTCTGGTGGCGGTTAACTCGCTGTTTTCCGAATAAAATATCCTGACGAACTTCAGCCATATGGACGCGATGTTCTTCAGCACCCCACTTGACGTGCCGGACGCATCCGCATCCGAACTACCAACCGAACCACGCGCCATGCCCAACGGTTTGGACAAATGGGTCACCGACCGCTCCGTCACCGCCCTCGTTGTTTTGAAAGACGGCAGCATTGCTCACGAATCCTATTATCAGGACACATCTCCTGAGGACCTCAGAATTTCATGGTCGGTTGCCAAAAGCTTCCTGTCGGCCTTGATGGGGATCATTGTTGAGGAGGGCGACATCGCCTCCATCGACGATCCGGTCACCAAATACGCGCCCGACCTCGTTGGGACGGCATATGACGGTGCCTCCATCCGAAACGTCCTGAATATGGCCAGCGGAGTTAAGTTCAACGAGGACTACCTCGACTTCAATTCCGACATCAACAAAATGGGTCGTGTACTGGCCATGGGCGGCTCCATGGATAAATTCACTGCCAGCTTGGAAGGCCGCGACCGCGCTGCTGGCGAAGCGTGGCAATATGTTTCGATCGACACACACGTCATCGGCATGGTTATCCGCGGCGCTACCGGGCGAAATATCTCTGAACTGATGGTCGAAACACTGTTGACCCCGCTGGGGTTGGAGGCCGACCCCTATTACCTGACCGACGGCAATGGCGTCGCATTCGTGCTCGGTGGCTTGAACCTCAGAACCCGTGACTACGCGCGCCTCGGGCAGATGTTCCTGCAAGGCGGCATGTATAACGGCAAACAGATTGTACCGGCCGACTGGGTAGCGCAATCGACACTCCCCACCGCCCCGACCGCTACCGGAGCAGTTCAGTACGGCTATCAATGGTGGATGCCAGCCGACGCCGCGGATGGCGAGTATTTCGCCCGTGGCGTTTATGGCCAATACATATACGTAGATTCCGCCAGTCAGGTCGTTATTGCCGCCAACTCGGTCGACCGGCTGTTTAAAGAACCGGGTTCCTACGAACAAAACCTCGCCATGTTCCGCGAAATTGCCGCCGAACTGCGTTAGGCAAGATTCCGGTAAAGGTCGATGAACTTCCGTTTTACGGCGACGTCATCCACATCAAGGCAAACCTGCACGCACGGCGTATCCGCCTCGGGCGCTGCGATGGTCTGTCCTTGCGCCTCGCCTTCCGTTACCACGCGCAGCGGAATGGACGACATCTGGAAGTATTCCGGATGCGCGGCAGCAATAATGGCGGTCGGGTCGTGCAGGCTACAACCCTCGTATTTGCCAATAGACGTATAGAAATTGAGATAAAACTCGCTTATCTCCTTGATAAACCCACCCATTCTCGGCGAATTCCCTTTGATTTCAAAGAAGTCCCCGGTCGAGCAAGTGATCTGGTGCGTAACATCCAGACCTACCAGAACCACCTCCCATTCAGCCGCAAAAACTTCGGCCGCAGCGTGCGGATCGTGGTAGATATTGGCCTCGGCGAACGGGGTGATATTACCGGCAGTCTCAACCGCACCACCCATAATCACGACTTTCTTTACGGTTTGCGCAATCCGTGGGTCCAGTCGCAAAGCCAGCGCCAGATTGGTTAACGGGCCAATAGCGCAGATCACGATTTCATTCAGGTTTTCAGCGCAGGTTTTGATCATGAATTCTGCGGCTGTCATGTCCACGGCGCTGCCCTTAGGCGTTTCTGCTGCGATCCCGCCGAACCCCTCATGCCCGTGAATATGATGCGAAGGCGGCGACAAAGGCATCGCCAAAGGCGCGTTCGCCCCCTCGGCCACAGGCGCATCTACGCCGGCCATTTCCAACAACCGCAACGCATTGCGCGTGCCCTGTTCCACAAAAACATTGCCAAAAACCGAGGTCAGCCCGACCACCTCGATATCCGGATCAGCGAATGCATAGTGATTCGTCATAGCGTCATCGATGCCGGGATCCGTGTCGATTATCATACGGGTTTTCATGCGCGTGCTTTCAGGAATATTTCCACTTCGGCCAACGTCGGAATAGCCACCGCCGCACCCGGTTTCATGACCTGCAAAGCTGACGCTGCCGACGCCCGTTTTAGCGCATCAATCGGAGCTAACCCCAAATCTATCGCCGCCAGAAAATACCCCAGAAACGTATCGCCCGCCCCTGTCGTATCCACCGGTTCAACCTTGAAGGCATCGACCGTCAACACTTCGCCACCTGCTTGCAGCGTTGCCCCTTCGGAGCCACGCGTGATCAAAACTTGCGCCACCGGTAAATCAGACGCGTCAACGCCCAACGCTTGGGACAACTGCGTCGCCTCGATCTCGTTCACCGCCAGCAAATCCGTCACGGGCAACATCGCCAAAGCCGCGTCAGCATCGAAGGGCGCGGCGGCGTAAGCCACGCGCATACCCTTGGCCTTCGCCGCTGCTGCTGCATAAATACCAAGGCTTGTTTCGTTCTGAAACAGCAACCAATCATCCGGACCAGCTGCGCCAAGCGCTTCGTCGATTTGCGCTTCGGTCAGGGCAAAGTTCGCGCCCGAGAACAAGACGATCGCGTTTTCGGCAGCGTCATCCACGTTGATAATCGCGTGCCCCGTCGGCACATCGGCCACCGCCAGATACCGCATATCAACGCCGGTATCCGCCATAAGTTCACGCAACCATTCCCCGTCGGCACCAATCGCACCGATATGAAACACTTGCCCTCCGGCCCGCGCCACCGCAATCGACTGGTTCGCGCCTTTGCCACCGAGCCCGCTGTTAAACGAATGGGACGCTAGTGTTTCCCCCGGTTCGGGCAAATGCGGCACACGATAGACGTGGTCTATATTCACCGATCCGAGGTTATAAATCGCCATATCAGCCGACCTTACACGCAGCGAATATTGCCATGTTCAGAATGTCGTTCACCGTCGAGGTCGTGGAGCAAATCTTGACCTGCTTGTCGATGCCCGTCAGGATCGGTCCGATAATCGTCGCGCCACCCATTTCCTGCAACAACTTGACCGAAATAGACGCCGAGTGCCGCGCCGGAACCACCAAGATATTCGCGGGCCCCGTCAATCGGCAGAACGGATATTGCTTCATCACTTCAGGATTGAGCGCCACGTCGACAGTCATTTCACCGTCGTATTCAAAATCAACGTTGCGGTTATCCAAAACCTCGATCGCCATGGTCATCTTCTCGGCCCGTTCCGACCGTGGATAGCCAAAGGTCGAGAAACTTGCCAAGGCCACGCGTGGCTCAAGACCCAGTCCACGCGCCAATGTGGCGGCACGCTCGGATATATCGGCCAAATCTTCTGCTTCGGGCCATTCATGCACCAACGTATCCGCAATCAACACCATCCGGCCGCCAGCTAGAACCGCCGTGATGCCGACCGCGCCACTTTTGGTCGACGCATCGAAAACGTAATTGATCTGCGACAGAACTTGCGCCGACTTACGCGTCGCGCCCGTAACCACACCATCGACATGATCGTGCGCAAGCATCAGGGACGCAAAGACATGCCGGTCTCGGGACGCCAGAATATGGCAGTCGCGCTGGTCAAAGCCCTGACGTTGCAGGCGCTTATAGAGATAGTCCTTGTATTCCCGCAGATGCGCCGTATTAGCCGCGTTAACCACTTCGATTTCGTCAATCGCTTCGGGCATTCCCGCCGCTTCGAGAAAGCCTGCGATCTCTTCCTTGCGTCCCACAACCAGCGCCTGTCCAAAGCCGGAGCGCTTATAGGCCACCGCCGCCCGAACCACGCGCGCATCGTCGCCTTCGGCAAACAACATCCGCGCTTGTTCGTGCTTGGCCCGCACATTGAGGGATTGCAAGATCGAGGCGGTCGGGTCGAGCCGTGCCTTCAGGCTAAGCTCGTAAGCGTCCATATC
>DFBM01000045.1 GCA_002366645.1 Rhodobacterales bacterium UBA3080 | reverse complement strand
GTGCTCGCAATTTACTGGCTCTACGACAAAGTCGTGGGCATCGATAACATGAAGATGGGATAACTGATGTCTGCACTTCCTCCGTATGCCACCTTGGGCCAACGCGTTTGGTATTATGCTTTTCGTGTGATTTGTGCGCTGATTTTTCTGTATCTTATTACGCCGATTCTGATCATCGTACCGTTAAGTTTTAATGCCGAACCGTATTTCACGTTTACCTCCGGCATGCTGAGTTTTGATCCCGAAGCTTATAGCCTGCGCTGGTATAAGGATATCTTCTACAACGGCATGGCCAATCCGGAAGCTACCGAGGGCTGGTGGGCTGACATGTGGCAGAACGCGCAATGGGTGCGGGCAACCAAGAACAGCTTTATTATCGGATTTTGGGCGACATTGTTGGCCACAGGTTTTGGCACCTTGGCCGCGATTGGCCTAAGCCGTTCGGAAATGCCTTACAAAGGGTTGATCATGTCGATCCTGATCTCGCCGATGATCGTGCCGCTTATTGTGACTGCTGCGGGTATGTTTTATTTCTACTCGAACGACTTCAACCCCTTTGTTGAAGGCAAGCAGGCACTTGCGGGTACCAAGTTGGGTATTATTCTGGCGCATGCGGCCCTTGGTACGCCGTTTGTGATTATCACCGTGACATCGACGTTGGTCGGGTTTGATAACAGCCTAACCAAAGCTGCCGCCAATATGGGGGCGGGGCCTGTAAGAACGTTCTTCAAAGTGCAGATGCCGTTGATTTTGCCTGGGGTGATCTCGGGTGGATTGTTCGCCTTTATTACCTCTTTTGACGAAGTTGTAGCCGTGCTGTTCCTTGCTGGCCCCGAGGATAAAACCATTCCGCGCCAGATGTGGTCCGGAATTCGCGAGCAGATCAGCCCTACGATTTTGGCCGTTGCCACAATTCTGGTGATAATTTCGATCTGCCTGTTAACAGTGCTCGAACTGTTACGCCGTCGTTCTGAGCGGCTACGCGGTATGAGCCCGGGGTAACCGGGAAGACAATCTCAACGCAGCCTCATCACACAATTTTTTAGGAGAATATGCTTCCTAAGATATCAGTGGTTATCAACTGTCTTGTAAATAACTGACCGGTCAGTTATTAAGTTTCTGGAACGTCAAGCGGGCAAATCACATGACCAAAGCTGCACCTACCAAAGATTCCCGAAAGTTTCGTCGCCGTGCGGATGCGCGGCCAGACGAAGTGCTGGATGCGGCTTTGACGCTATTTATGCGCGAAGGATTCGAGGCCGCTCGGGTTGAGGATATTGCGAAGATAGCCGGCATCTCGAAGGCCACGGTTTACCTTTACTTTCCGTCCAAGGTGGCGCTGTTGGAGGGTCTGGTGAGGCGTGCGATATCGCCGGTGGCGATCTTGGCGGAAAACATGCTCGATCAGTTTGAAGGCACTGCGAAAGAGGCAATAACGCTGGTCCTTGGACTTGTTTCCTCCCGAATCTCGGACCCGAAAATATATGGCGTCCCTGCGATTATCATGTGCGAAGCCAGCCGTTTTCCCGATCTGGCGAAAATCTACCAAGACGAGGTGATCTCCCACATGCTACCGGCGCTCCGCTCCGTTGTGGATAGGGGGATCGCATCGGGTGAGCTGCGCAATGTCGATGCGGAGCTTACGGTCAGAAATATCGCTGGCCCGATTTTTATGCACGTCGCGGCGGCCAGTATTTTTGGCGTAGGGGACAACTCCGCGGCCGGTTTACGGACGTTTATGGAAAACCACCTCGACGTATTGTTCAACGGTATTAGTAAGGAAAAACCATAAAATGGATGAAGTGATTTCCTTTTTCACGGGATTGTTGGTTGCAGTCTTCCCTGGATTTTCAAACGAACCGGACTTGAGCTTTTCGGGATATGTAGAAGCTGATTAGGTATACGTTGCGCCGACGGCCACGGGCCGGATCGATGAAATTAAGGTTGTAGAAAACCAACCCGTCGCGGAAGGTGACACCCTGTTTGAGCAGGACCGCGCGCAACATCTGGCCGCTTTGTTGGCGACCCGTTCCACGGCTGCCGCGTTGCAGGCGGCGGCAGATAACATCCGCACCGGTGCGCGTGAGGAAGAGCTGGCGGTAGTGCGCGCACAGCTAGAAATGGCCGAAGCGAACTTGGCACTGTCGCAAGCGAATCTTGATCGTGATCTGAAGTTACTGAACGATGGATTCGTCACCGACGTGAAGGTCGATCAGGAGAGGGCAACGCTCGCCGGTGCTGTTGCGCAGGTCAACCAGTTGAAGGCGCAACTCGTGTCGATGGAATTGCCCGCCCGTAGTGCCGAATTGCTGAAGGCTGAAGCAAACGTGCAGGCCGCCCTTGCCGAAGTTAGCGCCGCCACCGCCAGACTAGACGCGCAAACCACGGTTTCACCGGTTTCGGGTCGGGTTGAGCGGGTGCTTTACGAAGTTGGCGAAGTGGCGATGGTTGCCGCACCGGTGATCTCGATCCTGCCTGAAGGCCCGCACGCCGTGATCTTTTACATCACCGAAGAACGTCTGAGCGAGCTCGAAATCGGCGATCCGCTTTTGCTAAGCTGTGACGGCTGCCCCGATGGCCTGCAGGTGAGCTTGGAGAACATCGAAAGCCAGCCGGAATTCACGCCGCCCATCATCTACAGCAAAGACGAGCGCTCGCGTCTGGTCTTCCGCGCCAAAGCGCGCCTGCCTGAATTGGTCTCGCTTAACCCGGGCCAGCCGGTCAGTCTGGAAAGCCTGCCATGAACGGCGACGTTGAAATCGCCATTGATGCGCGCGGGATTACCAAGGTTTATGGTAAGAATACCGTCGTTGACAATTTTGACATCCGCGTGCCTAAAGGCGCGATTTACGGGTTTCTGGGCCCGAACGGTTCGGGAAAAACTACGACGATCCGTATTCTGTGTGGTTTGCTGACGCCCGATGCTGGCGAAGGAACCTGTGTCGGGCATGATATCCGGACCGAGCCGGACAAGATCAAGGCGCAAGTCGGATACATGACGCAGAAGTTTTCGTTGTATCAGGACCTGACCATTCGCGAAAATCTGGATTTTGTGGCCCGTATGTTCGGTGTGAAGAAACGTCGTAAACGGGTGAGCGACGCGCTCGAATCCCTTGGGCTTGCGGATCGTTCCCATCAGTTGGCCGGAAACCTGTCCGGTGGCTGGAAGCAACGGTTGGCGCTGGCATCCTGCCTTATCCATGACCCGAAACTGCTGTTACTCGACGAACCGACAGCCGGTGTTGACCCCAAGGCGCGCCGCGATTTCTGGGACGAAATTCGCCGGTTGTCCAAGCAGGGTGTGACGGTGTTGGTCTCGACCCATTACATGGACGAGGCGGTGCAGTGCGATAACATCGCCTATATCGCTTATGGCAAAAAGTTGATCGACGGGCCTTCCGCCTCGATTGCCAAACAGGTTGGCCTGACCACCTACCGGATTGAAGGCAAACACTTGTCCGATCTCGAGGAGCGCATCAAAGGCCTGCCGGGGGTCGCCCAAGTCGCCCGCTTCGGCACGGGCATCCATGTTTCAGGCATTGACGCCGCAACCCTTGGTCAAACTGTCAAACAGATAGCAACCGACGAAAACCGGAAGTGGAGCATGCAGCCTGAGGGACTGGAAGAAGCTTTCATTTATCTGATGACTGGCAGCGATGACCCCATTGAGGCAGGCGAATGAAGCTGTTCTCCCTCAATAGGTTTCTAGCGGTCCTGACCAAGGAATTCGTCCAAATGCGCCGCAACCGGGTCACCTTCGCGATGATGATCGGGTTACCGATAATGCAGTTGCTGCTGTTCGGATTCGCGATTAACGCCGACCCGCGCAACCTGCCGACGATGATTGATCTGGGCGACAACGGTCCGATGACCCGCGCGATTGTGTCGGCCATGCAGACCTCGGACTATTTCGAGTTCATCGGATATGCGAACGGATACGAGGATGGCGAACAGGCTTTGCGCACCGGCGAGGTTAACTTTGTCGTCGTCATCCCGCCCGATTTCGAACGCGACGTCTTGCGCGGCGACAAGCCCGAAATCCTACTGGCTGCGGACGCCTCCGATCCCTCGGCAACCAGCGGCGCGGTTAGCGCCTTGAGCGGCATCCTCAACATCGTCGCGCGGCAAAACCTCAGCGGTCCGCTGGCGATGGTCGCAGGACAACCGGCACCGTTCACGATCAACGTTCAGCGGCAGTACAATCCCGAAGGCCGCACCGCGACCAACATCGTACCCGGCCTGCTTGGTATAATCCTGTCGATGACGATGGTCATGATCACCGCTGTGGCTATCGTCAAGGAAACCGAACAGGGCACAATGGAGATGCTGATCGCCACGCCGGTGCGCCCCCTCGAAGTCATGCTCAAAGACGCGGGCGTACCCGACATCAGCAGTGAATATCTGGCGCTAATAATTATCCTCATCGTTATCAGTCTGATCGCCGGCAAACGCTATCGGCAGACGCTGGACTAGGGGTGGTCAAAAACCGGTGACAATCCGCCTGAAAGATTGCAAGCTGCGCGGAACGGATAACGGTGCAAACACATGGCTTGCGCATAAGAAAGGGAAGTGTATGACGCTTCAGTCAATGACAGGTTTCGGGGCGACTACGGGGCAGGCGGGTGATGTCGGCTGGGCTTGGGAAGTGCGTTCGGTTAACGGGCGCGGTCTTGATATCCGTATGCGGTTGCCCGAAGGTGCCGAGGCGTTGGAGCCGATTTTACGCGCCGCGATTGCCAAGAAACTCAGCCGCGGGAATGTCTCCCTGAACCTAAAGCTGTCGCAAGCGTCTGATAGCGGGGTCCCAGCTTTGAATTCAGAAAATCTGGAGGCGGTCATCTGGGCGGCAACGCAGGCCAAAGATATTGCCGAGGCCAACGGACTGAACCTGCAGCCGGTCTCTGTCGGGGATTTGTTGGCGCGGCCTTGGGTCTGGGAAGCCGATGCCCCCCGCGATCAAAGTTGGCTGGAGACCGCCAAAGGTCAAATTCCAGCGCTGATCGACAAGCTGGCCGCGGCCCGCGGGTCCGAGGGGCAAGCGATTGTCGCGGTGTTGTCCGGTCAGATCGAAACAGCAGCAACCTTGTCAAAATCCGCACGCCAAGCCGCCGAGGAACGGGCGGCGCGTACGGGCGGGATGTTGCGCGAAAAGGTTCTGTCTCTTCTGGAAATAACCGAACTCGCCGACGAAGAACGGTTGGCGCAGGAGCTCGCGTTGATCGCGGTAAAGGCCGACGTGACCGAGGAGCTGGACCGCCTCGACGCCCATGTTATCGCCGCGCGCGAATTGCTGGGCGGCGACGGACCAGTGGGCCGCAAGTTCGACTTCCTGATGCAGGAGTTCAACCGCGAGGCCAATACCCTCTGTTCCAAGTCGGGTTCCAGCGATTTGACCGCAATCGGGCTTGAACTCAAGCTCGTGATCGATCAAATGCGGGAACAAGTGCAAAATTTGGAGTAACCGATGATCAACCGCCGTGGCCTGTTAATAATCCTGTCGTCGCCCTCGGGTGCCGGAAAGTCGACGCTGTCGCGTAGGGTGTTGGAGGATGATCCGGACGTGACCTTCTCGGTTTCCGCTACCACCCGAGCACCGCGCCCCGGCGAGGTTGACGGACGCGAATATTATTTCAAATCCCGCGAGGCATTTCAGGAACTGGTCGCCAACGACGGCATGTTGGAGCACGCCGAAGTCTTCGGAAATTTCTACGGCTCGCCGCGCGCACCGGTCGAGGCGGCGATTGATGCCGGCAAGGACGTGTTGTTCGACGTTGATTGGCAAGGCGGGCAGCAGATCCGTGGCTCGGCGTTGAAGGATGCTGTGGTCTCGATCTTTATTCTGCCGCCCTCGATCGCTGCGCTGGAGTCGCGATTGATGTCACGCGGGCAGGATAGCGCCGATGTCGTGGCTAGCCGTATGGCGCAGTCCCGCTCCGAGATCAGCCACTGGGCGGAATATGATTACGTTTTGGTAAACGATGATCTGGACCGCGCCGAAAACGAATTGCGCTCGATCCTGATTGCCGAACGTTTGCGTCGCGACCGCAATCCGGGTCTGGTGCCATTTGTACAATCGCTGAACGAAGAATTTGAGGAGCGGCAGTCATGAGCCACATTTACGATATCGACGGACGCACTCCGGCCTTCCCTGCGGATAACGACTATTGGGTCGCCCCGACAGCGGTGCTGGTCGGCGACGTGGTGTTGGAGGGTGGCGCTTCGGTCTGGTTCGGCGCAATTATCCGCGGCGACAACGAACGGATTACAGTCGGGCAGGGCAGCAACGTGCAGGAGAACTCGGTTCTGCATACCGACATGGGCTATCCGCTGACGATTGGTGCGGGTTGCACCGTCGGGCATCGGGCAATGCTGCATGGTTGCACGATTGGCGACAACAGCCTGATCGGCATGGGGGCGACGGTTCTGAACGGGGCCGTCATCGGCAAGAATTGCCTGATCGGAGCCGGTGCGCTGATTACCGAGGGTAAGGTTATTCCCGACGGATCACTGGTGATGGGCGCCCCCGGCAAAGTCGTGCGCGAACTGGATGCGGCGGCAATCGAGGGCTTGGCAAACTCTGCCCTCGGCTATCAGGCGAATATGCGTAAATACCGCGATGGGCTGACGCTTAAAACCTGATCGTCATCTCTGCTTCTGCTTCCTCCATCCGGATTTTACGGCCCAGTTCGGCTGCCAACGTCTTGGAAAGTGGAAACTGTACGCGGGCCGGTGTTATCGTGCGAGGGTACTTTTCGACATCCAAAACATCCCACGCTTCGCAACGCTGCACACGTTTGCCGCGCGCCGTGATAACAAACTGGTCGTCATCGCGCGCAATCGAAATTGTGCCACCAACCGGCAGTGCCGTTTCCGCACAAAGCAGCATCAGGAACAGCAGTTTTACTTCTTCTCGTGGCAACGCTGTTTCGGACAGGTGCCATTGCAAGCCCAGACGGGGCGTCTGCAACATATCTGTTGCGACCGCCGAAATGTCCTCCACGCCGCTCATCGCGCCGAGGGTGGATTGACCGAAACATATTCTAAAAAACCGCAGCTTGTTCTTGGCGTTTTCAACACTATCCGCGATCAACCCGATTTCGGGCATACTGTCCGTTAGCCCCTCCAACAACTCGATGCCATTGCCAATTGCCCCGACGGGGCTTATCAAATCGTGGCAGATTCGCGAGGAAACGAGGGCTTCTATACCTGGTTCCCGCATTAGCAATCACCGGAGGTGGAGATGAACCAGTATCTGGAACCTGGAAATTTTGTCCGGCATCCAACCCAACCCGAGTGGGGTCTTGGGCAGGTGCAGTCGGTGATTGGCGACCGTATTACGGTCAATTTCGAACACACGGGAAAAGTCGTGATCATGGGTTCGCAAATCCTTCTGGAACGTGAGTACATCAAGTAGCTTAGCAAGGCGACCGTTAAAGTAAAGTTAACCGCGCCACACGCAACCGAAAAGATGCGATGTTATATCCGTGCCGAATGCTTGCGCCACCGAGGTAAAAACCTTAGATAGACCGCAGCGACAAACATGTTCATGGCATCTCGCCGGAGGCTTAATCCACATGAAAATGGATATTAACCGTTTCGAAGTCCGGCTTGCGGAATCAGACGAGGACGTCACAGCTGCGCAGCGCTTGCGTTACAAAGTCTTTGTCGAGGAAATGGGGGCCAGCGCTAGCGAGGCCGAGAAAGCTACGCGTCTGGAATGCGATGAATTCGACCCATATTTTGAACATTTACTATTGATTGACAAGCAAGCAGGCGGTGACCCGCTCGATAAAGTCTGTGGCGTTTACCGGCTTATGCGCGGCAGCACAGCACGCGAAGGGATCGGCTTCTACGGTGCATCCGAATATGACCTGAGCAAGTTGGAAAACCTCGACCGCGAGACATTGGAGCTCGGCCGGTCCTGCGTTTCCGAGGAACATCGCGGTGGCTTGGGGATGCACATGCTCTGGAACGGGTTGGGCGATTACGTCAGCGAACATAATATCGGCGTGATGTTCGGCGTTGCCAGCTTCCATTCCGCCGATCCGGCCCCGATTGCCGAAGCTTTGGCCAACCTTTACCACAATCACCTCGCCCCGCCCGAATTGCGTGTAAAAGCCAAAGCCGACAGCTACGCCGAAATGAACACCATGCCCGCCGACCAGATCAACAAACGGCGTGCTTTGCAGCTGACGCCGTCACTTATCAAGGCCTACCTGCGGCTTGGCGGGTTTGTCGGCGAAGGCGCCTATGTTGACCATGATTTCAACACTGTTGACGTCTGCCTGATTATGGACACCCAGAAGATGACCGAAAAATATCGGGCGTTTTACGGGCGGAAGAGGGGCTGACGCGTGGACAGCAGTCACGTCATTATCCCAAAACCTAGGCTGATCCATTGGCCGGGTATCGTTCTGCGCATCGCTGTGATGGCGATCGGCTCGGTCCTGCTAGTATCGCTCTATATCGTCTTCTATGTGATCGAGCTTGTCCTGCCGCGCCTACATGCGACGGCGGAGATTGCCACTCTCTGGGGGCGGCTGGGATTGCTGGTTTCGGGGCTGAAGCTCGAAGTCGTGGGCAAGCACATGAAACACGGCGGGGCCTTGGTGGCGAACCACTCGTCTTGGCTGGATATTTTCACCTTCCATAGCGCGGCGCGCATTGCCTTCGTCTCGAAGGCCGAGGTCCGCAAATGGCCCGTTATAGGTTTTATGGCGCGGGTCACCGGCACGCTGTTCATCGAGCGCAACCCGAGGCTGGCGAAATCGCATCAAACGGCCTTGTTGGAACGTCTCGACCGCGGCGACCAGCTATGTTTTTTCCCCGAAGGCACGACGACGGATGGCCGCCGGATCTTGGAATTCAAATCGACCCTGTTCAGCGTCTTTCATACCCCCGAATTGATAGAACACGTATGGGTCCAACCCGCTACCGCCACCTACTTTGCCCCCGATGGGCAGAGCGCGGATTTCTATGGTTGGTGGGGCGACATGCGGTTCGACTCGCATATATTCGCAGTATTGGCTTATTCGCGCGGCGGCAAAGTGCGGGTCACATTGCATGATCCGGTTAAGGCGAGCGATTTTTCCACCCGTAAAGAACTGGCGCGATATTGTGAAAAAGTGGTGCGGGGAGGGTTCGCCAAGGACCTCGGGGTCGAGGTTAGCGAAGTCTCGCAATAATCGCCTGAAGCGCCGGGATTGGCCCTTCGTCAGCCGACCAGATTTCGGTCCCGACCGTCACGAAATCAACGTAGTCCTTGATCCCGTCAATCGCTTCCATGGTAACGCCGCCTTCGGCCACCACAGGCACTTCGATCATCTCGGTCCACCACTGGAACAGTTCCGCATCTGCAACCGTTCCATCACCAAGCGCGCTACCGCTTATCGGACCGAACGAGATATAATCTGTCCCGATTTCCGCTGCCGTCATGCCGACATGCTTGGAGGTCTCGCAATACGCGCCGACAATCGCATCCACCCCGAGCTCCTCACGCGCATCGCGCACATGGCGCGCACCGTCCGTCAGGTGCACACCGTCGAGACCGTGCGTTTTAACCATGCGGTAATGGTCGTCGATCACGATCGCTACATCACGGGCGTGGCAAATTTCGCGCAGGCGGTCGGCGGCTTGAGAAAGCTCGCGCTCGTCCGTCGTCGACAGGGATATCCGCAGGCAAACCACCGGCACTGTGTCCAGCACCTCGCCAAGGGTGGTGGCGAAAGTAGACAGCTCGAAGCTGGCTGGTGTTGTCAGATAAATCTGCGCGGAATCTGGTTCGGACATATCAGGACCTTCGTCGTGTGTAGGGTGCGTGGTTCCCCACGCACCGCTTGTTTCAAAACTTACCGTTTCAGGATCGAGCGACCGGCATAAACCGCAGATTCGCCGAGTTCTTCCTCGATACGGATAAGCTGGTTATATTTCGCCAGACGATCCGAGCGCGAAAGCGAGCCGGTTTTGATCTGCCCGCAGTTCGTCGCCACAGCCAGATCGGCAATCGTTGTATCTTCGGTCTCGCCGGAACGATGGGACATCACAGATGTATAACGCGCACGGTGCGCCATATCGACAGCGGTCAGCGTTTCGGTCAGCGTGCCGATCTGGTTCACCTTCACAAGAATCGAATTCGCAACACCTTGGTCAATCCCGTCCGCCAGACGCTCAGGGTTGGTTACGAACAGATCGTCGCCAACCAACTGGCAACGATCGCCAACGAGATCGGTCAGGGCTTTCCAGCCTTCCCAGTCGTCCTCGTCCATACCGTCCTCGATCGAGATGATCGGGTAGGCATCGACCAGTGCCGCCAGATAAGCTGCATTTTCAGCCGACGACAGTTTTTTGCCTTCGCCCTTCATGTCGTAAACGCCGTCTTTATAATATTCGGACGACGCACAATCGAGCGCCAGATAAACGTCCTCGCCCGGTTTGTAGCCGGCCTTTTCAATCGACTTCATGATGAAGTCCAGCGCGTCGGTTGTCGAAGAAAGGTTCGGCGCAAAGCCGCCTTCGTCGCCGATACCGGTGTTGTGACCAGCGGCGGATAGCTCTTTCTTCAGGGTGTGGAAAATCTCGGCCCCGATGCGCACCGCGTCGGAAATGCTGTCAGCCGCCACGGGCATAATCATGAATTCCTGAATGTCGATCGGGTTATCGGCATGTTCGCCACCGTTGATGATATTCATCATCGGCACCGGCAATACCCGCGCCGAGGTGCCGCCAATATAACGGTAGAGCGGCTGGCCAACGCAGTCGGCCGCGGC
>DFBM01000049.1 GCA_002366645.1 Rhodobacterales bacterium UBA3080 | reverse complement strand
GATGTTATCCAACCGCTAATCGATGCAGACTCCGCGGCTTACGCAGCAGAGAACAACATCGAAGAGCGTTGTAACTAAAAACTCCCTCTCCGGCCCTTGCGAGGGCCGGAGAACCCAATTTGTTTTGACATTTAAAAACTACGGGACATGCAGATGCTTGATACTGGTGATACAAACGAGACCTTGCTTGAGGTCAACAATATCGAGGTTATCTACAACCACGTTATTCTGGTTCTTAAAGGCGTGTCTCTAAGCGTTCCCAAAGGCGGCATTACAGCGCTTCTGGGTGGAAACGGTGCCGGTAAAAGCACCACGCTAAAGGCGATTTCCAATCTTCTGCGTTCCGAACGCGGGGATGTTACCAAAGGCACAATCGAATATCGGGGCGAGTCAATTACCGATCTCAATCCGGCCGCTCTGGTTAAGCGCGGCGTTATTCAGGTCATGGAAGGCCGCCATTGTTTCGAACATCTGACCGTCGAAGACAATCTGATGACGGGCGCCTATACACGATCCGACGGTAAAGGTGCCGTTAGTGCGGACCTCGAGATGGTTTATAACTATTTCCCGCGTTTGAAAGAACGTCGAAAAAGTCAGGCCGGTTATACGTCGGGCGGCGAACAGCAGATGGTTGCCATCGGCCGCGCGCTGATGTCCCGTCCCGAAACTGTACTGCTGGACGAGCCTTCGATGGGTCTTGCCCCGCAATTGGTTGAGGAAATCTTCGAGATCGTCAAAAGCCTCAACGAAAAGGAGGGCGTGTCCTTCCTGCTAGCCGAGCAAAACACCAACGTCGCGCTACGCTTTGCCCACCACGGTTATATTCTGGAATCCGGCCGTGTCGTTATGGAAGGCCCTGCTGACGAGTTGCGCGAAAACCCTGATGTTAAAGAATTTTATCTTGGCATGTCGGACGAGGGTCGTAAGTCTTTCCGCGACGTCCGTTCCTACCGTCGCCGCAAACGTTGGCTCAGCTAGACTGATACGCCAACCGTTTTACGACCTGCTGATTAAGGAAGCCCCATGTCCGAATATTTTGATGCTCTTGAAACCCGCTCGGACGATGAACGCGCGGCGGGTTTAGCAACTGCCCTTCCCCGTCAGATCGCCAATGCGATGGCCAATGCATCCGGCATGGCTGCCCGTCTGGGTGCCATAGATGCCGCGACAATCACGGATCGTACTGCATTGGCAACGCTGCCGGTGCTACGCAAATCGGACCTTGGTTCAGCCCAAAAGACTTCCGCTCCATTCGGGGGATTCACCACCAAAGCACCCAACGGCACGCGCCATGTATTCCAGTCACCCGGCCCAATCTACGAACCGGGCGGCGACACAGTTGATTGGTGGCGCATGGGCCGTTTCCTGCACGCTTGTGGCATAGGTTCCGCAGACATCGTTCAAAACTGCTTCTCCTATCACCTGACACCCGCCGGCATGATCTTTGAAAACGGTGCGGCCACAGTCGGGGCTACCGTTTTCCCAGCCGGCACCGGTCAAACGGAACTGCAAGCGCAGGCCGCAGCTGATCTAGGTATAACCGCCTACGCTGGCACACCCGACTACCTAAAGGTCATTCTGGACAAAGGCGCCGAAATGGGTGTCGATTTAAGCAGTATCAAGCGCGCCGCTGTAAGTGGTGGCGCCCTTTTCCCCAGCCTACGCCAAGAATACGTCGATCGCGGAATCCAGTGCCTTCAGGCCTATGCCACAGCCGACCTTGGCAACATCGCCTACGAAACCAGTGCGATGGAAGGCATGATTGTCGACGAAGGTGTGATTGTCGAAATCGTCACTCCCGGCACTGGAATTCCTGTTAAGTCCGGCGAGGTCGGTGAAGTCGTCGTGACAACAATGAACCCGGATTATCCGCTCCTCCGCTTTGCCACTGGTGACCTGTCAGCCGTGATGCCCGGCGTCAGCCCTTGCGGCCGTACCAACATGCGGATCAAAGGCTGGATGGGCCGCGCCGACCAGACTGCGAAGATCAAAGGCATGTTCGTCCGGCCCGAACAAGTGGCAGCACTTGTGGAACGCCACCCCGAAATCCTGAAGGCGCGCGTCATCGCGACCCGCGAAGGCGAACAAGATGCGATGACGGTTCAAATCGAAACCGACGGTGTTAATCTGGAGGATGTATCGGCGTCCGTACAAGCGACCTTGAAACTCCGCGGTACGGTGGAACAGCACGCGCCGGGAACCCTGCCAAACGACGGCAAGGTGATTGACGACCAGCGCTCCTACGACTGAAGTCAGCTTCGACGGTGAAGTCGGCATAATACTGACCTCAGACCAATCTTAAAATTACGCCGTTCCTCTGATTGAGGATGATGCATTAGCTCGCGTCGCGCAAATCCGGTTTGAGACATCCGGTAATTTCGGCGACACGCTCCGCATTCGAACCCGCCGTCGAGCCATCCATATTGAGCACCGAATTTTCGAACCCTATCCGGACTTTCCCACCGGCTTGATGCGCGGCGATTAAACAGCGCGTCTCCTGAACACCAAAGGCGCAGGCTGCCCAGTCAGGCGTAATATCATGCAATTGGGTTTGTTCCAGAAACGGTTTCAGCGCTTCGGGTCCGGCCGCACCGTCTGTACTGTAGCGACCCATGACAAAAAGAAGTTGTAAGGTTTCAGATGTGAAGTCATGCGGCGTGATCAGACGCGACAACAAATCCAACTCCTGAGGTTCATAAATGATGTGCTGGACCTTGATCCCAGCACTTTCGCAATCTTGGTAAAAATTGCGCGTGACTTTGTCGTCCGCCTCCCGCGCCATTTCTTTCACCGAAACCGAGGCAAGCGGCGCTTTGCAATCCAGAACGACTTGGCGTTGTACTTCCGGACTGTAAATTCCAGCTGCCTCGGAGGTGATTTGCAATGCCATGTCCGGCACCACTCTATCCAGCTCCGCCAAAGCTTCGCGGTATTTCCCAGAATCCAGAAGGTGCCGACCACTTTGATCACGAATATGGAGATGAAGCCCCCGAGCACCTGCTGCAAAACAGCTCGCGGCTGTCGCGCAGATTTCCGGTATCGTGATTGGCAGCGCAGGGTGATCCGACTTTGTCAGTCGCGCACCATTCGGCGCAACCATGATATCGGGGAGCGACACCTAGAAAACCTCACCAAACGCAACCCTCAACTTATCGATGATCTCGTCAATATGCTGATCTTCGACAATAAATGGCGGGGCCAACAACAGGTGGTCACCATTCAACCCGTCTATCGTTCCCCCCATCGGATAGCAAATCAACCCGGCGTCGAATGTGGCTTTCTTCAACTTCTTGTGGATCCCCGCCTCGGGCGCAAAGGGTGTCTTGGTTTCGCGATCCGTCACAAACTCCACTCCGCGGAACAGACCTCGCCCGCGAATGTCACCTACATTTGGATGTTGACCAAACGCGGATACCAAAGCCTGCTGCAGTTTTTCGCCCATCTCTTTTGAACGTTGCGCCAAACCGTCGTCCGTCAAGCG
>DFBM01000141.1 GCA_002366645.1 Rhodobacterales bacterium UBA3080 | reverse complement strand
AAGACTCGATGCTTTCCGGCTGTCAGATCACCCGCTTCCTTGTGTTGCACAAGGAACTGGACGCCGACGATGGCGAGATGACCCGTACCCGCAAAGTTCGCCGCCGTTTTGTGGAAGAAAAATACCACGACCTGATCGACGCGCTCTACAGCGATGCCCCGCAGGTTTCTACAGAAACCGAAGTAACTTACGAAGACGGCCGCAAAGGCGTGATCAAGGCAACGATCAAGATCAGCGACGCGGCCACCGTAGCAAGAAAGGCGAATGCAGCATGAACGCTACTGCTGAGAGCTATGTAACCGCCGACGGCCGCACGATCGGTGCTCCGGTGATGGAGATGAAAAACATCACCTTGAAGTTTGGTGGTGTGACCGCGATCTCGGACATCTCGTTTGATATCCGCGAGGGCGAAATTCGTGCGATTATCGGGCCGAATGGCGCGGGAAAATCCTCGATGTTGAACGTCATCAACGGCTTTTACCACCCGCAAGAAGGCGAAATCTGGTTCCACGGCGAAAAACGCAAGCCGATGAAGCCGTATCAGATTGCGCAACAGGGCATCGCACGCACGTTCCAGAATATCGCGTTGTTTAAGGGCATGAGCACGCTCGACAACATCATGACCGGGCGCTTCACGCATATGAAAACCAACATGCTGATGCAGGCGATCTGGAAAGGTCCGGCTGAGCGTGAGGAAAACCTGAACCGCGAGATCGTTGAACACGTAATCGACTTCCTTGAAATTCAGGCCATCCGGAAAACACCGGTGGGCCGCCTACCCTACGGTTTGCAAAAACGTGTGGAGTTAGGCCGTGCCCTAGCCGCGCAACCCAAGCTATTGCTGCTCGACGAGCCAATGGCAGGCATGAACGTCGAGGAAAAAGAGGACATGTCCCGCTTTATCCTCGATGTGAACGACGAATTCGGCACCACCATCGCCCTGATCGAGCACGATATGGGTGTGGTTATGGATATTTCCGACCGCGTGGTGGTTCTGGATTACGGCAAGAAAATTGGCGACGGAACGCCTGACGAAGTGCGCAACAATCAAGATGTGATCGACGCCTATCTTGGCGTGGCGCATGACTAGGGAGCTTTGAGATGCCAGCTACTTTCTTTTACACCATCGAGGTGATCGCCAACGGTCTGATGACCGGCGTGATGTACTCGCTCGTCGCGCTTGGGTTTGTGCTAATCTTCAAGGCGTCGGGTGTTTTCAACTACGCACAGGGCGTCATGGCCCTTTTTGCTGCCCTAACACTGGTAGGCATCCAGACCGGTCAAGTACCGTTCGCGCATCTTATCAACACGATTTTCGGAACCCATTACGACAAGTTCGGTTGGCAGGTGCCGACATTGGTTGCGATCCTACTGGCGCTGGGGGTTATGATCCTGTTCGCCTATCTGGTTGAACGGTTGATCCTGAAACATCTTGTTAACCAAGACCCAATCATCCTGTTCATGGCGACCATCGGTCTGGCCTATTTCATGGAAGGGTTTGGCGACTTGATGTGGGGCTCCGACATCAAGAAACTCGATGTTGGTTTGCCACAAGGCGGAAACCTCTGGCTTGAGGGTGCGACCGCCGGCTGGGCCGAAGGTTTCTACGGCTTCTACCTCGACAATCTCGATATGTGGGCAACCGCCATCGCTGTTGTTCTGGTTGCCAGCCTGATGTTCTTTTCCAACTACACCAAAACCGGCCGCGCCCTTCGTGCGGTGGCGGATGACAATCAGGCGGCCCTGTCCGTGGGTATCAGCCTGCGCACCATCTGGGTTATCGTCTGGTCGCTCGCTGGCTTCGTGGCTCTGGTCGCGGGCATCATGTGGGGGGCCAAATCCGGTGTCCAGTTCTCGCTTTCGCTGATTGCGCTTAAGGCTTTGCCAGTGCTGATGCTCGGAGGATTCACATCCATCCCGGGTGCAATCGTTGGCGGCATGATCATCGGTGTCGGAGAAAAGCTTTTCGAATTTTCCGTCGGCCCATATATCGGCGGCGCGACTGAAAACTGGTTTGCCTATGTTCTGGCATTACTGTTCCTCGTGTTCAGACCCCAAGGTCTGTTCGGCGAAAAAATCATCGAGAGGGTCTGATAAATGTTTTACCGTGAAGCAGGTGACTATAAAAAGACCTACGCCGAAGACACCCAAACCTTCCCGATCAAACTTGACCGGATGGGTTACTATGCAATCCTTGCGATCGCGCTCATCGTCATCCCGGTTATGTTGGCAAACGACGTCGGCGGCGGCGCGAACTACTGGGCAAACGCGATCCTTCTGCCCTTCCTGATCTGGGCGATTGCATCAATCGGCTTGAATGTCCTCGTAGGATACTGCGGACAGCTTAGCCTTGGTAGCGGCGGTTTTATGGCCGTTGGTGCCTACGCATCCTATAAGCTTATGACCAGCTTTCCCGATCTGAATATCGTGTTCGTGGTCATTCTCTCCGGAATAGTCACGGCGTTGGTCGGCATTATGTTTGGCCTGCCCAGCCTGCGCATTAAGGGCTTCTATCTGGCGGTAGCCACCCTCGCTGCACAGTTCTTTCTGGTGTGGATGTTTAATAAAGTGCCGTGGTTCTACAACTACTCGGCTTCGGGCCAGATCAGTTCCCCTACCCGCACCATTTTCGGTTTCGAGGTTACCGGCGCTACCGCGACGCCCGAGGCAAGATACCTTTTCTGTCTGGCCCTGCTGATTGCTCTCGCATGGGTGGCCCACAATCTTACACGTGGCCGGATCGGTCGTAGCTGGATGGCGATCCGCGATATGGACATCGCCGCTGAAATCATCGGCGTCGCCCCGCTAAGAACCAAACTCTCCGCTTTCGGGGTCAGTTCGTTCTTTGTTGGCATCGCTGGTGCGTTGTTCTTCTCTGTCTACCTTGGTGCTGTCGAAGTAGGCGAGGCCTTCGGCATCCAGAAATCCTTCCTGCTGCTATTCATGATCATCATTGGCGGCCTCGGCTCGATCTTCGGAAGCATCATCGGCGCGGCCTTCATGGTGCTGATGCCGGTTCTGCTAAAGAACATCATGGTTGGCCAACTTGGCTGGGCAACGGACATCGCCGCGCATTTCGAGTTTGTTATCGTTGGCGCTTTGATTATCATATTCCTGATCCTCGAACCCCATGGGATTGCGCAGCTCTGGCGGTTGCTGAAGGAGAAACTTCGTCTTTGGCCATTCCCGCACTAGGGCTGACCAAATAATAAGCCACCGACAATTCGGGGCATCACCTGTCGTAACTTTAAGGGAGGACGACATGAAACTAACTAAACTGGCAGCTATAG
Organism: Rhodobacterales bacterium UBA3080; assembly: GCA_002366645.1. Taxonomy (GTDB): domain Bacteria; phylum Pseudomonadota; class Alphaproteobacteria; order Rhodobacterales; family Rhodobacteraceae; genus NORP23. Next base: position 966 of record DFBM01000141.1, on the reverse strand, counting down.
CTGTCGCCGCGGTAACAGCCGCAACTCCGGTACTTGCGGAACTAGTATTCCCAAGCCTGAGCTATCGCACCGGAGCATACGCTTCGGGTGGTATTCCATTCGCTGACGGTTATGCCGACTACTTCACGCTTCTAAACGAGCGTGACGGCGGTATCGGCGGCGTAATGACAAGCGTTCCGGAATGCGAAACCGGCTACAGCACCGAAAAAGGCGTTGAATGCTACGAAGCCACCAAAGGCGGCAGCCCGCTGGTGTATCAACCGCTTTCCACAGGCATCACGTACCAGTTGATCCCGAAAGTAACTGCTGACGGCATCCCGATGCACACGATGGGATATGGCCGGACATCTGCTGCAAACGGCAAAATATTCAGCAACGTGTTCAACTACCCTGCCAACTACTGGAACGGTGCATCGCATGCGATCAACCACATTCTGGATCTGAACGGTGGCGATATCTCCGGTAAATCCATTGCGCTGGTGTATCACAACTCCGCCTACGGCAAAGAGCCGATCCGCACCTTGGAAGAGCTATCTACCAAGCATGGCTTTGATCTGTCTTTGTTGCCAGTTGACGCCCCCGGTCAGGAGCAGAAGTCACAATGGCTTCAAATCCGTCGTGACCGTCCTGACTATGTCGTAATGTGGGGCTGGGGCGTGATGAACCAGATTGCCATTCAGGAAGCCGCAAACATCCGTTTCCCGATGGAAAACTTCATCGGTATCTGGTGGTCTGGGTCTGAAAACGACGTGGTCCCTGCGGGCGAAGCTGCCAACGGCTATAAAGCGTTGACTTTCCACGGTGTTGGACGTGATTTCCCTATATATGACGACCTCCAGAAATATGTTCTTGATGCGGGTAAAGCTGCCGGTGCTGGTGATCAAACTGGAACTGTGGTTTATAACCGCGGTTTGTATGCCGCGATGCTTGCTGCGGAAGCTGCCAGAACTGCGCAGGAAATCCACG
>DFBM01000032.1 GCA_002366645.1 Rhodobacterales bacterium UBA3080 | reverse complement strand
GACGCGCACTTTCACGTTATAGTCGATCACACGTTTGACAGGCACCAGTACCTTCATTTTTGCGTATCTCCGAATTTTGCCCCGCAAAGCGCGAGGGTTTGGTCAATTTACCCGAGGTTTACCGGTTATTTATCGCGAAAGAAGTGAAAAAACGACCTTCGGTGCCAGAATCCCTCGAAATTAGTCAGCGCGAAGTGAACCAGTAGTTTTGCTGCACTGCAAGAAAAACATCACGTAACCTTGGGAGTTTTGGTCAATTGAGGATGAAATTAACGAAATATTCAGACTTTTCCTGTAGCGATATAGGCCTGACGGAACCGAAACCGTGCTGTTCCAGCCGAGTTTCGCTTCCGCAACATCCCGAGAATTTTTCTTACTGACCGCGCGTCTGGCGTTGCGGAAAGTATTTTGCCGAAAGGAATAGTTATGGCTATCGATACATATAAAAATACCATGGGTGGATTGGAATCTCCGGCGCGTGAGGCGGTTGGAGTTGCGCCGAACGACACAGTGGATCTGGGGCGGACGTCGCGGTCTGTTTATGTCGGCACGTCAGGCGACTTGACCGTTCATATGGTTGGCCAGGTGGTGCCGGTCGTATTCAAGGCGGTTCCAGTCGGAGTCTTGCCGATTCGTGTCGACAGGGTGCTAAATACCGGCACAACAGCCGCCGATATTGTGGCTCTGTGGTAAGAGCATGCAGCTTTCAATGAATATGGGTTTGGCTTCGGCCATGCAGCCCAGATCCAAGGCGGGGTTTGACGTATTTGCCATGCTCGGCGCGCGGGATGGCTTCGCGATTGATTTCACCCAAAGTCGGATGATTGTGAATGATGCCGCCAATGCAGCCAATACGTTTGATGGAGATCCGCAGGCGAAGTTGACGACATACGGGGCTGATGCATGGCAGGTTGATGGTGGAAAGGGTTTGAACCTTTCGGCGGCGCGTGACTTTGCGATTGCGATGTCGACAGCGGCGTTTCCATATGATCCGACAGCGTTGCATATCTACGCAAAGTTCACCTTGAACGCGGCGGATAGTGTGGACCAGCGCTATCTGTTTATGGTCGATAACGTCGGCAATGATCGGTTTGCGATGTACACCACGAGCGGGGCTGGCTTCAGGCTGGTAACAGGTGATGGTGTCAGCGCGGACACCGAAGTTTCGACACATGCTTTGGTGCCTGATACGCCGTACCGGATGTTTTTCGGTGCCGATGCACACGGCCGGACATGGGTGGACGAGGGGGGGATTCAGACGAATGACCAGCTTCATCAGGTGGCGGCGGCAACGCCTTTGCATGTTGGCTTGGGGGGATACCCTGATCAGGTTTTGCGGGTGCTCGACGGCCATCTTGCCGAAATAGTCGTGATTTGCGGAGACGTTATTCCGGCGCGCCGACTGACCTTGCAACCTTTGGCGCCCTATTATGCTGCCGAGGGAGACAGTCATACCTTCAATGTTTCGTTCGGTATGGGCGAGGGGGAGTTTTATCCATCGCTTGTCGGAGCTGCGTCGGGGGTTACGGAACGAAACTTCGGTAGTTCGGGGCAGAGTTCCGCGAAAATGCTGGCGGATGTGGGCAGTCTTTTTGTCGAAGACATTCCTGGTATTGCCAGTATTTATGCAGGATCAAACGATACCATAACGCAGATTGCGGCGACTCCCGCGCCAAGCGTTAGCGGCTTCAGTGTGGTTAACGCTGACAAGCTGGCGGTCGGTGGTTGGGTTCTGGTTAATGGGGAAAGCCGAAAGATTGCGGCGCTGGTTGGTTTGGATCTGGTTCTTGAGTTGCCGCTAAGCGCGGTGCCTGTGGCTGGGGATGATCTGGCAATTGATACTTTTACCAATATTACGCAGTGGATACAGGCGGTGAAAGCGGCTGGTGTTGAACGCGTTGCAGTGATTGGGTCGCACTACCTGAACTTCGCGAGTGGTGGCGACACCGTTGATGTGGAGCAATCCCTACGGGCGTCGGTACGACAGACGCAAAAGGCGGCTGCATTGGCTGAGGGTGTCACCTATGTCGACACATACGATTATATGCGGACATTGGTTCTATCGGGCGCTGTCGCACAGGGAGACTGGGCGATCTGGCATCAGGGAGCGACCAACACCCACTTGACCGCTGCCGGCGAGCAGGTTTTGGCAGACGCTATCAGCGCGGTAATGTTTTAACGATTGGCGCCGGGGACCCAGAGGACGTCGTCGGCGCCATTATTATTCGCGGCACGGGCTGCAACGAAGAACCAGTCTGACAAGCGGTTCAGATATTTGACCGCGGAGGGATTGATCGTCTCGGTCCCCGCCAGTTCTACGGCCAAACGCTCGGCACGACGCGACACGGTCCGGCACAAATGCAGGTGGGCGGCGAGGGGACTTCCTCCGGGCAGGATGAAACTGCGTAGGGTTTCCTGATCACGGTTCATCGCGTCGATTTCTGTCTCCAGACGGTCTACTTGAGGCTGGCTGACACGCAACGGGGGATACTCGGCGGTCGCGTCGCCCGTAGATACCGGGCGGCAGAGGTCGGCACCTAGATCGAAAAGGTCGTTCTGGATGCGGGACAGGGCATCGTCCATATCGCCGCTGGCATGAAGGCGCGCCAATCCGACAGTGGCATTGGTCTCGTCCAACGTTCCATAGGCATTAACCCGGATGTCGTATTTGGCCACACGAGCGCCGTCGCCAAGTGCTGTATCGCCCGTGTCACCGGTGCGGGTGTAGATTTTATTTAGAACGACCATATCAGCCTCCGTTACGCAGCCAGATATAGAGCATGATCAAGGCGATTGCGACGAACTGTAGCAGCACCCGAAGACGCATCAGTTTGTTAGCGTATTTCTTGTGAAACGCGCCACTCTTGGCAAAGCTGCCAACACCGATAATTAGGACGGCAAAGACCGCGACGCATGCGAGGATTACCAGAATGAATAGAGGGTCTGAGGTCATGGAATGCTCCTTTTCATCGGGTTCTAAGGTATTTGTAGGCTTTCGCCAAGGGACCTACTGCCGCGCTAGGACGGCATCGAGCATGCGGGTGGGCAGAACACGGCGCAGGATATTGGCGATGTAGGTTGCGGTGGTCACGTAATAACGCGGATGTGGGCGCGGGCTTTCGAGGGCGTGAATCAGTTTCTTGGTGACTGCGGATGACGTCAATTCCGAGAAGTCCTTCTTACCGGATTTGTCGTATAGCCGTTTGCGCACCACAGTTTCGTAGAACTCGCTGCGGTGGGCGTTTTTCCAGTCGATCCATTTTTCAAACTGTTTTGCCGCGTTTATGCGGAAGTCGGTCGGGATCGGTCCGGGTTCGATGAGGATGAACTGGATCGGGCTGTCTCGGTGCTCCATACGTTGTGCGTCAGTCAGGGCTTCGAGGGCGAATTTGGTCGAGCAGTAGGAGCCGCGAAACGGCGTGGATGTGAAACCTAACACCGAGGAGTTATGGATGATCCGCCCATGACCTTGTGCGCGCATGACCGGTAGCAAGCGGTTTGACAGATCGATTTGACCAAATACGTTTGTTTCGAAGATGTCGCGCAGCGCGTCGCGGGACAGGTCTTCGACCGCGCCGGGGATGGCATAGGCGCCGTTGTTGAACAGCGCATCTAGGGTGCCACCCGTACGGTCCAGAACTTCGGTGATGGCCGACTGGATCGAAGCTTCGTCCTGATAGTCGAGCTGAAAGCTTTCCAGACCTTCACCACGCAAGTGTTCGCAATCGGCTTCGGCGCGACAAGTCGCAAATACCCGCCAGCCGCGTTTGTGCAGCGTGTGGGCGGCGTCGTATCCGATGCCGCTCGAGCAACCGGTGATGAGGATGGATCTTGCGGTCATGGTGGCGGTTCCTGACATGGTTTCTATCTGGGAAGTATTCCGGAAATAGCGGTTGCGGCGTGATAACGGTTCCTCGAAAGCTGCGCAATCGTTACATTCGTATCGGGAAAGCCGTTTTCCTGCTGGACCACTCGAAACCGGCGTTATACACCATATTTATGGCAAAAACGACTGACACCCCCGATATACCCGATGGCGGAGATATTACCGCGGAACCTCTGCGCCGCGCGCTTGGCGACCGGTATCTGACTTACGCTCTATCCACAATTATGCATCGGGCGTTGCCGGATGCACGCGACGGGATGAAGCCGGTACACCGGCGGATAATGTACGCGATGCGCGGGCTTAAGCTCGATCCGACTGGTAGTTATCGTAAATGCGCGAAAATCGTTGGCGAGGTCATGGGTAACTATCACCCGCATGGCGATCAGGCGATCTACGATGCCTTGGTGCGTTTGGCACAAGATTTTAGCGTTCGATATCCGTTGGTCGACGGGCAGGGGAATTTCGGTAACATTGACGGGGATAACCCGGCGGCGCAGCGATATACCGAGGCGCGATTGACCAAAGCGGCCGTCGCGATGATGGAAGGCCTGTCCGAGGATGCGGTCGATTTCAAAGACAATTACGATGGGTCCGAGCGAGAGCCCGAAGTGTTGCCAGCAGCGTTCCCACAACTTTTAGCCAATGGTTCCAGCGGTATCGCGGTGGGCATGGCAACAAATGTTCCGCCCCATAATGTTGGCGAGCTTTGCGATGCGGCCCTGCACTTGATTAAGGCGCCAAACGCGCGGGACGAGACCTTGGTGGAGATGATCCCCGGTCCGGATTTCCCGACCGGTGGTGTGTTGGTTGAGCCACGTGAAAATATATTGAATGCGTATAAAACCGGGCGCGGGTCGTTCCGGTTGCGCTCCAGATACGAGATCGAGGATATCGGGCGCGGAATGTGGCAAGTGGTTGTCACCGAGATTCCATATCAGGTTCAAAAGTCGAAGCTGATCGAGAAGATCGCCGAAGTTATTAACGCCAAGAAAATCCCGATACTGGCAGATGTACGCGATGAATCGGCCGAGGATATTCGGCTGATTTTGGAACCACGCGCAAAGACCGTCGATCCGACTGTTCTGATGGAGACGCTGTTCCGGCAGACTGACCTCGAAGTCCGGTTCTCGATGAACATGAACGTGTTGATTGACGGGCGCACGCCGCAAGTCTCGACGTTGAAAGAGGTTCTGCGGGCATTTATCGACCATCGTCGGGACGTGTTGTTGCGGCGCTCCAAGTTCCGCTTGGGCAAGATCGACGCGCGGCTGGAAGTGTTGGAAGGG
>DFBM01000193.1 GCA_002366645.1 Rhodobacterales bacterium UBA3080 | reverse complement strand
CAGCTTCTCTGGACTTCGCCAATCATTCCGAACGGCCCACTGGTTCTGCGTACAACCCTGCCGGAAGACGTGAAAGACCTGATAAAAGCATCCATGATGGCAATGCCCGAAGATGACGCCGAATGTTTCTACAACGCGCAGGGTGGCGAGTTTGCCGGCCTTGTCGAAGTTGACGAAGCCTTCTACGCGACGATCATCGCGGCACGTAAAGCCAAAATCGAAAACAACAACTGAGTTTTCTTAAAATAGACGCGCCCCCGACAAAGGGGGTGCGTTTTTTTATGGGTAGGAGAAGGCAAATGACTAACATAATGGCGACAACCAACATCGCTGCGCAATACGAAATCGCCGAACGGCGTCGCCGGGTTTACACGGGCTTGATGCTGATCCTTCTGGTCGTTTTGCTTATTGGCGGCGTGCGAATTGCCGAGGATGCGAACTCTGGTTCGTTATTGTCGGGTCTGCCCAAGGTGTTCGACTACCCCTACGACATCCTCTCACAAGCTTACGCGCGCGGGTGGGACTTTTGGAGCATTCCGTTTTCGGTGCAACACCCAGAAAACGGTATCCAGCACACATATTTTTATTACCTGATCGAGACGATCAACATGGCCGTGGTTTCGACCCTGTTCGGGTTCGGATTTGGCAGCCTAATTAGTATTCTGGCTTCGCGAAATCTTGTGAAAAACTATGCGATCGTCTGGATCACACGCCGTTTCACCGATATCGCCCGTGCGTTCCCCGAAATCGTTATCGCACTGTTTCTGATATTCATTTTTGGTAAAAACCCAATCGCCGCCGTGGCCGCGATCGCGCTCCATACCAGCGGCGCGCTTAGCAAGATGTTTTCCGAGGTGAACGAGAACGCGGACATGAAAGCCTGGGAAGGGTTAGAAGCCTCAGGCGCAAGCTGGATTCAGAAGGTCTGGTTCGGGATTATCCCGCAGGTTTGGCCAAACTGGATCAGCTATGGATTGCTGCGGTTTGAGATCAACGTCCGAGCCTCGGCTATTCTTGGGTTCGTCGGCGCGGGTGGTTTAGGTCAACAGTTTAAAACCTTCGTTGACTGGAAGTTTGGCGCAGACATCGCTTCGATCATCTTGATGCTGATCCTGACGATCATGACAATCGATATTCTGTCCACATGGGCACGCCGCCGTTTCATCGGCAAAGTCGCGCACTGATAGGGGGCCGCAATGACAATTACCGCACATATGAAAGACTTGGCTGCGATCTATCCCGACGCTGTGGAGCCCAATCGGCGCAAGCAGGTTGCTTGGCTTGGTGGGCTGTTCTTTCTGATCGGGTATCTCGCTTATATCTGGGTTGCTTTTGACGTTTCAGGCGCACTGGCCCGTGCGAGCATGGATCGCGCAACCTTGTTGGCGTTGGATTCTTATGCCTACAAACACCACGTCGAGCTTTCGATGAAATCGGGCGAAATATCGGTGAACCTTGAGGGCAACCGCCGAACAGCGTTTGAAGTTTTGCCAGACTGGGTTGTGCCCGTAGATGGCGAAACCCGTGTAGATATGGGCAGGGGGTTTACAGCTTACGTTTCGCAAACCTCGCTTCGTGTATATGATCGTGAAGACCTGATCGTTGATATAGAACCAACGGCAAGTGGCCCGGTGTTGCACAGCGAACCCCATGATTGGATGCGCGTTGCACCCAATAAAATTGAAGGTCGTCCGGACACTTATGTGCGGTTCATCGCGACCAAGTCCAAGATTACGCTGCAGGTCTATTCGACTGGTTGGGAGAACTTCTGGTTTGACAGCTCGTCGGACTTGAATGGCACAAGCATTTGGCGGGCTATCGGTCTGGTGTTTTCGGGTGACCGTATTGATCCTTCACAATCCAACCTCGATCTGGTTGCGTCCGAAATCTGGGGTAACAAAGAATGGCAGCACGGGCAGGTTATGCACGCAATGCTTATCACCATTCTGATGGCGTTTTGCGGAACGATTCTGGCCGCAATCACCGCTTTGCCGCTGAGTTTCATGGCCGCCAATAACGTCAACCCGATACGCTTCCTGCGCGGATCTATGAAACGGACGTTTGACTTCCTGCGCGGTGTGGATGCCCTAATCTGGTCGCTGATATTCATCCGCGCTTTTGGCCTTGGTCCGCTGTCCGGTATTCTGGCGCTCTGGTTCACCGATACTGGTACCTTTGGTAAACTTTTCTCCGAGGCGATAGAGAACGCCGACAAGAAACAGATGGATGGCGTCAACTCGGCGGGGGCCGGTTCAATCCAGACCACATGGTTCGGTGTGGTTCCGCAGATCCTGCCGGTACTAATTTCGCAGACGTTGTATTTTCTTGAATCCAATACCCGCTCGGCCACTGTCATCGGGATGCTAGGGGCTGGCGGCATTGGTTTGAAACTGGCTGACGCGATGCGCACCGGTCAGGATTGGGAGAACACGATGTACATCATCTTCCTGATTATCGCCGTGGTTATCATCATGGACAACCTGTCCAGCTGGCTCCGCATTCGTCTGATTAATGGCACAGAGAAAAGCGCACTATGAAACCCAAACTATCCGAAGTCGCGCTGGTGCATGAAGGCGCCAGCGTTAACGCCTCAATGTTGGGGCGCTATGTAGAAATCGGCGCACACTCCAGGCTGAACGAGGTTGAGATGGCGGATTACGCCTATTGCGACCGCTTCGCGGATATCGCCCACACCAAGGTTGGTAAATTCGCCAATATCGCAAGTAACGCGCGGATAAACCCCGGCAATCACCCGATGTGGCGGCCCAGCTTGCACCATTTCATGTATCGCGCTTCGGCCTATTGGGAGGATACACCGGACGAAGTTGATTTCTTCCAGTGGCGGCGCGATCACGATTGCATTTTGGGCGCGGACACTTGGATCGGGCATGGTGCGGTGGTTCTGCCCGGGCGCAAAATCGGGACGGGGGCCGTTGTGGGCGCTGGTACAATTGTGACCAAAGACGTGCCGGATTACGCAATTGTGGCCGGTAATCCGGCCAAGATTATCAAAATGCGGTTTTCGCAGTCGATTGCGGGCCGGTTGCTTGATCTGAAGTGGTGGGACTGGAACCACGAAACGCTTCTTGTGGCGCTGCCGGACTTTCGGGACATGCCTGTGGACGCATTCCTGGAGAAATACAGCGGCTAGATTATTCCGCCGCTATTTGTTGCGGTGCCGCACCATTGGTAAACCTGACACCGGCTTGCCCGGATAGCATCGCGAGGCGTCCATTCGAAAACGTTGCTTCGATCCGCCGGGTCTCGGCGTTCAGAACCACAAAATCCGCCCTTGCACCGTCTGTAATTTCTCCACGGTCGTCTAGCCCCAGAACACGGGCGGGATTTGTGGAAATCAATGCCCATGCCTGTTCAAGTGGCATCACGCCTCGATCAACCAACGCCCAGATCGCACCCTGCAAGGCAGGGTAGTAGTAATCGGAAACCAGTGCATCACAGAGGCCGGTCTCGATCAGTTCCTGCGCTGCAATGTTGCCGGATTGCGAGCCACCGCGCATTACGTTCGGGGCACCCATCAGTATTGGATTGCCTAAGGCGCGAGCCTGCTTTGCAGCTTCCAATGTCGTGGGAAATTCGCAAATATCCGCGCCAAGTTCAGAGAAATACCGGCGCATCGATGCGGTTTCATCGTCATGCGAGCCATAACGCACTCCCATCGAATTTAGCGTCGTCGCAATCTGGCGCAAGCTATCGTCTACAAAATGGGCGTTCCCCAGCATCTCTTTCAGAATTTCGGCATGCTGTTGTGGCGTGCGGCCCGCTTCGGCAGCATAACCGGCGAACCCGATGGGCGCGGTGTCTTGCGCGTTTGCGGCGTCGTGGATGTGGTTGTTGAACACGAGATATTCGATGCCGTGTTGATGAATAACTTCCAGAAGGGCACCAATTGTATCAACCATATGAGTTTCATAACGAAGCTGGAAACGGATATCGACAAGGCTTCGGTGTTTGTACCGCGAGCAGACATTAAGCAAGTCTTTCGCGTATTCAGGGCTACGACGTCCGCCGAGCCACGACCAGCATTGCGCCAAGATCGCTGTAGTGATCCCGTTGGCAGCCAGCTCCGCCTCAGTGTTTTCCAGCCCTGTGGTCTTATCAAAATGAACGTTTGGGCGCGGCTGAAGGTGACGTTCAAATCCGTCACCGTGAAGATCAACTATACCCGGCAGGATGAAATATCCTGTCAGATCAATCTCGGTTGAAGCGTTGCTTGATATCCGGCCGTTGGAGAAGCAAAGCGCGTCATCAACCAACATCTCGTCACGCAGGACTTTGGCTCCGGTTAAACGAAAAGCTGGCAGTTGCGGCATTGTCGATCTCCTGATTTATCTGAAGATCATAGCCTCACTGCCACACAGTTTTATGACACATCGTCGAAAATATCCCCTTCGACAACCAATTGGGCGCGGTCGGCGTGAAACCAGGTTCGTCCGTACTCAATGGGCTGACCTTCTGCATCAACGTTAAGGTTTATGGTGCGCAAAACCGGCGCGCCTTCGGTAACGCGCAAAACTCGTGCAACCGATCCAACTGCCCGTTTCGCTGTAAGCTTTGTCCATGCGCGACTGTAATCCAACAACCCGTTTTCGGCGAGCGCTGCAGTTACAGAGGTGTGTTTGCGCAAGGACGCTGGAAGATTAGTGAAAACCTTTGCGGGAAAAATTGAACTTGAATAGCTGAAGGGAGTTCCATCAACGAAACTGACCGCTTCGAGAACGTGAACATGTGCACCCTCGAGTTGCCGCAAAAACTCTGCCTCCTTCTTGGACGAAGGCAGGGTCTCCAGACGCAGTATTTCACGCCTCAGCTTCAAACCGGTGCCAGCCAGATTTTGACTGAATCTGGTTTTTGTATCTAGACGATAGTCGACAAGAGTCTGGCTGACATAAGCGCCAGCACCTTGCCGAACGTGGATCAGGCCCTCTTCTTGAAGCGAAGCCAGCGCCCGTCGAATTGTATGACGGTTGACGTTGAAACGAGTCGCGAGCACTGCCTCGGTCGGAAGCTTTTCTCCTTTGGGGTAGTGACCGGACCCGATTTCCCGAGACAAGGTCTCATAAATCTGTCGCCATATCGCAAGCGTCTGCATGGGGTTCGCCTGTCATTTAAGTTTCACAAAAAGAGCGTTGTGCTTTGGGTCTTCCAAAACTAAAGATTTGTATAGTTGTCTAGATGTATAGACAAATCAGAAAGGTGTCTAGGGTATGAATGAAGTAACCCAAATCGAGGCGCGTCAGGGCTGGATGGCGACCCTTGCCAAAGCCCCCGCGGGATTGTTGCTAAAAGCCTGGTCGGATGTCGGCATTGTGCCGGAATATGATTGGCTGCGGGTGCCCGAGGTCGGTGCCGTGATGGTTCGCGGCGCAATGGGCGGGACGGGGGCCGCGTTCAATCTGGGTGAGATGACTGTCACGCGCTGCGCACTGCAACTTGAGAGCGGCGCTGTAGGGCATGCTTACATTTCTGGTCGTGACCGCAAAAAGGCCGAAATCGCTGCACTTTGTGATGCCTTAATGCAAACCGAAAATGCTGCGGTTGTCCGCGCCCGGATCATCGTTCCGGTCGCGGACGCACTGCGCGACCAGCGTGCG
>DFBM01000119.1 GCA_002366645.1 Rhodobacterales bacterium UBA3080 | reverse complement strand
GTTTATTCGACGGGAATCGGAAACGCGTTGTTGTTTACGGCGGCGCAGTTTGATGCGGTCGAGGATTGTGACCGGAAGGTGATCGATGTTTCCGGAGACGGCTATTCCAACGAGGGCCCGGCGCCGTTGGAAATTTCGGAAGTGCTGGCGTTGCAGGGCTTCCAGATAAACGGGTTGGCGATTGAGGGTGACGAGTTCGAGTTGACGGAATACTACAAACACAATGTTATCGGCGGCGAGGCGGCCTTTGTTTTTACCGCTGAAACCTATGCGGATTATCCGCGCACGATATGGCGAAAACTGCTGAGCGAGTTGATTGTTCCGATAAGCTAGAGAGGGTCGATGCAGCGTATTTTAATCTGGATGGTAGGGATTTACGGCTTGATGGCCGGTCCGGTGAAGGCTTGCAGTCTGGCGTTGGTGTTGGCGGTGGACGTGTCCGCCTCGATCGATCAGGGGGAATTCGAGTTCCAGACTTACGGATTGGCTGATGCCCTGCTGGACCCCGAAGTTGCCGATGTTCTGGTGCAGCATCAGGTGGCGTTATCGGTGGTGCAATGGTCGGGCGCTGGTGAAGAGGAATTATCCGTGCCATGGCGGCGAATGCTGACCTATGACGAAGTTCGCGCATTTTCGAATCGGGTGCGGGCGCTGCCACGAGCCTGGGTAGGTTCGAACACGGCGGTGGGCGATGCGATTGCGTTTTCGGTGGAGCAATTTTCGGCCGTGCCGGATTGTGGTCGCAAGGTGATTGACGTTTCCGGTGACGGGGCTTCAAACGCCGGTACCGACACCGGTTCCGAACGCAGCAATGCGCAAGACATGGGTATCGAGATTAACGGTATTGCGATCGATATCCACGGCGTCAGTATCACCGAATACTACCGACGGTTTGTCATTACGAAAAACGGGTTTGTTATTACGTCGCGCGGGTTTAGCGATTACCCGCGTTCGATCCGCGAAAAGCTTCTGAAGGAATTGATCAAGCCGGGATCGTGACAGGTTCTTGTCGAATCCTTACAGGCATCCTATATATGAGATGTCTCTTCGGGGACTATGATGATAAACGCGCATGTAATAAGCGGATCGGACCCGGGGGCGGTACCCGGCGACTCCACCAAATATCCTTCATTTGAGGATCATGGGGTCGAAATAGGATCGACGGACGTCTAAAGATGTTTGCTTTCATTCGGCTGACTGCCACCGTTATCGGCGTAAAATGTACAATTGCAAATGACAATCGTGCTCCAAGCAAGATGGCTATCGCTGCTTAATTGCAGCTTATGTAGCTTTCAAGTTTGAAAACTTAAGTCCAGTTCTCTTAGCGGAAGCTGGCGGGGTTCGGAGGTACCTGGCAACAGAAACCTCCACTTTCCCTTTTATACGATTGCTCCAAACGCAAAGCCCGCCACCATTGCACCCAAAATTCCAAGTGACAGGTAAGTGGCGAATACGCGTGGCTTTACCAGTGACCATACCGCAGTCATCGCGGGGATGGAGCTGACGGCACCTGCTACCATGAAGGCCATTGCGGCGGCGGCGGTCATGCCTTGTTCCATCAGACCGGCCAGAAGGGGCGGAGCGATGTAGCCGTTAAGGTATGCCGGTGCGCCGATCAGGGCGCTGAGGATGACGGGTTTCGGGCCAGTTCCGCCTAGGATTCCGGCGATCAGGTCGGCGGGGACGTAGGTGATCATCAGGGCTTCGATAAGATAGGCGAGGGACATCCATTTCAGCAGGAAAAGCATGTTCTCTTTGCCCAGCTCCATGAAAGTCGCGCGGCGGGGGGCTTCGGTCCAGAACTTCCAGACAGGTTTGGAGTCGATTGGCGATGGACCGCAACCGCAGCCGGCGCTTTTGCGCGGGCGGAGCGGGTTGTGGAAGGCACCGGTTTTCACAAGTAAGCTGGTTATAAACCCTCCGGCGAGACCAAGAGCGACGGCGGCGACGGCTTTTGCAATGGCGAAGTTCCAGCCGAGCGCGCCTGCGGTGATGAGCAGGCTGGGCGGGTCGACCAGTGGCGAAGCGAGCCAGAACGCCATGACCGGACCAAGTGGCACGCCCATTGCGAGAAGACCGGCGATGAAGGGGATGACCTCGCAAGAACAGAAAGGGGCGATGCCGCCGACCAGTGCAGCGAGCACGATCATGCGATATTCACGGCCTTTGAACACGTTGGCGATAATCGCCTCGGCACCGCTGGCGCTTAGGTAGGCGATAGTAAGGACGGCGAACAGGATGTAGGGCGCTGTGCCACCAAGAGCGCGGATGGCGATGTTGAGCAATTCGCCCATGCGGGCCGGATCGAACAGGGCGATCAAGGTGAGTATCAGCAGGATCATACCCCAAGGCGACCAGAGCGGCTTGAGAAGTTTGCGGAAGTCACGCGGGGGAGGGTTGGATATTTCAGACATGTGCTTGCTCCTCTTCAAATTTGTACTGGGTGTCGATGCAACATTCGTTCATCAGAAAGTCCCCTAGCGCGGTCAATTGCTCGTAATCGGCAATGTTGAACATCGCGCGCCCCTGTTTGACCTGCCGGATAACACCACCCTCGGCGAGGTGCTTGAGGTGGTGCGTAAGTGTCGAGGCGGGGATGTCCAGTTTCTGCTGGATGTCGCCGGTTGTAAGACCGGCGTTTCCGCTGCGCACCAGAAGGGTCAGAACTTGCAGGCGTGGGGCTGACCCTACGGCGGCGAATCCGGTACTTGCTTGTGTGATATCCATAGAAACCTCCATAAAACTAGTTTTATAGTTATATGGGGGTTATCCCAAGATCAAGAGAAATCTAACCTTGTTCGATTTCCGGAGATCCACGCAAAGCCTGCACGATACGCAGGATGCCGATTATAAGCGTGATGCCGGCAACGAATTGCCAGACGCTTTGGATGCCCCAGACTTTCACCAGTGCAGCAAAGCCGAGCGCGGAAATGGCCGCACCACCGCGGATCGACAGGCTGGACATGCTTTGCATGGTGGAGCGCAAATCGTCGGAAGTTTCGTTATTCAGCAGTGTCGCCATAGGGGAGTAGAACATCGATATGAACAACATAATCGCCATATAGGCCACGACGAAGGGTGCGACGGTGGTTTGCGTCGCGAGTACGAGTAACGCGATTCCGGAAACGATCGGCATGACGAGAAGCTGAAGCCGCGCGCTTGCGTTGAACCGGTTGGCAACGGCTGTGATCAGGATTGGTCCGAAAATTCCCGCCATAAAATATCCGGCAGTAATCCAGCCTAGCAGGGAATAGGTCGGCTCCCCGATGATCGAAGTCAGGCGGGCCTGCCAATAGGATTCGACGGAGATGATACCCAATCCAATCATAGCGCCGACCAATAGTAGATCGCGGACTGTCCGGTTGTTTTTGCTAAACTGCAGGCCCGATTTGATTTGGCCGAACATGTCGCGTTTTTCCGTTTTCCCGGAAACTTCCTCGCCCTCTTTGAAAAGATAGGGGGTTGCCAGAAGATGCAGGACAATCAGTCCGCACATGATTATCAGGTTCCATGCAGAGGGCGGGAAACCTTCGAGTTTGGGCAGCAGCTCGGGAATATACCCGCCACCGATCGCGCCAATGGTCAGGCCTGTCATCAGCGACGAGTCGAAAATCGAAAGATAGGATTGCAGCTTGTCTTTTTCGCCACGCGCATTGATCTGTTCTACTGCCCAAGCGTCGATGGCGCCGGTTTTCA
>DFBM01000044.1:11760-14084 GCA_002366645.1 Rhodobacterales bacterium UBA3080 | reverse complement strand
CGCGAGGCATTTGCGACGGAGGCACGTTTTCCCGGCGACCGGCTGGTGCATGAATGGCCGGACGAGGCGCTGGCGGCCGAGGGGTTAGATGCACGGGTGGCGGTTGTGACTTTAACGCACGACCCGAAACTTGATGATCCGGCGATCAAGGTGGCGATTGCATCGGACGTATTTTATCTGGGCTGTCTGGGTTCCACACGGACCCACGCCAAACGGGTGGCACGCCTGAAAGAAGACGGATTTACCGATACTCAAATCGCCAAAATCCACGCGCCTGTTGGGGCGGATATCGGGGCGAAAACGCCGTCCGAAATCGCGATATCTATCATGGCCGAGATCACCGAAAGGCTGCGCCGGCCAGAGACGCGCCGATGAAATTTGGCCTCGTCCCAATTGATCAGGCCGAGGGTGCCATACTTGCTCATTCGCTGACTTTTGACGGATTGCGCCTACGCAAAGGCCGGACCTTGAGCGCAGCTGATATTTTGGCAATCGCTGCTGCGGGCATTCACGAAGTAACGGTGGCCAAGCTTGAAGCTGATGACATTGGCGAGAACGAAGCGGCAGAAGCCTTGGCCGAATCCCTCGTTCCGGATCCAACTAACGCCCGATTGCGCATAAGTGCACCGTTCACGGGTCGAGTAAACATTTACGCCGAAGAGGCCGGTGTTGTGCAGATTGACGCCGCCGCCTTAAGGCAGTTCAACGCTATTTCGCCGTCGGTGACTGTCGCGACTGTTCCCGAGTTGGCACGCGTCTCCGCGCGCGCGCTGGTGGCGACGGTGAAGATTATCCCCTACGCAATCCCGAGGCACTTCGTTGACGCGACGGGCTCGAATCCTGCGTTGTCTCTGGCACCGTTTACAGTTCGAACAGCAAGTTTGATCCTGACGAAAACCGAAGGAATGAGCGAAAAGCTTTTGTCTAAGGGTCGCGAAGCCGTGGAGCGCCGTTTGCAGGCTTATAGCTGCGCTCTGAACGATGTCGTGACGGTTCCACACAAGACGGACGAACTTGCTGGAGCCATTAAGCGTGCGTCGGGTGAAATCGTTCTAATTCTAACAGGTTCGGCTACTTCGGACATTAATGATGTCGGACCCAGTGCGTTGGTGGCGGCCGGTGGTGAAGTTACGCGTTTTGGCATGCCGGTTGACCCCGGAAATTTGTTGTTTCTTGGCAGGTACGACGGGCGGCCTGTGATAGGTCTTCCGGGGTGTGCACGCTCGCCTGCGTTAAATGGAGCGGATTGGGTGTTGGAGCGGATTACGTGCGGGATGGACGTTACCAGTGACGATATCGCGGCGATGGGCGTTGGTGGCCTGTTGAAAGAAATCCCGTCACGCCCGCAGCCCCGCGGTGGTGCTTCAGATATCCCGAGCCGTCCAAAAGTCGAAGTATTGTTGCTTGGGGCGGGCGGTTCACGTCGAATGCGCGGTAGGGATAAACTGCTGGAAATTGTCGATGGTGAACCTTTATTGCGGCGAACCGCGCGTGCCGCGTTGGAGGCGCAAGTCGACCGGGTGCATGTGGTAATGCAGCCTGAAAACGAAGCCCGCGATGCAGCGCTTGAAGGGTTGGACGTGCACCGAACCATTTCGCCGGAATGGCAAGAGGGCATGGCCGCGTCTATCCGCGCGGGTATGGCTGCGCTGTCAGATGACTGCGATGCGGTCATCGTTGCATTGGGCGACATGCCGGAAGTCGGCGCGGCGCACTTCGACCGTCTGGTTGCCGCATTTGACCCAAACGAGGCGCGCGAGATTTGCCGTGCTGTTGCTGCAAATGGCGCCCCGGGTTTGCCTGTTCTTTTCGGGCGACGGTTCTTTGAAACCTTGGCAAACTTGCATGGTGATCGTGGTGCACGAGACGTCGTTAAAGAGGCTTCGGAGTTTTTGGTTGATGTGCCAACCGAAGGCCAAGGCGCTGTTATCGATCTCGATACGCCCGAGGCATGGGATGCATGGCGCAACGCACGAAGTTAGTATTTTGATCTTCGGGTAAAAATAACACTGCGTAATTCTGTCATTTTTCTTGCCTAAATAAATAGACTCGTGCGAGGCTCGTCGCTCGACATATCATTCTATGAATAGGGCAATTATGGACCTTAAGGGGAATCAAGTTATCGCGACCAGCCGTCAGGCTGTCTGGCAGGCATTGAACGACGCCGAAGTATTACAGGCCTGCATCCCCGGATGCAGCGAGCTTAACGGAAATGCCGAAGACGGTTTCGAGGCTGTCGTGACCCAGAAGGTCGGACCGGTCAAAGCGACCTTCAAGGGGGCCGTGAAGCTGACCGATATCACCGAGGCGGAGAGCTACAGGAT
>DFBM01000044.1:0-11663 GCA_002366645.1 Rhodobacterales bacterium UBA3080 | reverse complement strand
GAGGTGGTGGTGGAAGAAGTTGAAGAAGAAAAACCCGAAAAGGGATGGTTCGGTAAATTGCTGGACTGGATAAAAAAACTAACAGGATAATAAGTCACTAAAGGGAGGAAGTAGATGTCATCTATTACAATGACCGTGAACGGCAAAACCGTCTCGGGAGAGGTCGAAGGGCGCACGCTGCTATCGCAGTTTTTGCGAGATGACCTGAAATTGACCGGCACCCACATCGGCTGCGACACCAGCCAATGCGGGTCTTGCACGGTTCATGTGAACGGCAATGCGATCAAGGGATGCACAATGTTGGCTGTCGAGGCCGACGGCGCGGACGTGCGTACGATTGAAGGTATGGCGAACGACGACGGCTCGCTCGGCATTATTCAGGCGGCGTTTCAGGAGCATCATGGCCTGCAATGCGGTTTCTGCACACCGGGTATGGTGATGGCAGCAGCTGATCTGCTGGAACATAACGCCAACCCGTCCGAAGTCGAGATTCGCAAGCATTTGTCCGGCAATATTTGCCGCTGCACAGGTTATCACAACATCATCAAATCCATTCAGGCTGCCGCCGCCCAACTGGGCTAGGACGCGCTTGAAACTGGATAAACAGGAGGAATAATAATGCCCAAGGATAGCGGTATTGGCGCCAGCTCTAAGCGGCGCGAAGACGTCCGGTACTTGACAGGAAGAGGTCAGTATACGGACGATATTAACTCGCATAACCAAACCTACGCGTATTTTGTGCGCTCGGATGTTGCGCACGGAAAAATCAATTCGATCGATACGTCCGAGGCCGAAGGCATGCCTGGCGTTTTGGCGATTTTTACCGGTGATGATTTCACCGAAGTTGGCGGAAATCCTGCGGGTTGGTTGATTAACAATCGTGACGGCACACCGATGAAAGAGCCGAAACGTCCGGTTTTGGCGCACGGTAAAGTACGGCATGTTGGCGATGCGTATGCCGCGGTTATCGCTGAAACTTACGAACAGGCTGTGGATGCGGCCGAAGTTATCGACGCGGATATTGAAGAACTGCCCGCGA
Source organism: Rhodobacterales bacterium UBA3080 (assembly GCA_002366645.1). Classification (GTDB taxonomy): domain Bacteria; phylum Pseudomonadota; class Alphaproteobacteria; order Rhodobacterales; family Rhodobacteraceae; genus NORP23. Next base: position 10,624 of record DFBM01000044.1, on the reverse strand, counting down.
TTATCGATATGGCGGACGCGTTGGCCAACAGCGACAACCGCGTGCACGACGAAATCGATGACAACCTTTGCTTTGATTGGGGGTGGATCGAAGATAATCGCGAAACCGTGGATCAGGCGATCAAGAATGCGCCGCACGTAACCACACTGGAGTTGATCAACAACCGGCTCGTGCCTAATGCAATGGAGGCGCGCGCGTCTATTGGCGATTATGATCCGGGGACGGGCGACTATAAGCTGACGACTACTTCGCAGAACCCGCATCTAACCAAACTGCTGATTGCGGTTTTTGTGATGGGAATTCCCGAGCATAAGCTAACAGTGATTGCACCAGATGTCGGCGGTGGGTTCGGTTCGAAAATTTATCACTATGGCGAGGAAGCGCTAGTTCTCGCAGCGGCCAAAAAGCTGGGCCGTCCGGTTAAATGGGCCGCTACCCGTTCCGAGGCATTTGTGTCGGATGCGCATGGCCGTGACCACGTTACCAAGATTGAACTTGCGACCGAACTGGATGGAACGTTCATAGCGATCCGCACAGATACGCTCGCTAATGTTGGTGCGTATTTGTCGAACTTCTCTACGGCAACACCGACGTTCTTGCATGGTACATTGATGGCAGGGAACTACACTGTGCCGAATGTCTATGTGAACGTCAAAACCGTGTTCACCAATACCGCACCTGTCGACGCCTATCGCGGCGCTGGGCGACCAGAGGCTTCGTTCTCTATTGAACGCGTTGTTGACAAATGTGCGCGCGAGCTGGGTATTGATGCCGTCGAATTGCGGCGCAAAAATTTCATCCAGCCGGACCAGTTTCCGTATACCACACCCGTTGCGCTGGTTTACGATACCGGAGACTACGATGCGACGATGGATAAGTTGCACGAAATCGCCGACATTGCCGGATTTGAAGCCCGCAAAGCCGAAAGTTCGGCGCGGGGTAAGCGTCGCGGTCTAGGTATCGCGCATTATATCGAGGCATGTGGCATCGCGCCGTCCAATCTGGTTGGTCAGTTAGGCTCACGCGTCGGTCTTTATGACGCAGCAACCGTTCGGGTTAGTCCGACGGGTACGATTTCCGTCATGGTCGGGGCGCATAGCCACGGTCAGGGTCACGAGACTTCGTTCGCGCAAGTTGTGGCTGATATGCTCGGCATTCCCGAGGAAAACGTGGACATCGTTCATGGCGATACATCGAAAATCCCGTTCGGGATGGGGACGTATGGCTCCCGCTCCTTGGCCGTTTGTGGATCAGCAGTGGTGAAAGCCACGGATAAAGTTGTCGCAAAAGCCAAGAAAATCGCAGCCCATCTTCTTGAGGCGGGAGAAGGGGATATCGAGTTCTCGGACGGACAGTTCTCCGTTGCTGGCACAGATAAATCCATCGCTTGGGGGGATGTAACACTGGCGGCCTATATTCCACACAACTATCCGCTGGAAGAAATCGAACCAGGGCTCGAAGAAACCGCATTCTACGATCCGGCAAACTTTACGTATCCTTCGGGGGCGTATTGCTGCGAGGTTGAGGTTGACGAAGACACCGGCAAAGTTGATGTGATGTCTTTCGCTGCGGCTGACGATTTCGGCAATGTCATCAATCCGATGATTGTGGAAGGTCAGGTGCACGGCGGTGTTGCACAAGGTATCGGGCAGGCTTTGCTCGAGAACTGTGTCTACGACAGCGAAGGCCAACTGTTAAGTGGTTCCTATATGGACTACGCGATGCCGCGTGCGGACGATCTGCCAAACTATACGGTCGATCATTCATGCGTCACACCGTGTACGCACAACCCGCTTGGGGTGAAAGGTTGCGGTGAGGCCGGCGCGATTGGTTCGCCTCCTGCCGTTATCAATGCCGTGGTTGATGCTTTATCGGACCTTGGTGTTACCCATATCGATATGCCGGCCAGCCCCGCTCGGGTCTGGGCTGCAATTCAAGCTGCGAAGTAAGGAGGATCAACAGATGTATAACTTCGATTTTGAAAAACCTTCCACAGTGGCTGATGCAGTCACTGCCTTGGCGAGCGAAGATGCACTGGCGTTGGGCGGGGGGCAAACTTTGATTCCCACCATCAAACAACGTCTGGCGGCGCCATCTAAACTGGTGTCGTTGAGCGGTATCTCCGAGATGCAGGGCGTTAGCGCGTCGGGCGGATCGCTACATATTGGCGGGGCAACTATCCATGCCGATGTTGCCGCGGATAGTCATTATCCGGCGCTTTCGGCTCTGGCCGGAAACATCGGTGATCCTGCGGTTCGCAATCGTGGCACCATAGGTGGAAGCCTTGCCAATAACGATCCGTCATCGGACTACCCTGCGGCGGCACTTGCGTCCGGGGCAACGATTAACACCAATGCGCGGTCAATCGCGGCAGATGATTTCTTTCAGGGCATATTCGAGACAGCCCTCGATGAAGGCGAGATCATCACCTCGGTCGATTTCCCTGTGCCAGACGCAGCGTGCTACAAAAAGTTCGAGCAACCCGCCTCGCGCTTTGCGCTGGTGGGCGTGTTCGTGGCCAAGACTGCCGGCGGCGTTCGCGTCGCGGTAACAGGAGCGTCGGAGGAGGGCGTGCATCGTTGGACCGCAGCCGAGGATGCGTTGAACGCCAACTTCAGTGCAGATGCTCTCGACGGTCTATCGGTTAGTTCCGAAAACTTGATCGGTGACCTGCACGGGACGCCCGAATACCGGGCGCATCTGGTGAAAGTTCTAACCGCGCGTTCTGTTTCCGACTGTTAGTCGAAACGCTGAAAACAGAGAAGAGCCTCGCCGTTGTGCGGGGCTTTTTTAACTGGTGGGCTGCGCTATTTTTTTGATAACTCGGAAGCCAATAGATCAAAAACCATTCTTATACGTCGACTGGTGTTCAACTCGCGGTGGGCAACCAGCCAGATCGGGAACATCAAGGGCTCCAAATCCGGTAACACCCGTTCCACCAAAGGCTCGGCATCACCGATGTTTCCGTCTAGGATACCGATAGCGACGCCCTGTTTAACCAGCTCCCACATGACGGTGTAGTTTTCGGTCAACACTGGAAAATTCGCCTTTGTCAGGCTTAGCCCCATCATATTCAGACCGTTCATCAAGCCACCAGTACTGTCGAGGTTGATAAATTCGGCATTACGCAAATCATAGGGGAGTTTTGGCCGTCCGATCCGGTCCAGATAATCCGGCGATGCATAGAGCCTTGCAGGAACTTCGCGGATTTTCTTTGCTATCAGGTCGGGTTCCGTCGGGCGAAAGTTACGGATGGCGATATCGGCTTCGCGCCGTCGCAGATCGCTCGGGGAGTTGGAGGCAACGATTTCCACTGTTATCCCGGGCTCCAACCGACGCAATTTCGCGATGATCGGGGGCAGCACCAACGAAGCGTAGGTTTCGCTCGCGGCAATACAAATCGACCCGTCAATCGATTGTGACTGCCCCATCGCCGAAAGGGAAACCTTGTTCGCAGCGTCCCCCATGGCGCGGACGTGATCCAGCAATTCGAGCCCGCTCGGCGTCAACTTAAGACCCCGACCAACCCGTTCAAACAGCACGATGTCCAGCTCTTGTTCCAGCGCATCAACCTGCCGGCCAAGCGTCGGTTGGGCCATGCCAAGTGCGCGCGCCGCTGCCGATAACGAGCCTTCCTCGGCCGTCACCAAAAACGCCCGTGCTCTGTTCCAGTCAAATTTTACTGATCGCCAATCCATGCATTACTGCATATCAAACTGGCGAAATTGGTCAATTTATATATTTCGCCTAAACGCGTAGAACTTCCGCAAGGCTTTACACCAACGACCCACCAAATGATCTGCCGCGCAAGCGCTCGGCGGACACCGGTATCGCTATGTCTTCTGAAAGGACGCAAAATGACCCAAGCTATCACAACCAGATCGCCGCATAGAACAGCGGCGCGGACATATGGAATTTTCTTCCTGCTGGCTTTCTTAAGTTACGGTGTCGGCAGTGGAATTGTTTCCAATATTGGCGGCGACCTCGCTGGCATCACCGGGAATACAACCACGTTTACAATCGGCATCCTTCTGATGGCGGTCGTCCACACCTTCGTGAACATCGGTCTGGCTACGGTGATGTTGCCGATCCTTAAACCTTTCAACGTAACCGTCACCTACGGGTATTTTGCCGCCGCAATCACTGCCACAACCGTTGCAATAATCGGCGCGATTTTCGTGGCGCTTCTGGTTCCTTTAAGCGAGGCATACATCACCGCCGGCACCGACGCTGCAAACCTTGAAGCACTCGCTTTGCTACTGAACAAAGGGGGTTTCTACGCCTATCAGATCAGCATGACCATCTGGGGTCTAGGCGGCCTTCTGTTCGTATACGTCCTGCGTAAATCGAACTTAGTTCCATGGATATTCCCGATTTGGGGCGCCTTTGGATACCTCGTCTTCATAACCGGCACCACTGCCGAGATGTTCGGCTACCCAATCGGAGTGATGCTCTCCGGTCCCGGTGGCCTGTTCGAAATCTCCCTTAGCCTGTGGTTGATTTTCAAGGGCTTCAACCCTTCCACCAAGCCTTGATCCATGAAAGGACATAAAATGACAACGCAATCCTACGCCCGTACCGCGGGTCTATTATACCTAATCATCGCCGTCTTTGGCGCCTTCTCTATCGGTTACGTTCCCTCGATCATCATCGAGGCGGGCAACGCCGCAACCACCGCAAACAACCTGCTGGCCAGCAAATCGCTATTCAACATAGGCATATTCGGCGACATAGTCGTCCTGCTGGTCGAGGTGGTTCTAACAGCCATGCTCTACGTCATGTTCAAGCCGGTTAACCATACGCTTTCGCTGATCGCTGCGTGGTCGAGACTGGCGATGGTTCTAGTGATGGCAATCAACCTGATGTTCAACATAATGCCGGTAGTTTTGCTAAGTGGCGCAGAATACCTAAGCGCGTTCGAGATAACGCAACTACAGTCCGCAGCGCTTATATTCTTTGATGCTCACGCCCTTGGTATATACGTATGGCAATTGTTCTTCACGGTGCATCTTATCGCCTTGGGTACTTTGATCATCAAATCGGACATGCTGCCGCGCGTATTGGGCTGGATGATCATCGTCGGATCGTTTGGATACTTTATTCAGGCAATGGCCAAACTCATGCACATCCAAATCGACGCAATTGCCATGATCTACGTCGGGCTGCTGGTCGTCGTGACCATTGGCGAGTTGTCCATAGCTTTCTGGCTGCTGATCAAAGGCGTCAAAACTTCTGCTGAAAGGGGCATGTCATGAAAGCGGCCATCTATACAAAATACGGTTCACCGGACGTTCTGGAGTTGCAGGATATTCCCCGCCCCGTCCTGCAAGATACCGAGGTTCTGGTCAAGATTTTTGCAACCTCCGTTACTCCGGTCGATACAACGTTTCGTTCGGGAAACCCAAAGTTCGCGCGGCTGTTTACCGGTCTGTTCAAGCCGAAGAATAGCATCCTTGGAACCGAACTGTCTGGTGTCATTGATGCCGTCGGTGCTGGCGTCACCCGATTCAAGCGCGGCGACCGTGTATTCGCCGCCGCCCCTGACGGGTTTGGCGCACACGCGCAATACATCGTCATGTCCGAAGATGCGGCAATCTCCGGAATACCCGACGAATTAGGATACGAGGATACCGCCGCGATTTGCAACGGTGGCCTGACGGCACTGCCTTTCTTGAGGGACAACGCCAAACTTCGACCCGGTCAGAGGATCCTGATCATCGGCGCAGCTGGTTCCATCGGAACGGTCGCTGTGCAACTGGCCGTCAGCATCGGGGCCGAAGTTACGGGTGTTTGCAGCGCCGCGAACACGGAAATGGTCCACGCGCTTGGTGCCACTCATGTCATCGACTACACCACTGAAGACTATCGGAATTCCAATAAATCCTACGACGTGATCTTCGACACAGTAGGTAAGAGTAGCTTTTCCAAAGCGCGCGGTAGCCTAACCCCGAGCGGAATATACTTGACGACCGTTCCGGAATTAAGCGTGCTGATTTCGCCGATGTTACCTTTCTTGCATGGAAGAAAGCGGGCGAAAATGGCAGCGACCGGTTTGCGCAATGATGCTGACAAGATCAAGGATATGGACATCCTGAAAAGCATGATCACTAAGGGCGAACTGACAACGGTGATTGATCGTAGCTATCCCCTGGAGCAAATCGCGGTTGCGCATGCATATGTCGAAAAGGGGCACAAACGAGGGAACCTGATTGTCACGGTTGATCACGCGGCACTGCGGATTTAGGGCGAAATCCGGTGTCTGTATAGTCGCTGATAATAGGGGAGTGCTGCCTGAAATACAGCGCTTCCTTCAGTCGACATAGCAGATGTTGAAGCGGTGGGTTTTGCAAATCCATCGCTTTCCCAAACCGATTTATACCAATGTTGACCCCAAACACCGTCGTCTAGGTGACCGCCTTTTGGCCAGTGCAGCATATTACTCTGAAACTCCAGACCAATGTGCTCGCAAAGTGCCCGCAATGCCGCTTCAGGGTTCGCAAGTATTTCATCGCTGTCTAGGACAACGGGGATAATACCGGTGGTTTTGACGACTTGCTCGAATATATCAGCCTGCTGTTTAAACCCGATATCCTCGAGCGTCGGATTCTCGCGTTTCGCATTGTAACTGGCGATTACTTTGGCAGGATCGCGGATTAGAAAGATGTTTGTGACATGGTTCATCCATTCGCGGTCAAATTCGGGAACCATGTGGTGGGTCATGTGCTTCTGATAGAAGACGCTTTTGCTATCGGGGATATCCCCCAGACACCGCGCGGCAACACTATCCGCGTTGGTTTCCCCTGCCGCCAATATCTCGGCCCGCATCGGGTGATTCAAGCCGGTTTTGGCAAGGTAAGCTGCGTAAAACGGTTCGTCCCAAACCGCGCAGTCGGTTCTCGCACCAAACGAATACATCATCGCCGTTGAGAGATTCCGAGGGCCAGACCACATCGCAATCCGCATTATGCAACGTCCTGTGCGACAACCGCTTTATACAACTCCCGAATGCGTTTGGTCACCGGTCCCAATTCGCCGGTTCCAATCTGCCGACCATCGAGATCAGCCACAGGAGTCTGGGCTCCAAACGTGCCGGTCAGGAACGCCTCGTCGGCGCTGTAAGTATCAACCAGTGAATAGTTTCGCTCAAAGACCGGGATACCTTCGGCGCGGCAAACATCAATCACCTTCTGGCGGGTAATTCCGTTCATGCAGTAATCCCCTGTGGAGGTCCAAACTGCACCTTTCTTGACGATGAAAAAGTTGCAGGCGTTGGTAGTGTTTACGAAGCCGTTCACGTCCAGCATCAGGGCTTCGTCGGCACCGGCTTTTTCGGCTGCGATGCAGGCGAGAATGCAGTTCAGTTTTGAGTGCGAGTTAAACTTCGGGTCCTGTGTCATCGGCAGTCCGCGCATATGGGGGACTGTCGCCAACCGGATCGGGCGCGGAATTGACGGTGTCGAGTGTTCGCAAATAATCACTATCGTTGGTCCGCTAGTTGAGAGCGACGGATGCTGAAACGGTTTGTCCTTGATGCCGCGTGTTACCATAAGGCGGGCGTGAACATCGGTTTCCATTCCGTTTGCTCTGCGTGTGCTTTCGAGCGCTTCGATCACGCCTTCACGGTTCAGGCCGATATCAAGGTCGATTGCCAATGAGGCCTCGAACAGCCTGTCGAGGTGTTCGTCCAAAAACGCCCATTTGCCGTTGTAAAGACGCAGCCCTTCCCAGATGCCATCACCGAGCATGAAGCCACTATCGTAAACCGAGACTTTGGCCTGATCACGGTGAACAATCTCGCCATTTACGTAAATCAGAATATCGCGGTTGCGCGCATCTTCTTCTGCTTGATGGGTGGTTACATGCTTGTTCATATCTACGCCTTTCGTTTCAGCGATAGAGTTACCTTGGAAGCGGATTGAGACAAGCGGGAAAACGAAGTTTTGCGGATAAATACGACCGGCCCCGAGTTGCCCCGAGGCCAGCCAGATGTTTAGAGCCGGATGCGGTAAAGCGCAAAGCCGCCTTCGCCATCGCCCGCAGGCTCGATGCTGACACCTTCGACGGAGCCGGCGTAACCTGCACCGGCGGGACCCGTTTCGAAGATCACACTAGTGTTTGGCACCGGTGCGAAAGTCCAGTTTGCGTCGGCTTTGGGGTTAACCGTCCCTTGTTCGACGATATAGCGGACGATTACGTCGCGATTGGTGTCCGGCCCTTCAAAGATGATGGTGCTGCCATCCGCACCCGGGAAACTTCCGCCGCCACCAGCGCGATAGTTGTTGGTTGCAACGACAAACTTCTGCGCCGGATCGATAGGTGCCCCGTTGAATTGAAGGTTAACAATCCGGTTGGCGCCTTCGTTAATCACAACGCCCGAGCGGTCGAACTTTGACGGCTCTGTGAGGTCAATCTGATAGGTAACCCCATCCATAATATCGAAGTTATAGGAAGGCATATCCGGATTCAGCAGAACCTGATCCGCCTTGCCGGCCTCGATCTGGTTAAAGATGGACACGGAGCGTTCCAGCCATTCTTTCACCGTTGCGCCATCAATCATAACTGCGCGCACGGTGTTTGGATAAAGATAGAGGTCCGACACGTTTTTAATCGCGACAGGCCCAACTTTAACGTCCGTGTAATACTCCGGACCACCACGACCACCGGCTTTGAACGGGGCAGCAGCTGACAAGATCGGCAGGCCCTCCCATTCCGAACCTTTCATCATTTGCTCGATATACCAGAGTTGCGCCTGACTAACGATCTGGACCGACGGGTCGTCGGCAACCAGCGCAAAGTAGGAATGCAACGGCGCGTCAGTCATGCCAACTGGACGACGAATATAGGCGAGTGTTTCCTCGTGTTCTTTCTGCGTGGCTTCCAGAACCGGTTGGAAATCTTCGACCAACGGAACATTGGTGCGCTCAACACGCTCATAAATCCCGCGTGTCGAGGATTCCGAAGTGACGACGTGCCATTCACCGCCGTCGCGCTCCAACATCAAGTCAATCAGGCCCATGTGCGATCCCCAGAAACCAGCCATAGTAGCAGGTTTGCCCATCAAGGTTCCGGCCTCGACATCAATGCCATTCCCGGTTTCATAGGCTGCAGACGGGAATACCAGATGCGAGTGGCCAGTGACCAGCGCATCAACCCCATCGACACCAGCCAGATGCAGCGAAGCATTTTCCTGACCTTCGACGCTTGGCTCAGTTGAAATGCCGGAGTGTGACAGGGCAACGATTATCTCGGCCCCGGCCTCTTTCATTTCCGGAACCCAGGCGCGCGCCGCTTGCAAAATATCGCGTGTGTCGAATTTGCCCTGCAAGTGACGCTGATCCCAGTTCATGATCTGCGGCGGAACAAATCCGATAAGCCCAACCTTAATTGTGTGCGTCTCACCGGCGCCGTCTACAAGCTCGCGTTCCAGAATGGTGTAGGGTTTCAGGAACAGGTCATCGCTTCGACCGTCCGCGCCTAGTTTGTTGGCAAAGTTCGCGCTGACCATCGGGAAATTCGCCCCAGTGATCACCTTGTCCATGAATTCCACACCATAATTGAATTCGTGGTTGCCGAGCGTTCCGCAGTCATATCCCAGAACGTTCATTGCCTGTATGACGGGATGCAAATCACCTTCTTTCATACCGCGCTCGTAGGCGATGTAATCGCCCATCGGGTTGCCTTGCAGGAAGTCGCCATTATCGACGAGAATCGAGTTGGTCGATTCTGCACGGACTTCGTTGATGATGGTCGCGGTGCGCGAAAGCCCGACCGTATCGATCGGCTTGTCGGCGTAATAGTCGTAAGGATGCACATGCACGTGTAGGTCGGTTGTCGACAGAATGCGAAGGTGTGCCTGATTGGGCGCAGCAAATGCCGAGTAGGGGTGAAGGGTAACGAACGCGCCTGCGGCAGCGGTCGATGCCAGAAAGCTTCTGCGGGAAATATTGAGCGTCATAATTCTCTCCGTTGTTGTTAGGTAGTGAATTTCAAACAAATCGTAGGCACTGAAAAATGGGGGCGCGGTAGACGCGCCTATCAATCCACGTATGAATTGTTGCCGGATTTCGTTATTTTATCAAGTGATCAAGTTGCATGGTTTCATGAAGCTTTTTTAAAATCCAGCGACGCGGGTTGACCTTTTTCGATATACGGCCCGAATACCATCCGGACCGCCTAGTTTCTTCACGCTGCGCGGTTAGTTCGCCCAGGTTGTGTAACCGATATTCATGGTTGTTCCGGTGAAACCATTCAGACGGAACTGCGAGATGCGACCTTGGTCGGTTTTAACGCAGACATATGTCCCCACTGGCATCGCGCCGAGCGGGATTTGGCTTCCGCTGAAAGCCGCAACGTTACAACCGGCATATCCGCGATTTGAACCATCACCAAGCGCAAGCAAGGCACCATTTCTAGGTGTGATGAACTTACTCGTGGCCGTCACTGCCTGATACCAGATATCAACTCCGGCACCACTAACGGCACCATTGTCGAGGTTGGCCGAGAAAGTCTGTTTCAAAGCGATCGGACCTGTCGAATGCGTCACCGGCGTCACAATTAACGGCGTGAACGGGATGGGCATCGGGATCAGCGTTGGCGGAGTTGAAGGTGATGTGCCCGTATATAC
>DFBM01000110.1:2754-3280 GCA_002366645.1 Rhodobacterales bacterium UBA3080 | reverse complement strand
AACCGTGCCGTCAAACCCCAGCTCCATCAGGAAATACGCAATCGCGTTGCCCATGTCAGCGCCACCGCATATGAGAACGTCAGCTTTCATCGTCGGGATGCGGATGGTTCGTAAACCAACCGCCTACCACACGCGCCACGCGGGCATTCGGATCCTGCCGCTCGGTTTTCGCCAGAATGTCTGCGGCATACCCGTCTGCGCTATCCTGCGGGCGATACCCGATATGGGTCGCCTTGTCGTTTGAAACCGCACGCTGCGCGTTGTCAGACGTGCCGTAGATCACCGAGAACGCCACCCGCGGCGTGGTCATCGCCGCCTCGGTCAGGCGCACGCAATCTTCAAAGCTGAGCCAACTCCAAAGCATCCGGCGGTCGGCGGGCTCCGGAAAACACGAACAAATCCGCAAGTTCACCGATTCAATGCCCCATTTGTCCCAATACATCGACCCCAGATCCTCGATAAAGCATTTGGTCATGCCATAGAACGTATCAGGCCGATGCCGCCCGGTTGTGTCGGGCACACTGTC
>DFBM01000110.1:0-2621 GCA_002366645.1 Rhodobacterales bacterium UBA3080 | reverse complement strand
GCGAAATGGATGATGATATCCACGTCTTTAGTAATCTCCAGCGCGGCCTCGCGATCAGACAGATCCATAACGATCAGCTCTTCGCCTTCAAGCGCTTCGCCCATGTCCACACGGTCCACCAATCGCATATGCTTGGTCAGGTGTTTAAGGCCGTGACGTAGATGGTTGCCAAGGCTGCCTGCCGCGCCAGTGATGAGAATACGGTTGAATTCGGCCATTTCAAGACTCCTGTTTAGCTTTGCCCGCCGCCCGTAAATCCGAGAGCGTGGCGCGTGGGGTAAGAGATTCAGCGCTGACGATTAGTTCCAGCACCGCACCGGTTTTTGACTGCTTGGCCCGTGCGAATGCATCAGCAAACTGGCCCGTATCGGTAATTTGTTCTGCGTGGAAGTCATAGGCCTTCGCCAGCCCGACAAAATCGGGGTTTTTGATATCGGTAAAGGTCACGCGTTCGGGGTAGTTTCGTTCCTGATGCATACGGATCGTGCCGTAGGTGCCGTTGTTCACAATCAACACAATCGGCGCAATGTCATGCTGCATCGCCGCGCCGAGCTCCTGACAATTCATCTGGAAATCCCCGTCGCCCGCAATGCAAACCACCATCCGGTCAGGGTGCTCCGCCTTCGCTGCAATCGCCGCAGGCAGACCATATCCCATCGCGCCGGATTGTGGCGCCAACAGCCGCGCCTTGTCGCCATACAGGAAAAACTTGTTGTGCCAAATCGCGAAGTTCCCGGCCCCGTTGGTCAGGATAGCATCCTCGGGCAAGTCCGCTTGAAGGAAGCGAATAACCGCCCCCATATCAACGCCACCCGGTTGCGCAGGTATCTCGATCGAGGTCAGAAACGCTGCCCGCGCCGCCTGCGTGTTATCCGCCCAAGTTGCCTCAACCTGTACATCTGCCAAGGCTCCAAACAACTCGTTCGGGCCAGCGTGCACAGGCAGGTCGGCCGTGTAAATTTTGTTCAGTTCATCGTCGGAAATATGGCTATGGATTAACGTCGCCTTCATGTCCGGCACATCGAAAAGCTCGTAGCCGTCGGTGGTATTCTCGCCAAACCGGATGTTCGCGGCAAAAATAACATCCGCCTCGTTCAGCGCTTTCAGCATCGCCGGAGATTTCCCCAACCCCGCATCGCCGATATATGAAGGCGAGGTATTGTCCAGAATATCCTGAAACCGAAATGCCGCCGCCACCGGCAGATGATTAGCCTCGACAAATCGCTTGAAGGCTGCACGACCAGTCTCGTTCCAGCCCCCTCCACCTACAATAACCAGCGGGCGCTTGGCGGATGCCAGAACCTCCCGAATGCCTGCAACCGCCTTGGCACTAGCCGCGGCCTCCGGCACCACGACCTTCGGACCAGCACTCGCGCCAGTCATAGCCGTCAACATATCTTCGGGCAGCGCGATCACCACCGGACCGGGCCTACCGGAAAGCGCGGTTGCAAAGGCGCGTGCCATGATTTCGGGGATGCGGTCGACATCATCAATCTCGGCCACCCACTTGGCAACCGTCCCGAAATACGCCTTATAGTCAATTTCCTGAAACGCTTCGCGGCCCTTCATATTCGTACCGACCTGCCCCACGAACAAGATCATCGGTGTCGAGCCCTGCATCGCCGTATGCACCCCGATCGAGGCATTCGTCGCGCCCGGGCCACGTGTCACCATACATATCCCCGGCTGACCCGTAAGTTGCCCGTGCGCTGCTGCCATATAGGCCGCGCCACCCTCATTCCGGTTGCCGATCAGCTCGATCTCCGGCACATCGTGTAACGCATCCAGCACCGCAAGATAACTCTCGCCCGGAACACCAAACACACGCGTCACGCCTTGTGTTTGCAAGCACTCAACCAATAACTGGCCGCCGGTTTTGAGGTTTTTCTGCATGTTGAAGCCCTTGAACAAATGGTTCGTTTGACCTCACTCGATCATAGAATTCCGCGTAACGAAACCCCAGAAACGAAAAAGGGCCCCGACGACGTCGCGGGGGTATAGTGATATCCGCCAATAAATACATTGGTCCACAAAATGAGGCCCGCACTTTACAGTGTGGGCCTTAGTTTTTCTGATATTTTGTCCAAATCAGCATCCCAAAGTAAACACCAAGACGTGATCACCTGGATGCCTGCTTCGAGCCCAAAGCAAGCCTACGTCCGGGCAATCTATTCAATCTATCTCGCTTTCACATGCAGAAGACACCTAAGGGCCGTTGCATCTACATGCGAGCCTGCAAGCGAGGCCGGATTGTATCTATCCCAGTCACACCACGCATGGCCGAGATTATCGACAACTCACCAGCGACGCAGGAACGAATTTTAGTGAACTCCGCTGGCGAATCCTTCGCACACCAAAATTCGTTGGACCAAACAGTTCACAAGTGGCGTGACAAACTCAATCTTAGAAATGGCGTGCGGCTTATGACGGTCACGGCACCGCTGCCACACGCCTCTTGAACAGCGGTGCAACGCTAAATCAAATCGCACTGGCAATGGGCTGGTCCATACGAAACGCAACGCAGATGATAGAGACATACGCGACGCTCACTCCAGACACCTCAGATGCGATTCTTGTGAAACTAAACATGGCAGGACCACTTCATTCTTAAGAGCTATGCT
>DFBM01000198.1 GCA_002366645.1 Rhodobacterales bacterium UBA3080 | reverse complement strand
CGGCGCCAACCTGAAAACGCATCTGGAGGCTTTGCGCAAAGACATGCGTGCGGCGGCTGAAAATCTGGAATTCGAAGAAGCCGCAAGGCTGCGCGACGAGGTTCAACGTCTGGAAGCCGTAGACCTAGCCATCCACGACGATCCATTGGCGAGGCAGTCCGCGATTGCGGCGGCAGGGGATGCGGCGACCAAGGGAAGGAGTTCTGGGGGGAGAGCTGGGACGACTGTGGTTAAGGGGAAAGCTAAGAGGCGGGGGTAGTCAAAACAGTTTACTTGTAGTTTGATGATATCTTTAGCTAAAAACTAGGTGAGTAAAAAATGAGACTTTTGATAACAATATTGACTCTGGCCATTTTAACTAGTCAACAAACACACGCGCAAGAAACTAAAGTATACTGTAGTTTTGAAACGCTACCACCAATGACGTTGGTATTGCGTGGAGGCATGGGTGCAAACGATAACTCCTTACAAGTTGGTAATAACGAAGCCGTTTCTCTGAGTATCGGCTCAAGCCTATCTTTGGCTAAGTTTGATGGAAATGAATATATAATATCGTGGCAGCATCCCGCATCCGTTACCATAGCTAAGTTAGATGGCAGTAATGCAAAATTTACGCGCTTTGGCGACTGCTCGTCAAACGACGAGATTTTCTCCTCAAACCCCGTGACAGATACCAAAACCGCTGTCTTACAAGGTTTTGTTTGGAACGATGTTTCTATCTGTAGGGCAGCTCTAAAAACGTACTTTTTTCTAAAGGAGTTACCAGAGTTTCGCAATACACAAGAGCGATTGCACATTTTTGAAAGCAACAGCGGCAACTCCTACGCCTGCTCCATAAATGGATCAGTTGCCGAATTTATTTGGCTGAACCAGCAAGGAAAAACAATGACTAGCAAATCAACCCTATTTTCATTTTCAAATTCAAATTTGGAAGTTATCTCTGATATGCAAACCGAAATTTTTGAAATGCCGAACTGAACTTACACCACCCGTAGGGTGTGCGGTCCCCGCGCACCATTCCATAATGTCCACAAAACGCCCCCCGCTTGCCGGAATGTTTGCACGGTGCGCGGGGACCGCACACCCTACCCACCGATAGCCTCGGGCCAAGGCGTTTGTTGAAGGAAAATTAATACCAAGCCTAGGGTGGGTTATTAACCCGCCATCTCAATCGCCGCATGTGGTGGGTGAATCACCCACCCTACGCCAAACCTCACCCCGAGCAATAAACCACGTCATACATCACCGGCTCAAAGTTCTTGCACATCGCGTTGATCTTCCGGTTCCGCGCCACCATTTCGTCAGACCGCAGCATCGCCTGAAAATCCTCCCGTGTTTCCCACTGGGAATAGTTCGCAATCCGCGTCTGCGCGTCGTTCACATGCAGCGCCGCCGAGATGAACCCAGCCTGCACGCTAATCACATCGTCACAGGTTGAACGCAGTAATTCCAGCAAATCCTGACACGTCCCGGGGTTGACCTCGAAGGTCGTGATTACGGTTTGCAGCTTACGATCTTTGGAAATTGTCGACATAGCGTCCTCCTAATGCTGACACCACTCTACGCCCGCACCCGCAAATCGCCAAAGATTTTCGCGACGCCGACCCAATGCGCTTCCCCCCCCACCGGGGGAGGGCTAAGGAGGGGGGGCATCCTTAAGAAGGCAAATCCACCCGCGCTGTCATATGCACCGTGCCGGAAACCGCCGCAGGCCACTTGATCGACACATTGCTATTCCCCGCCAATTGCGCCGAAGGGGCCACGAACTGCGCCACACCGCTACCGTTCACGATGTCCCCTTGCGGCATAACCGCATCAACGCCCAGCGCCTGCCCACCAAATGGAAGTTTGGCCGATAAATCCACAGACCAGTTATTCGACACACCAGCTTGCGAGACCCGCACCACCGCCGGACTCTCCGTCCGTTCGATCACTTCGTCGAAGGAGTTACTCGTAAACGTCACCGACTTGGTCGCGCTATGGTCAAACGACCCTTCCGAGGTGTCCACGCCCTCAACCCGGTCAACGACACCGCTACCGATGGTCTTGAACGTATTTCCAACCACCGAAATCCCGTCAATCGTATGCCCCGTGCCAAAGGGTGCCAGTCGGATATACGTGAACCACGAAGGCATATCCCCCGCTGTGAAAATATTCCCCGTCAAAGACAACGTCCCGAAAGCCCGCGTGCTGGCCGAAGCATTCGCCTTCACATCATGTTCGTTGTTCAACTCGATCCACGCATTGTCGATATAGTTCGCCGACATCGTCGTCTTGCAGCTTTTTTGTGTGAACACGATCCCCGCCGATCGCTCCCCGTCGACCGAGCCATCGCCTTGCCAGAAGTGGTTCCCCGAAATAATATGCCCACCACCGTTCAGCACCCCAAAATGCCGGAACCGGACGGAACGGTTGTTGCGAACCTTGATGTCGTTGCTGTTCGTATTAAACGCAATAGTAGTCCGATACTGCACGAGCGTATTGTATTCATTCGACAAAAACTCGTTATTATCAACCGCCATGCCGTTACATCCCTTGCCGATCGAGGTAATTGCCCGATCCCGCGGCTTGGTAAACCAGCAATCATAAATGTGCCACGCCAAGCCATCCTTGGGTAGCATGATGCCGCTGGCATCGCCAAAGCAACCAAACTCGATGCCCTCGATCTGGAACCGCTGAAGGCTGGCAAAACCGGAAAAGTCGAGCAAATAGCGGAAGCGGATAAACGTGTACGTCTGCGACGTCGGCGCCGAATGCAGCGGTTGGCTTAGCGTGATCGTACCCAATGCATCGTCTTTGTCCCTTACATAGACCTCGCGCCCAACTCCCGCACCCGTCACCAATGATCCTACCTCAACCGAGGCGATGCCCGCCACATTCGTAAGTTCCATACTGTTACCACTGGAATACGTCGCCGTGCAAGCAACTGCCGTTGTGTTCCACGCCGTTCCCGGATTCGCTTCCAGCTGCCCATTTCGCAGCACGCGACGGTTTGCATAGGTATTTTTGTTTCCGACGGCTGCGTGTACGTCAATCGGACCATCAAGCTGAATACGCATCCCGCCCATGTCCAACGACTCGTGATCAGTATAGTTGAACAACGCCTGAAGTGCCTTCTTCAGCGCCAAGGTCTCGTTCCCAAATGCGTCAACGTAAGTCGGCAAATCGAAATTATGTGTCAGCTGCAGCCTCTTGCCGTCGGGCATCACCACCTTACCCTCGAACCGGCAACGCGCGTTCAACGTACAGTGCACTGACAGATAATATGTACCGGCCGAGATCAGCAACTCCCGACCGCTAGCCTCTGCCGCTGCATCCGCTGCTTCGAAAGCGGCCAGATCATCCGTTACCCCGTCCCCGATCGCGCCGTAGTCCCGCACATCAACCCAATGCATCAGTTTGCGGTGAAAATACGATGTCACATCATTAATCTCGACCGACTCTACCCGAACAACGCTCCCCGTCGCCCCTGACAGATCCAGCCCGAAATGTCCGTAAACCGGTTCCGTTCCCCAAGCCATGTCGACACCCGCCCGGTTGCCGGAGCCCACAATTGCGGACACCGTGTAAATCCGCCCATAGGTATCCATCGTGTTTGATGAGCCGTATTCATTTAGCCCGGCAATATGGGCGCCACCAGCGCCCCCTGCCCGCGCCGCAATACGCGCTGACGGGAACGCCCCGCTCATAACCTTAATGCGCGCCTTAATCTCGATATACGCGCCGGGAAAAACGGGTACTTCGCCGATGTAGCGCAAAGACAGTGGGTCACTGATCGTCTGCAACTCCAGACACGACCCAAAGTCCGGATCGCTCGCGACAATGGCAGCGTTCGCCGCCCCCGTATACGTTGGCGAACCCGGCGTTCCGTCCGTGCTGGACCAATCATCCAATCCGTCCACAAACGCCGGCGGCATCAAGTCAATTCCGTCTGTTACAACCATATTCATATGCAATACCCCTTAGATCGGCGAAGCGCCGACAAGCCTACGGTCTCCGCATATAGCGAAGCGCCGAATTTAAGTTTTCTCGAGAATGGCCGCGGCAATTGCGGCAGACGTCCAATATTTACCACCGAATGGTTAATGCCACGTTAATTCGAGTGGCTTTTCTCGCATTTATTTTACTGGCTATTGCAAGCATACATTTAATACCCAATTTATAAATGTATTGATCTTTATTTAACAATTTAAACTGTTATTTAAAATGGAACTAGAAAGAGGAGCCAAAAAATGAACCCAGACTGGATAAATGCGTTGATCGGAGGCCTGATGATTGGCACTGCCTCAGGCATACTATGAAGTGGTCCTGCTTTTTGG
>DFBM01000121.1 GCA_002366645.1 Rhodobacterales bacterium UBA3080 | reverse complement strand
AGGGCGAAGAACAGGCCGACCGCAAGCGGAACGGCGATGCAGATGACGTACTTCGCGGCGGACAACCAGATCGCCCTCCCGAGGGTTCCGGGCTTCAGGCGAGCAATGGCGACGCCGAGGGTTATCAGCATCACCGGAATTGCGATTTGGCCGATGAGTTCGAGAGTGTTGACGCTCCACGTTGGTAGCATCCAGCCGTTAACCAAGAAAATTCCGCCGAGAATTGTGGCCCAAACGATAGGTTCTTTGATGGCCGAAACGGGCGAGCCGCCGCCGGATACAACCCAGACACCGATCGTGAAGGAAAGCACTGCCATGATCGCGAATACGACAACTGCGAAATCAAAGCCGGCAGTCCCAAAGGCGAATAAGGCGAGCGGGAGGCCGAGATTTCCAGTGTTGCCAAAGCTGAGAGGTGCGAAAAAGGTTCTAACGTCAAGTTTTGCAATCTTCAGCATCAGCAAGACAAGTAGGCCTACGCCAATATAGGCAAATAACGCAGCAAGGGCCGTATCGCGCAATGCTTGTGGGTCAATCTCGGTTTTCATCAGTGAAACGAAAATTAGCGCGGGAACCGAAAGTGTCATCGTCAGGCGCGTGACAAATTGTACGCGGTATTCCAGCCCCATTTTCACCCAGATGGCCCCGATTCCGCCAAGGATGAATACCGGCGCGACTATTTGCAGAACTTGAAGAATTAGGCTCATGTGCTTACCTTACCGAAAATGGAAATGTTAATAGCATTTCAGCCGCTGTGGACAGGAAGTCAACCTGTCTATAAGAGGGCGGTCCGGTATTATGAGGTTCAAGGCTATGTTAGAAAAATCTGCGAAATTTGCACTCGGGGACGTGGTGAAGCACCGTGTCCACCCTTTTCGCGGCGTGGTGTTCGATATCGATCCGACTTTCGACAACACTGACGAGTGGTGGGAGTCGATTCCCGAAGACATTCGCCCTGTAAAAGATCAGCCGTTTTATCACCTTTTAGCCGAAAACGAGGCGTCTTATTACGTCGCCTATGTATCAGAACAAAATTTGTTGAAAGACGATTCAGGTGAACCGATTGACCACCCTGAAGTGGCCGAAATGTTCGGCGCGCTTCAAGATGGTAAATACGAAGTCGGCGGGCAGATGCACTAATAGCCGATGGCGCAACCGTCTTTTCGTGGGTCAGATGCGCCGCGGAGCACTTCGTTTTCCTCGTCAATCCAGATCGCTTGCGACCCACCAATCGGTTTGCTGCTGCGTTCGATTTTATGTCCGAGTGCCGTGAGGCTTTCGCAGGTTTCATCTGAATAGCCACTTTCTAGCGAAAGCGTTCCGGCCTCTGTAAAGCAGCGGGGGGTGTCCATGGATTCCTGAGGTGTCATCCCGTAATCGACGATATTGGTAAGCATACGTGCATGACCTGTAGCTTGATACTGTCCACCCATGACACCAAACGGCATGATAACTTTGCCGTCTTTCTTCAACATGGCGGGAATAATCGTATGCATGGGGCGCTTTTTGCTGCCAGCTTCGTTCGGGTGCCCTTCCTCCAGCGTGAAACCGGCACCACGGTTTTGGAATAGAATCCCGAATTTATCCGATGCGATGCCCGAGCCGAAGCTGTGGAAGATCGAATAAATCAACGAGACAGCCATGCGATCACTGTCAATTACGGTCAGATAGATCGTCTCCTTATGTACCGATTCGGACAAGGCCGCCGGAGAGTCCATCGCTTTGCCCATATCGATCAGGGCTGCGAGTTGTTTGGCTGTTTCCTTCGACAACATATGTTCCAGACGAACTTCCTGATTGTCTGGATCGGCTATGAACCGGTTGCGTGCGTCATAAGCCAGCTTGGTGGCTTCGGCTTCGATGTGGGTGCGTTCAGGCCCGAACGGATCAAGGGCCGCGAGGTCGAACTGCTCCAGAATATTGGCGAGCAGGATCGCTGTTGCACCCTGACCATTTGGCGGGAGCTCCACCAGTTCCATTCCGCGATACATGCCGGATATAGGTTCAACATAGTTACACCTGGTCGCGGCGAAATCTTCGAGAGTGTGCTTTCCACCCAACGCATTGAGCGATGCCACCATATCTTCGGCGATTTCACCCTCGTAAAATCCGGCGCGACCCTCAAGTGCGATCCGGCGCAAAACTTCGGCTTGTTGTGGCGCTTTGAAAACCTGACCCTCGGTCGGTATTTTGCCATCCAGAAGGTAATAATTCTTGGCAACACCTTGCAGGTTCTCGGCGCCCGACGGCCAATCGAATGCGGTGCGCGCGCCTACCGGAATACCCTGCTGGGCATAATGAATGGCGGGTGCAAGAATGGTTTTCAGGCCAAGTTTACCAAAATCCTCGGACATCTGGCACATTGCATCAACAGCTCCAGGAACGGTAACGGACTCGGGTGCATAAGGCGGCATAACTGTATGGCCCGCATCACGTAGGTCCTCGGCGTATAGCGCCGCAGGTGCACGACCAGATCCGTTTAGCCCGACGACTTCGTCGGACCCTGCAGGTTTAATCAGGGCGAAGCAATCGCCGCCAAGGCCCGTCATCTGCGGCTCGGCAACGTTCAGTATCATCGCGGCCGCAATCGCCGCGTCGACAGCGTTTCCACCCTGCTCAAGCATTTGCACCGCGATTTTTGCGGCTAGCGGGTGGGAAGTTGCACACATGCCATTGCTGGCAATAACGGTCGAACGACCGGGGCGGCTGAAATCGCGCATGGGAAAACCTGTCTGTTGTTAGCTGTTAAAGTTGTAAAACTAATGCAACAGGACCTACCAGCACTAATTGGAGAGTAGGCAAAATAAAACCGGCATCGCGTATCGGGGTGGGGCTGATAAGCACGATGCCGGTGAAGCTCTGTAGCTACAAGTTAAGTATTAGATAAGAATAAAGGCGCTGGTTGGACCAAATTAAGACCAAACAAAGAAAAATTGTGGCCAAACTGTGCGGCAGGCAGGGACTTTGAAAACATATGCTTGAAAATTTAACGGCATTTCGTGCAAGATAAGGCATGGCAATTTCACTGGTTTCAACATCGCAATCAAGATCATCGGCACCGGAAGTGGTCAGCTATCACCGGACGGAACTGGCAATCATTTTGTCTTTATACGGCCGGATGGTCGCTGCTGGTGAGTGGCGCGACTACGGTATCTCCAGTCTCAGGGATTCCGCTGTTTTTTCGGTTTTTCGACATACGGCTGAAAATCCGGTTTATCGAATCGAAAAACGCCCCAAGCTTGCGAACAAGCAAGGGATGTATTCGGTGGTCGGTATGGATGGCCGTGTTCTGAAACGCGGGCGTGATCTGAAAACCGTACTTTCGGTTTTGGAGCGCAAACTTATTCGCTCCGTTTCCGGTTAAATTAGCAGCGCGCCGTTGTTGTAAAACTGACCTGCAGGTTGGATGAACCCGGTATTCATCTTACGACAATTCAGAATTGGCGGATTGAGGCGCTTTTTGGCCATCGGATGATCTGCTGATAGTACCCCAAGCCTGACCAGAATGGCGGCCATTGCTGCCTCGGATGCGCGGGTTGCGCCGTCTTCGATTTTTAGTGCAACGCCTAAGCCCTGTTCAGGCAGGATCGCGATGAAGACGCCTTCTGCGCCAGTTTTGATCGCAACTTTACCGTCCATGGCCTCCATCAATTCCGAGCACGCACGACCTTCGCCAGCAACCAGTAGAGGATGTTCGGTCATCGCGGATACCAGAGCACGCGCAGCGTTTTCGCGTGCGGATCCTAAACCGGTGGGGTTGGCCATCCGTGCCATTGCGCGGGCCAGACCGGCAACGGTGGTCGCGAAATTCGGGGCAGCACAACCGTCTACACCATAGCCGAAAGTGTCCATGCCGGTCATTTCCTCGAAGGCTTCCTTGACGGCTTTCTGGATCGGATGGTCGACCTCGATATATTCGGAGCCTCCGCCGATATGTTGGTTAAACGTTAAAAAGCCCGAGTGCTTGCCCGAACAGTTGTTGTGACGCTGACAGGGTTGCTGCCCATTATCGCGCAATGCATGACGCGCGTCATCGTCTTTGGGTTGATGCGAGCCACAGCGAAAGTCGTCATCATCAAGGCCAAGATTGTCCAGCCATGTAATCACACGGTCGGTGTGGATGGCTGCCCCGTTGTGGGATGCACAGGATAGCGCCAGTTGCTCGGTACCCAACCCCGCAGCAGCAGCGGCACCACTTTCAACCAATGGCAACGCTTGCAACATTTTGGATGAAGATCGTGGTAGAATGACGGCATCAGGATTTCCCCAGTGGGCTATGATATTTCCAGTGTTATCACTGATAACAGCGTGCCCTCGGTGCTGACATTCCAGAAAATCTGCACGCCAGATTTCGATTAAAGTTTCTGCGGTTGACATATGTAGGCGCCTCTTAGGGTGAAAAACTTCTGTAAAGATCGGCGTAACACTGCCAATCATGGTATTTAGCGGCTTTTTGGGGCTAGCAAAACGCCCGTCGCTGGGTCTAGATTAGGTCCGCAGGTGATTGAAATACAAGCCGTCTGAAGAAATTCGCAAATAAATGCGGACCGGGCGGCAAAAATGTTTGAGCGGAGGCTAGAAAATTATGGGCTGGATTATTCCACGGGGTGTAGCATTCACGGCGATGTTGGTCGGACTTTCGTTCGGCGCGGCGGCACAGGCGCAAGAACTCGAAATGGTCGAGGCGGTTACTGACTGGAGCGTTTACGTCGATGAAAACCCGAAAGTGTGCTTCATCGTTTCGCAACCGACGAAAAGCGTCGCGAGTCGTGGCGGGCAGACGGTCACTGTAAGTCGCAGCGAGATACGTTTTCATATTTCGGTAATCCCCGGCCAAGGCGTCGCTGGCGAGCCGAGCTTTCTGGCTGGCTACCCCTTGAAGCCAGACGGTGCTGTGAAAATGGTGATTGGCAGCGATAAGTTTGACCTTTTCCCGGATGCGTCGGTGAATGACGAATACGCTTGGCCAACCCCGACGGACGACGCGGGCATTATTACTGCGATGCGCAAAGGTTCGGATGCCGTTGTGACTGGTGTTTCCAGCCGCGGGACAACAACCGTTGATACATTCTCGCTTCGCGGGTTTACGGCGGCGGTCGAAAAAGCCATGGAGCTGTGCAAATAGGGCGCACTGGTCTGACGCTGCACAATCTGCTATAAGATACACAAATGCGCCTCTCGCTAACGCGGGGGGCGCGATGCGTTTTAAGGAATACCGTAATGACACCCGTGCCCATCACACCTGATAACCTGACCGTTCCGCGCAAGGAAACCGGCGGAAAACCGAGCCTGATCGGGCTGACCCGCGAAGCAATGCGCGAAGCTTTGATCGAGATGGGCACACCCGAAAAGCAGGCGAAGATGCGTGTCGGCCAGATTTGGCATTGGCTGTATTTCAAAGGGGTCACGAATTTTGATGTCATGACGAGCTTGTCGAAGGACTATCGCGCCAAGCTGGCCGAGACCTTCACGCTGGAACGCCCCGAAATCGTAGCCAAGCAAATCAGCAAGGATGGCACGCGTAAATACCTGCTGCGCATCGCCGGTGGGCATGAGGTCGAGGTGGTTTATATACCGGAAAAGAACCGAGGAACGTTGTGCGTTTCCTCACAAGTCGGCTGTACGCTAACCTGCTCGTTCTGCCACACGGGCACCCAAAAACTGGTGCGTAACTTGACTGCTGGTGAGATTGTGGCGCAAATTCTCGTGGCCCGCGACGATCTTGATGAATGGGATAATACGCCTTTCGATAAGCGCATGCTGTCCAACATTGTGCTGATGGGCATGGGCGAACCTTTGTACAATTTTGACAGCGTTCGCGATGCGATGAAGATCGCAATGGATCCTGAGGGAATCTCGATTTCGCGCCGCCGCATCACCCTTTCGACTTCCGGCGTTGTGCCCGAAATTGCCCGCGCTGGCGAGGAAATCGGTTGCCTGTTGGCGATCAGTTTCCACGCCACGACTGACGAGGTCCGCGACAAGCTGGTGCCGATCAACAAGCGCTGGAATATTGAAACCTTGCTGGATGCTTTACGTAACTACCCGCGTCTGTCCAACTCCGAACGGATCACGTTTGAATACGTTATGCTAAAAGATGTTAACGATAGCGATGAGGACGCGCACCGGCTCGTCAAACTGATCTCGGGCATTCCGGCCAAGATCAACCTGATCCCGTTCAACCCGTGGCCCGGTTCGCCCTATGAGCGCTCGGACTGGAAGCGAATCGAGACGTTTGGCGATATCGTCAACGCTGCCGGATATGCCAGTCCTGTCCGCCGCCCGCGCGGCGAGGACATCATGGCGGCCTGCGGCCAGTTGAAATCCGAAACTGAACGCGCCCGCAAATCCCGCAAGCAAATCGCCGAGGAAGCCGGCCTATAGGCGAATACTCGCAGGGCGGCATCCACAGACACTGGAAATGCGCTGTGTAATCGCGTATGTAACAAGTAATAACGGGCGAAAAGCCCACCACTTAGGCAGAGCAGAATTCAGATGAAAATTGACCGACGCGCCGTAATTGCGGCTCCTGTGGTCCTTGGTATAGCCAGTATGGCTGATGCAGAAGTTGTCGCGTCCTCGGTTTCCACACCGCAGGTCGATATGGTCGTTGTGTTCAAATCGAAGCGGCGTATGGGCCTCTATCAGAACCGCGACGGGAAGCCGGTATTACTGCGAAGCTATCAGGTCGATCTGGGTTTTGAACCTAACGGCGACAAAGCCCGTATGGGTGATGGCCGCACCCCGGAAGGCACATATTTTATCGACCGTCGCAATGAAAACAGCGCCTACCACTTAAGCTTGGGGGTTTCCTACCCGAACACCATTGATGTGGCCGAGGCCCGTGCGCGTGGCGAAGACCCGGGCGGCGACATCTTTATCCACGGTGGTCCGACCAGTCTCAGAAGTCGGTTTAAACGCGATTGGACGGCCGGATGTATCGCCGTTTCAAACGCTGAAATCGAACAAATCTGGGATATGGTGCCGCTCGGAACGGTTATTGTAATTCGGCCATAAGGACTGGTGTGGCTTCGGCCAGGACTTCTACCCACCAGACCTTGCCGTTGGATTCCTGATACCAGCCATAGCCCAGATGGGTTGCTTGCGGGTCCAGAATCGATGCGCGTGAGGCTGGGTCATCAAGCCATGTCTGCAACACGAACAGCTCGCTTTTGAACGTTTCGGCGACATTTTCACCGCGAACGATACCGACAAAGCCTGCCCGGTCCGCGCGTTCTTGGGGGGAGGTCCGATCCGAACCGAAGTTCCAAGCACGTTGCTGGGCGGCCATGTCGCGCGCATGGGTGTCCGCAGCGGCGTTTAACTGCGCCGATAGTGCCAGCGGTTGCAGCCCCCGTTCGACTCGCAGTGCGTTCAGGCTGTCGAGATGACGCAAACGAATCCCGCCTGAACTGAAGTTCGAAATGGTTCCGGATTGAGTCGTGCCTTCATAAATGCCAGTGGGCACCTCGGTACAGGCCGAGACGGTTAGCAGTATTGAAATTAAAAGGGCACTCAATCGAAACATTTTGATACTCCTGAATATATAATTAGGTCTGTCTACCGCGAATGGGGTGGGGATTCAAATAGCGGATTTTCGCCCAACGGTTTGTTGAATGTGCTGTGAATTGCCAATATTTGCATTATCTAATAAAGTGCACCAAAATTTAGTTTGGGGAACGATTCAATGACCAAGAATAACAAGCCGACGATTTCGCGCCGCCAGTTCGCGACCACCGCTGCGGCTTTCGGTTTCGCTGCACCATCTGTCTTGCGCGCACAGGAAGAAGCACTGGCACCGACTGTTGAAATTCGGGCGAACAATTATTCGATCCGCTCGTGGCAAGGGCATTTTTCCTCACTGCGTAAGGGCGCTATTCTGGTCGACACAAAAGGCAGGGCGCTGCACTTCTGGCCAGAAGATGAATCCTATCACAAAGTATATCCAGTAAGTGTTCCTTTGACGCCTGACCTGACTCGCCTTGGCCGCACTAGCGTGGTGCAGAAACGCGTCGGCCCAGATTGGCGACCAACCCCTTCGATGTTGAAGCGCAATCCGGATTTGCCCGATTATATCGGTCCGGGGCCCGAAAACCCGCTGGGTACGCACGCGCTGTACTTGAGCTGGCAATATTACCGTATTCACGGAACGAACGACACGCGCAAAATCGGACGACAGTCCTCTAACGGGTGCATCGGGCTATATAACGATGACATAGAGGAATTGTTTGCTCTTGCGAAAGTGGGCACACAAGTGTTGCTAATTTAACGCATTTTCTACTAGTTTTTCTCGGGCTTTATCTATTGTTGCAATGATAAAAAAGAGACGCTAGAAGAATCTTGTAGTTTTCTGTGTTTGCATTGGCTCGATGAGCGAGTTTAAGCAAACTCTATCTTTTGGAGGATATTCTATGAAACTTGCAGCACTTACAGCCGCATTCACAGCAGCAGCATCCACAGTTTACGCTGGATCCGTTGCAATGGTAGCACCAGTAGAAGTTGAAATGGTTGCTGAAGAAGCAGGCACTATGGGTGGTTCGGGCATGTGGTTGATCCCACTGCTAGCGATCGCTTTGATCTTCTTGGCTATGGATAACGACGACGACGCTTAATTTATCCGGTGCTTCTAGGCATTGGTTGAAATTAGACTAGATTGTTGAATATATAGAATTAGCGGCGCCAGTTTGGTGCCGCTTTTTTTGCGCACGGCAATTATTCGTCGCTATTTTTTCAAGTTTTCCACCTACAAAATATTTGAGTAGTTAGTGAGTGCGTGTTAATTAAACTACCAGTAACTTAACTAATAGGATGATACCCAATGAAACTCGCCGCTTTTACCGCCGCTATTACTACATTCGCCACCAGCGCGTTCGCTGGCTCCGTCGCATATGTTGCTCCCGTCTCGCCTGAGATGATTGTTGAAGAGACTGGCTCCATGGGTGGGTCCGGTCTTTGGCTGATCCCACTTCTGGCGCTCGCCTTGATCTTCTTGGCGATACAGGATGACGAATGCGATGACTGCCAGATCGTACGTAGTGAACCGTAAGATGGTCAACTAATTTTGCATCGGCAAAAAAGAGACGCATTCACCGAGAGTGCGTCTCTTTCTATTTGTGGCTATCGGTTATTCAATCGTTAGCGGTTCAAGTACGTCGATATTGATATATCCGCGCTTCTCGCCAATCCACTGCAATGTCCGCCAGATCTGGCCGGTGTCGGTTTCGGTGTGGTAGGTGTTAGTGAACTCCACCCCATCGCCTTTGCAGACCTCTGTGAAAGGCGTCACATCGTAGGTGACTTCAACGATGGTGATCTGTGTTGCGGGTGAGGGCGTCAGGTTACACACCACGGAAATTGTCTTTCCTGCTGGACCTACGCCGGGGAATCGGTAATCGCGGGTCAAAGCAGTCGGCCAATCCGATGCAGGTGTCAGAACCGCGACTGGGTCGTTGGCGTCGTTGCGCACCGCTAGAAGATCGCCGCCTAGACCACGAGTGCCCGTAACCAGCGTGCCTAGCATCGTGATGTTTTGGCGGTATGAAGAAATATATGTCACATAGTGGCCGTTCAGCGCTGTACCGGTAAGCAAGTTGGTAATGTCTTCGCCTTCAATACGAGCGCGGATTAGTGCCAAGCCGTATTGATCGATTTTTTCACGGGTTAATGTTGAGCTACCAGTTGGCGCAGGTGCTTCGTCAGGCTTTGGCGGTAGTATAACCTCTTTGATAACGTTGACGACAGGGCTGGTACCACCAGAGGAACAGGCCCCGAGAAGGAGAAGGGCGGAGGCTGCGAATACACTTCTGGTCATTGCCAGTAAGCTCCCCATGTTTCGTTGAAATCAACCACATCATAATCGCGGATAACCGTGTAAAGCCGGTCGCCTAGTTGGAGCCGTGCACCACCATCGCCGCCCATCGTGCCGAGTGCGACACCGGTAGCCGAGCGTGTTTCAAGCGGCATCGTCCAGCGCAACGGTATGGAAATCGCGACGCCTTTGGAGAAGTTTCCTTCGCCGAATTCGTCAAACGGCATATCTGTCAGCGTTACGAACCCCGACACTTCCCAACCATTTTCAAAGCGACGCGAAAGCGAAACCGTCGAGCCAACGTCGCCTGCCAAATATCGGCCAACATCAACTTGCGCTTCAATTCCGTGGAAACCGGTATCCCAATAAAGCGAGGCGTGACCGGTGACTGTATCATATTCCTCAAAGCCAAACATATCTTCGTAGGCGCGTTGCTGGACAGCACTGATTTCAGCGCCAAGGCCCCAATTCTGATTTGTTGGCATCCATAGAACTTCGCCGCTTACACCAGCGAACATGCGTTCCAAATAGCCTGCGGAAACGCGGGCGTATGTCGTCGGCGCAAGTTTGAAGGTGTAATCTGCGGTCAATCGGTCGAGGCTAGGTCCGCCGGTATTGTATAAGGCAAAGTTGCTGCGAACCGGAGTGTCACTGGTCGATGGGACAGCTCCTTCGCTGATGTTGCCATATATCTTCTGGGTGAGGGAGCCGCTAACAGAAAATCCGCGTGATATCCGGTATTGTGCCGAAGCGTTTAGCAATACGTCAATACTGGCAGCGGAGCCGTTGCCGGCTAGGTTCACTGGAATAATCGGATTCAAAGACCAACTGAAATCCGGATAAACATCGCGCGACCACGCACCTTCTTCTAGGTGGTTCGCAGCGTCTGTAAAGCGTGTGGTTTCCCAGCTGTCCGGTCCCGCATTGGCGCGATCAACCTGTGCTTCCAGATCTGAGCGCTTGATTTCGACGGTTGTCGTCGCCAGCCCACCCGCCATTGGTGTGATGCGGAAATATTCGACAGAATGCGGCAACGCGATGGACAGTGTGCGTGCAATACGGCCGATGGCCTTCGTCGTTTGCGGCATATTGCGGTTGTCGATGTATAGGTCGATTGTGCTACCGGTCAGAACGGCTTCTTCGATGAAAATGCCCTCGGCTTCGAGGACCGGTGACAAGGTCAAAGCCAATGCCTCCGTCGCCATCGGGTTGTTCGCCCAGCTTTCGTTGCGATTGATTTCACCAAGGCGCGGGTTAACCGGCGCGGGTCCGACACCCAAATCTGCCGGAACAATCGGTCGGTTCGGGTTGCCTGAAATTGTCAGGCGAATGCCGACATCTGTGCCGTAATTGTAATAGCCACCAACCGAAACGCCACGAACCGGTTCGTAGTCGATGCCAAAGTTAAGAGGGGATTTTGGCTCAAAACCAAAAACCTGCTCGCCAGTATAAGCGTCTGAAGAATACTCGGCCTTGACCGACAATCCATCCAGTGGCGTGTCCCATTCAACGCCGCCAAATAGTGCAGCGTCACCGCGGAAAAACTGGTCAAAGTCTATGTCGGTTCCCGAAGGTGCTGGGCGCGATCCGAAGGGCGCAGCGATCGGGTTATAACTGCCAAGACGTCCCCAGCCGAGGCCGCCGGATACGGTCAGGCCGCTACCGACATTCTTGCTGGCTACGAGGTATTCGCTGCTGAACGCCCCGTTGGAGAGGAAGTCGCGAAACCCTACCGCAAGTGACGGGCGGTTTGGCGTTTCGGAAAGGATTTGGTATTTTAAATCAAAGCTTTGGTCGTATAGCGTTCCGCCAAACCAGTCGTCGATGGTCATAAAGTGGACAGAGGTTTCGAGCTTCGGCAGCATCTGGAACGTAAGCGTACCGCCATAAACAGTCCCGGTGGACGTGAATGTCCACGCGGTCTCGCCGTCGGGCAAAAATTCAGCGGTTGGCATGTCAATCAGGCCGGACGCGCCATTCAGGGAGTAGCTTGCGGACTGGGCGTTCGCCGAAGTAGCAATTGCAAGAACGACGCCTGTAGCGACATATGGGAAAAGTGCTTTTTTCATGACTTCGAACCAACCAAATTTTCAAACCGAGCCACAAAAAACAGCCCTTACAACGAAGTTCTTTTTTACTACGGGAAAACCGCTTAAGCGAGTCGATTCAGGTTCAATTTTGATGCGCCGCTCGATTCAGTTGTTTTCAGCTGCCAACAGTGCATTTAATCCACTTCGATAGTCTGGGTATTTCAACGAGATACCCAATTCTTTCAGTATCCGGCGATTTGAAACCTTTTTCGATTCGGCGTAAAAACTTCGCGCCATTGGCGTCATTTCGGCTTCTTCAAACTTAACGGACGGCGGCAGAGGTAGGTCCAACAGTCGGGCAGCCTCGGCAATTACTTCTTGCGGCGGCGCAGGATCGTTGTCGCAAACGTTATAGATCGAGCCTGCGTTAGGTTTCGCGATCGATGCCCTAAGGACTTGTGCAATATCTTCGACGTGGGTGCGGCTGAAAACCTGCCCTTCCTTGATAATCCGTCGTGCTGTTCCAGCCCGCACTTTCGCGAAGGGACCCCGACCGGGGCCGTAAATTCCGGCGAGCCTGAAAATATGGACAGGCAAACCTGTTTCCGCCCCAAGATCGAGCCATGATTTCTCGGCATCTGCCCTCAACTGCCCGCGGTGGGTTGCGGGGGATAACGTCGAGCTTTCGTCAACCCAGTCTCCGTCGCGATTTCCATAAACCGCAGTGGTCGAAAGATATCCGACCCATTCGTATTGAGCTGCACGCTCGCGAATCTCCAATTCCAGCGAGCTTAAAACCGGGTCGCCATCATCGTTGGGAGCGGCCGAAAGAAGAATATGTGTCGCAGAATTCAAGGCGTCTGTCATATCGGTTGAAGGCCAAATGATGGGCTCGACTCCCGCCTCCCGCATGGTGGCGGCTTTGGCTTCCGAACGGGTTGTTCCTATGACCCGCCAGCCAGCGGCCAGCATTTCGCGGCCGAAAACGTCGGCGGTATAGCCGTATCCGAAAACAAGCAACGTTTTCACTTTTTACGCTCCTGTTCATGTGCGAACCGCTGTTTTGCGGCTTCGTCGTTTCGGCTGTCATGGGCACGGCGATGCATCATTTCTTCAATGAAACCCAAGTGGGCTTCCACGGCGCTTCGCGCGCCATCAGGGTCCCGCCCGATGATAGCGTTAAAAATAGCGCGGTGTTGATCGAGCAACTGGTCTCTGGTGGAGCGAGTTCCAAATAGGATCTGCCTGTTATAAAAAACACCGGCCTGCAACATTTCGAACATAGAGCGCATCATGTGTAGCATTACGACGTTATGCGCCGCTTCGACTATTGCCGAGTGGAACTCGGCGTCGAGTTTGGCCTCTTCCGTCGGATTACGCTTTTCGTGTGCGATTTCCATCCGATTGAAAATGCTGGTGATGACGGCAATGTCCGTTTCATTAGCAAATTCGGCTGCCCGCTCTGCCGCCATGCCCTCGAGATCGCGCCTGAAGGAAAGATAATCGAAAAAGGCTTCGTCATGTTTCGAGAAAAGCGCAACAAGTGCAGGTGCGAAAGCCGAACCTAGAACCTGTGCCACAAATGCACCCGAACCGGGGCGCGTGACAATAAGGCCTTGCTCCTCTAAGTCCGCGAGGGCATCGCGCAAGGTTGGGCGCGACACTTCGAAACGGGCGGCGAGCTCGCGTTCTGAAGGCAAGCGTTCGCCCGGATGTAATACGCCTCGCAAGATTAATTGCTCGATCTGGTGCGTTATAGAGCTCGAAATTTTTTCTGGCTCAATTTTCTGAAATGGCATGTAGTCCCCCCAAAATTGGTCTAACGGTATTACCACTTGCGGCGACTAGCAAGGATTTCACACAAAAAAAGGGCCGGCGAACCGACCCTTTCACGATATTTAGCCTCGAATTACCGGTTCGGTGTGATAAAAATCTCCACCCGACGGTTGGCTTGACGTCCTTCTGCGGAAGCGTTCGATGCGACCGGGCGGGTTTCGCCAACACCGTAGGCGATAACACGGTTCGGGTTGACGGTGTTGATCAAGATACCGCGAACTGCACGTGCGCGCTGTTCCGAGAGGGCCTGATTGTACGCCGACGTACCTGTGTTATCGGTGTGACCGACCACTTCTATTGTAGTGTTCGGGTGGTCGTTCATGCTGCGGGCAAGAGTGTTTAAATCCGCAACGAGTGTGGATTTCACGACCGCACTGTTTGTAGCGAATGTGATGCTTTCCGGAAGGGAAACGATCAGCTGCGAGCCGGTGTTGATGATACTGACCGAACTACCCATCGAAGCGCGAAGGGCTGCTTCTTGTTTATCGAGATCTGCACCAATCGCGCCACCAATCGCGCCGCCTACAACGCCACCGATAATTGTTCCGGCTGCTTTGTCGTCGGAAATAGCACGACCAAATAGTCCGCCAAGAACAGCGCCGGTAGCTACGCCCGTGCCGGTATTATATGCCGTTCCGTCGGGGTTGGTACAACCTGCCAATGTCACAGCACCGGCAAGAGCAATAACGCTCAGAGTTTTATATGCGATCATTTTAATAATCCTTTTCTAGGGGTTAATTACTCGCTGGCCCCATTTTCTACTCTGAACGCACAAATACAAGCCTGTTTAGGGGCAATCACATCCCCGTGAGCTGTTTGGGCAAACTTCCGCTTAACTTGCGTCCAAACGGGCGGATTCGTACGCCAACATGGCGCGTTTAACAGGCAAACCCCAATGATATCCGCCCAGCCCACCGGATTTGCGAAGGGCGCGATGGCAGGGAATCAGCCAGCTGACCGGGTTTTTCCCGACGGCTGTGCCAACCGCGCGTACGGCCTTGGGATTGCCGATATGCGCCGCGATTTCGGAGTAGGTGGTGACGTGACCCGAAGGAATGGAAAGCAGAGCTTCCCATACTTTTATTTGGAATGGCGCCCCGATCAGATGTAGTGCCGCCTCGCCGCCCTGTCCGAATGCTGCCGATGTCCAGTTTGCGATGATGGCCGGGTTTTCGACGAAATTGGCGTTGGGCCAGCGACTGCGCATGTCTTCCATGGCGATCTCGCGGCCAAATTCGGATGTGAAGGCAATCCCGCAGAGGCCACGTGCTGTTCCCATCGAAAGGACCTCTCCAAACGGTGAGTCGAACCAGCCATAGTTTATAGTCAGTCCTTCGCCTTTGCGGGCGTATTCTCCCGGTGACATCGCTTCCCATTTGACGAAGAGATCGTGCAGGCGGCTCGAACCGGAGAGACCGGTTTCTTGTGATGTGTCGAGCACGGAGTGACGGTTATCCAGCAAATCCTTGGCGTGGTCGAGGGTCAGATATTGTTGATACCGTTTCGGGCTCACCCCTGCCCATTGGCTGAAAACACGTTGGAAGTGGGCTGGTGACAGGCCAACAGCCGCCGCAGTTTCTTCGAGCGATGGCTGGTCCGCAACCCGCTCTCCGATAAATTCGATCGCGCGTGCAATAACGGCATAGTGGTA
>DFBM01000122.1 GCA_002366645.1 Rhodobacterales bacterium UBA3080 | reverse complement strand
GCGATCCGTGTACAAGGCGCGAGCCCGAATATCCGTACTTCGGGCCGGTTCGATCTTTTGCGCGGCCGTATGGATTTGCTTGGCCACCGGCTGGAATTCACCGAAGGTACAGTCACCGTTAACGGTAACCTTGACCCACAGATCAATTTTATCGCTCGTACCACAGCCGACGATCTGGATATCACGGTTCAATTGGCCGGTCTAATTTCAGCCCCCGAGTTAATACTGAGCTCGGTGCCGCAACTGCCACAAGACGAAATTCTAGCACGGCTGATCTTTGCTCGTGGCATGGACGACCTGTCAATTTTCCAGATTGCGCAACTGGCCAGCGCCGTCGCCGATCTATCCGGCCGCTCCAGTGGTGGTCTTGTTTCGCAGCTGCGCGAAATCGCGGGGCTCGACAATCTCTACATTCGTACGATTGACGGCGAAACCTCGGTCGCCGCCGGTAAATATCTGCAAGAGAACATCTATTCCGAGATCGAAATCGATACTTCCGGCGAAACACGTTTCAGCATCAATCTGGACGTAATTGACGATGTAAAAGCCCGCGCCGATGTCAGCAGTGAGGGCGACACCGAAATCGGTATTTTCTTTGAAAAAGATTACTGAGACGTCAAAGACGACGCATAAACAACCAACTAAGCCCGCTCATCAGCGCAGAGGTCGCAAGGCATAACGCTAAGCCGCCAAATTGATAGCTTAAGCCAGATAATAGTGTGCCCAACAGGCGCCCGCCAGCGTTGGCCATGTAGTAGAACCCTACATCCATCGTCACCCGCTCGGCTTTGGTGAAGGCTAGGATCAGGTAGGAATGTAGCGACGAATTAAGCGCAAATACCACGCCGAACACTAGCAGCCCTGCAACTATCACGACGGCATTTCCGTATCCGAAAATGGTTAACAAGGTCAGGGATAGCGGAACAAGCGTGAGCCATCCAACCCAGCGACCCGCCTTGGCAGTCACCTGCGCGATCGACAGCTCCCGCGCCCGTAGCAATTTTGGCGCGAAGGCCTGCACGACCCCGTATCCGATGATCCAAACCGCCATAAATGTCCCGATCTGGAAGAACGCGGCACGATCACCGGCTGCGGATCCGTCCGACAACACCGAATAGAAAAACACCGGTATTCCGACAACGAACCACGTGTCACGAGCGCCGAACAAGAACAACCGCGCCGCCGACAACTGGTTAATCGCCCGATCCTTGGACAGCACGTGCGAGAATTTTGCACTTCTCTTACCGCGCGGTAGGCCCGACGGCATAAATAGAACCACGACCACCAAAACGACGGCTAACACTGCTGCCATAACAATCAATGCAGGTTGAAATCCGAAAGAGCCGAGCATCGTCGCCCCCGCCAGAAACCCCAAACCTTTCACCGCGTTTTTGGAACCGGTCAGTAGTGCCACCCAACGAAACAACGTGCCATCCTCGCCACTCGGCGCGAGGATTTTTACCGCGCTCTTGGCGCTCATTTTCGCAAGATCTTTAGCGACACCGGAAACGCCCTGCACAACCATTACATAGAATATCGAAAAGCTGATGGCCCAAGACACATCCAACTGCGCCAACGCACCGAGCGCGGCAATCTGCAGGATCAGCCCGGCGTAAAGCGTGCTCGTCAACCCGAAGCGTGCGGCGATCCAGCCGGCCGACAGGTTCGTAACAACCCCCATGAATTCGTAGAGAAGAAACAGATACGCCAGCGAAATCGCGCTAAAACCAAGCGTGTGGAAATGCAAAAGCACCAGCATCCGCAAAGCGCCGTCCGTTAGCATAAACGCCCAATACGCCGCCGTTACCACCCCGTAAGCCACCAGCGCATTCTCCGGTTTCGCCATTTACAAATCCTTTAGGATCATCCGCGCGATATCCGCCGTCCGCTGCGCATAGCCCCACTCGTTATCATACCACGCATAGATTTTCACCTGCGTTTCATTGATAACCATCGTCGAGGGACCATCGATAATCGAAGACCGATTGTCGTTCGTGTAGTCCGCCGAAACCAGCGGACGTTCCTCAAATCCCAGAATGCCGTGCAAAGGCCCCGCCGCCGCCGATTTGAACAGGGCGTTAACTTCATCGACAGTAGTTGAACGCTTCATCTCGAACACACAATCTGTCAGCGAGCCATTCAGCACCGGAACGCGAACAGCATGACCATTCAAGCGGCCCCTCAGTTCCGGATATATCATCGTAATTGCCTTCGCCGACCCTGTCGACGTCGGGATCAGACTGTTCAGCGCCGAACGCGCCCTGCGCATATCCTCGGCGGGCCGGTCAACAATCGTCTGCGTATTGGTAACGTTGTGAATTGTCGTGATCGAGCCGTGCTGAATTCCGATCTCTTCGTGCATCACTTTCACAATCGGAGCCAAACAATTGGTCGTGCAACTCGCCGCCGTGATCAAATCGTGCGCTTTCGCATCATACAGATCATGGTTAACGCCGTAGACCAAGTTAAGCGCCCGCGCGTCCTTGACCGGTGCCGACACCAGAACCTTTTCCACGCCAGCGGTGTAATAGGGTTGCAAAGCCAAGTCGGTTCGAAACACACCAGTGCAGTCGATAACCAAATCCACGCCGAGCTCTTCCAGTGGCAAATCCTTGATGTGGGCTTCGGACGTCATCCGGATACGTTCACCGTTGATCGAAACGCTTTCCTGATCGAACGAAAACTCGGCAGGCCAGCGGCCGTGGACAGTATCGAACTCCAGCAGTGACGCATGCTGCTCCGGCGTTCCGGACACATCATTCAACAATACGATATCAGCATCGACGCTATCACTAATCAGCGTCCGCAATACCAACTTGCCAATACGCCCGATCCCGTTAATTGCAATCTTTGCCATCCCAAAAACCCTTTATTGCAACGCCAATTCACTCGAAGCTTTTCAACTGCTGACGGCGCAGTGATGCTCGCCCAAATTTTCATCTTATATCGGGAAAAGACAAGTAGAAGACAAATGAAAGTTTTACGAATTGTTGCCGCTCGACACATAGTCCAACGGCATGATGTCCGGAAATTCGGTCGCTACCAGATCACCCGCCGCGACGCTCATCTGATTTGAGCAATGCTTTGAAGTTCGGGAGAGGTTTGGTCGTGCAATCCGTCGAGGGCGCGCGACAGTAATACCCAAATCAAAAAAGTTTGGCCTAACAATGCCGTCACGCGAGCATGCGAGTAAACGCTATTGCTGTGCGTGACGGCACTTACCTTACATCAAATCACGGTTCGTTTGCGAAACGCTGCTTGCTAATCGGGCGGACCGTACTCGCGTGCGGGCCCTCGACGGCGCCTTCTCTGTCGACAACCAACTCAACCGCATCTCCGGTTTCCAGCTCGTCAAAGCTTTGATCTATCACCGCATTGCGATGGAAGTAGATCAGTCGTCCGTCGGTGGTAGAGATGTGGCCGCAGTCCTTTTCAGGTTCCAAGCGTTCGACGGTTCCCTGAAGCGGAACAACACTTTCCTCTGGGCGTCCGCTATGTTGTTCCTTTTGCTTGCGCAGTTGGCGCTCCATAGCGTTGAAGGCGTCCCGAATCGTCACATAGATATCCTCATGCGCGTCCACATCACCGGGTTCCCGGTCAATTGAAAATGTGCCCATAGGCGTATTAAGCTCGATACCTATGACGTAATGAGTGCCTTTTTTATGCCGCCTGTGCGGGGCTCGCACCCAAACCTTGCAGCTCGTAATCCGATCGTAAATGTGTTCAAGCCTTTCGATCCGCTCCCTTATTCGCGCCTCGACCGCATCGGAATGGTCGATATCCTTAAAGGTGATCTGTGCGATGTTCTGCATGACATACTCCTCTACCGCGCCCGGTTGCGCCATGGTCTCCCCCAAGGCTTATGGACGCAAAATCATTGTATATCTCCGGCAGGACAGGTCATTGATACAAGTCAATCCCGAAGAAAACAGTGCCTATTCCTTGATGTAAGCCTGCCCGTCTGCGGCGGGAGGTCGGGCGCGGCCGATTAGCCCAGCGACGAGGATAATCGTCGCAATGTAAGGGGACATCGCTAGGAACTCGGACGGGATCGGGGTTTGCAGCAGTGCCAGTTTTTGCTGCATGGAATCTGCAAAACCAAAGACCAGTGCCGCCATCAGCGCCCCGAACGGATGCCATCGCCCGACGATCATAGCTGCCAGCCCGATATAGCCACGGCCACCCGTCATCCCTTCATCAAACCGCCCGACCGAACCGAGCGTGAACCACGCTCCGCCAAATCCAGCGACCATCCCGGCCACGGTAACGTTGATATAACGCGTCCGGTAGACATTGATGCCAAGGGTATCGGCGGCCTGTGGATGCTCGCCAACCGCGCGGGCACGTAGACCGCTTCGGGTGTAGAATAGGTAATACGTCGCAACGCTGACCATTATAAACGCCCCGTAGACGAATATATTTTGTTGGAAAAATACCGGGCCGATAACAGGAATATCGCTTAGAAACGGAATTTCGACGGGTCGGAAGACGGGAGCATTATTCAAGAAGCGGTGTTCTTGATAAACTTGGCTACTGACATAGGATGTGACGCCCAGAACGAACAGGTTGATCACAACACCGGCAATGATCTGATCTACGCGATAAGTCACCACCAGCGCCGCAAGAATGAACCCGAATATGCCACCGACAGCAACGGCAGCCACCAAACCGCCAAAACCGCCAAGCAGCGATCCTACCAGCGCGCCAGTGAAGGCTCCGGCAAGTAGCATCCCTTCGATCGCAATGTTGACCACTGCGACCCGTTCGGAGAGTACGCCCGCCAGACCGCCCAAGGCGATCGGGACCGCCCGCACCACGGTTGCTTGCAACATGCCGGTCAGGGAGAAGGATTTTCCCGCCGTCGCCCAGACTAGAAAGGCCGCGACAGCCAACAACAGCCCGAAACCCATCGACAAGCTGGTCCATCTGACGCCGCTGCGCATGAATTGCCGTGCCCCCAGAAAGGCCAGAACCGCCGCCGCGATATAACTGAATGCCATTGCAGGCACGACCAGATTAGGCATCGCCCACGGGTCATTTGGGCGCGACAGGCGGAATACCGCATCGCCCGTGGTGCCAAACGCAAAAGCATAGGCTACGAGGACGGAAAGGAAGATCAGCACGACGCCGGTGTTTCTGGCTTGGCGTACTTTGGCCGTGTCCAGTTTGCGTGCCTGAGGCTCTGCGGGGTTCGAGATGTTTGCCATGTCCGACTACTCCTTTCCTACGAGGGCTTCTTTTCGAAAGCCCCAAGGGAATATTTTCCGAACCAGTAACGGTGCGGCGATGAACACAATGATAAGCGCCTGAATGATCGCGATCAGGTCAATACTGACCCCTGCATCGACCTGCATCTGACGGCCTCCGGCCTCTAACGCGCCAAACAACAGCCCGGCCATTAGTACGCCCACCGGATGTGATCGTCCGAGTAAGGCAATAGCGATGGCGTCAAATCCGATACCCGCCGAGAAACCAGGCGTTGCCCGCCCCAGAACACCAAGCGTCTGGTTCGCGCCTGCAAGGCCGGCCATCGCACCGGCAAAAGCCATAACGATAACGATGATTAAGCCGGATCGCATTCCGGCATAACGCGCGGCTTCGGGATTGGCTCCACTGGCGCGAAATTCAAACCCGAAGGTCGTTTTGAACAGTATCCAGTACACAAAAAGTACCGCCGCCAGCATCACGAAAAGCCCGCTATGCAGTCTCAGGTTTGGGTCAATCCATTCCAACAGGCGCGGCAACTCGGCGCTCTCTAGAACCGATTTGGAGATCGGATCCGCGCGCCCTTCGCGCTGAACCACAGGCAGACGTAGGAAGTAATCGACCAGCCGGTACGACATCAGGTTCAGCATGATCGTCGAAATCACCTCGTGCGCGCCGGTTGCCGCCCGTAGCCAACCCGCAATTCCGGCGTAAAGCCCACCGGCAACCGCACCTGCGATTAACGCCAGCGGCAGGTGGATATAACCCGGCATTCCACCGAAACTAAAACCAACGGCGACTGCGGCCATGCCGCCGATCAACAGCTGTCCTTCCGCCCCGATGTTAAACAGCCCTGCCCTGAATCCGACCGCCATACCAAGGCTTGCCAAAACCAAAGGTGTCGCCGCCGTCAGAGTTTCCGAAATGGCGTTTACTGACCCAACCGACCCCACCACTAACGCAATATAGGACTGCCCGATTGTCGCCAGATCGACATTCGTCGCCAGCATTGCGACCGCTCCAAGAATAAGCGCGACTATCACTGCAAAAACGGGCACCACGACCATATCTTCGAACTCGACCCGTCCGGGGGCCGCGCGCTGAAGGAGTTTTTCCGAGAATTTATCTGTCTGCTCGTTCATGCTATAGCTCCTGCCATTGCCAATCCGATTGTGTTTTTGTCGGGTGCTTCCGTTGCCGCATCGAATTCTGCAACGATCCGGCCCTCGAACATCACCACGATCCGGTCTGAAAGGGCCATGATTTCGTCGAGCTCCGAGGATACAAACAAAACGCCGTCACCTGTATCGCGGGCGTTTATTATACGGCTGTGGATATACTCGATTGACCCGACATCAAGACCACGCGTTGGTTGCGCTGCGATTAAGAACTTGGTTTCGCGGGACAACTCGCGGGCAACGACCATCTTTTGCTGGTTGCCACCCGATAGATGGCCAGCTGTGTCGTGAACCGAGGTCATACGCACATCATAATCCGCAGCAACCCGCGCCGAGTTTTCAAACGCCTTGGGCCAGTTCATCACGCGCCTCTTTGAAAAACGATCATCGTAATACGTATCAAGGACCATATTCTCGGCGATGGTGAAATCCTTGATCATACCCAAGCGATGCCGGTCTTCGGGGATATGTGCAAAACCCATGCGATGGCGCGCCCTTGTCGAAGCGTGGGTGATGTCTTTACCTTCGAAGTTGACGGAGCCACCGGCAACGCGGGTTAGGCCGGTCAGGGCCTCGATCAACGCGGATTGGCCGTTGCCCTGAACGCCGGCGATACCGACGACCTCGCCGCTGCGGATTTTTAAGTCGATACCGTCAACCGCGACATCGTCATTCTCTCGCAGAACCGTCAAGTCCTCGATTTCCAGCAGAACCTCGCCCGGATCAAACGGTTCTTTGACAACGTCAAAACTGACAGGACGGCCGACCATCATTTCGGCCAATTCGGTTTGTGTGGTGGTTTTCGGATGCCCTTCACCGACGATCTGCCCGCGTCGCAGGACGCTGATACGATCAGAAATATCCAGAATTTCGTGCAGTTTGTGGGTGATGAAAACAATCGCCTTGCCAGCGTCGCGCAAGGTTTTGACGATCTCGAAAAACTCGGTGACCTCTTGTGGGGTCAACACGGCCGTGGGCTCGTCAAAAATGATAACTTCGGCCGAGCGGAACAGAACTTTGATAATTTCAACGCGCTGTTGAATGCCCACAGGCAGGTTTTCGATCAGCTCGTCGGGATCAACCTCAAGGCCGTATTTTTCATTAATCTCGCGAACCTGTGCGCGGGCTTTCTTCAAATCCAGAAAGTCGAGCTTGCCCGTTGGTTCGACGCCCAGAATAACGTTTTCGGCGACGGTAAAAACGGGGATCAACATAAAATGCTGATGCACCATGCCAATGCCGGCGGCAATTGAATCGCCGGGGCCTTGGAAATTCACCGGCTTGCCGTCGACCAGTATTTCCCCCTCATCCGCGCGATAAAGCCCACTAAGGACATTCATGAGGGTGGACTTTCCGGCGCCGTTTTCGCCCAGAAGTCCAAGAACCTCGCCAGCGCGGATTGTCAGGTTCACGCCGTCATTAGCGACGACTTCACCGAAGCGCTTGGTGATATTGCGTAATTCGACTTCCAAAGTGCTGCTCCTGAAACCGGACCGGATAAACCCGCCGCCGAGGTTCTAAACCACGGCGGCGGAAAGTTTTCATTAAAGGCCGTATCAGCCGCCGACAGCGATTGAACCGTCAACGATACCCTGACGGATAGCGTCAAGTTCCTGCTTCAGCTCATCGGAAACCATCGCGTCCATGTCATGGTAAGGCGCCAAATCAACACCGCCATTGGCGAGAGTACCGACGAGAACGCCGCCCTCAAAGGTGCCTTCCATCGCAGCCTCGATCACATCCAGAACGGTCGCGTCCATACGTTTTGTGATCGATGTCAGATAGACGTGCTGTTTTGCTGGGTCGGTCAGATACAGGTCCGCATCCACGCCGATGATTTTCAGCTTGTCCACACCAAGTTCATCGGCAAGCGCCGCAGAACCCAGCCCGACAGGACCGGCGACCGGAAGAACAATATCCGCACCCTCGTCATAGAGGTTCTGCGCATAGGCCCGTCCGTCATCCAACGAGTCAAAGTTGTTCGTGAACAAACCTTCGCGACTATCGACATCCCAGCCTAGCACAACAACACTCGTGCCTTTTTGAGCGTTGTGATAATTAACGCCGCGCACAAAACCATCCATGAAGATCGTTACCGGTGGAATGTTGATGCCACCAAATGTGCCCAGAATTCCCGTTTCAGTCATAGCTGCAGACAGATAGCCGGCCATAAATGCCGCCTCGTCGGTTGCATACACCTGGCCTAGAACGTTCGGAATTGTCGGATCGTAAGCATAATCGACGATCGAGAATTTCTGGTCCGGATTGGCTTCGGCTGCCGCCTGAGTTGCATCACCCAGCAGGAAGCCAACGGTGATGATAACATCACATTGCCCACCAAGTAGCGAAACGATGTTCGCCTCGTAATCCGTTTCAGCCTGCGATTCCAGAAAGCGTCCGCCGATACCCAGTTTTTCCTGAGCGTCCAGAACACCTTTCCACGCGGTTTGGTTAAAGCTGTTGTCATCGATCCCGCCGGTATCTGTAACCTGACAGGCCGTGAAGTCGGCGGCTGAAACTGCGCCGCCCAGCATTATTCCGGCCGCCGCAATTGAGGGTAACAGCCGATTTATTTTTAGTCCAAACATTGCGTATTCCTCCTATAATTTGTGGAGGACGTGGAAAACTTCAAATACGAAATTCGAGCATTCCACCCCGCTCCCATAGCAGAGTCGGTCTGCCAACCTTTGTTGAATTAACCACTAATCTTGTCAGAATGATATGATCTAAATCAACCTTTGATGAATATGAACGTTGACCGAGATCAACCTATCAAGAAGAAAAAGGTGTTACGCTGCCTGTGGTTCAGAGGGAATATTTCCATTATTGAAAGGAGATCGTTATGAGTAAACAAGGCCTAGAAGTCATCGACCACACCGTTCAACTGACACATGAATGGATCAACGAATTGGCTGATCGTCTCGATTGGAGTAATCAACGGGGGGTGTTC
Organism: Rhodobacterales bacterium UBA3080; assembly: GCA_002366645.1. Taxonomy (GTDB): domain Bacteria; phylum Pseudomonadota; class Alphaproteobacteria; order Rhodobacterales; family Rhodobacteraceae; genus NORP23. The sequence continues at coordinate 2,100 of DFBM01000122.1, read as the reverse complement.
CATTTGCTCCGTGCAACACTGACAAACCTGCGCGACCTGCTTGGTCACAACGAAGCCGCACAGTTGTCAGCGCAGTTTCCCATCCTCATTCGCGGCGTTTTTTACGAAGGCTGGCGACCGTCTGACACACCTCTGAAAGATCGCAACAAGGATTCTTTCATCGCGCGTATCAACGCCGATATCCGGGAGTATCCCGAATATCGGGGAGAAGAGGACATCTATGCAGTGTTTGCTGTTTTGAACTCTCGGATAAGCGAAGGTGAGATACAGGATGTACGCAACTCCTTGCCATCTTCGATCAGGGATATTTGGCCGAACTAGATTTCCGTTCAGTATCACTTTCTCGCGCCTCAAACCGATAGTCATTTTCACCATGACCGACCAATCCGGGGCACCCTCCCGTATTAGGAGACTACATTTCGTTCGTAATATGCTCTAAACCAAGACTAATTGGGTAATATATGCGCGGGTAGCATTTTTCGTATTGTGTCGGGATTCTAGGAGGGGTCTCAAATTGGAAAGTGCTCTCGGTTTATCCGGTTACCCGCTGCTTTGGGCTGCATTGGTGGTGTTCGCCGCAGCTTTTATCCGCGGGTATTCCGGTTTCGGGTTCTCGGCAGTTCTGATGGCTGGACTTATTCTCCAAATGCCAGCCGTCCAGATTGTACCCTTGTCGATTGCGCTAGAAGTTTTGGCATCCGCTGGACAAGCGCGCGGGATATTCAGCAGCATCGACTGGCGATTTCTGACGACGCTTTTATTGACCGGCATTATTGTGGACTTGTCCGCAGAAAGTTTCGAGCACTTGATAGCACTTTAGCCATCAAGGAGACAGAACATGGCACCGAGACACGGAAAAGAATTTCGCAACGAAGCAGTTCGCTTGGCATTAACAAGTGGTTTGACGCGCCAGCAAGTTGCTGAAGATTTAGGCATTGGTTTTTCGACGTTGAATCGCTGGGTCCAAAAAGATCAAGATGACGCTCTTATGTCTGGGCCTCATACCGACCTTGAAACGGAGAATATACGCCTTCGCAAAGAAGTCCGTATATTGCGCGAGGAGGGGGAAATACTAAAAAAGGCGGCCATCCACTGACCGACAGGTGAATGCGCAGCAATCGCCGATAGGTTTCTTTGCGAGTCAAAAATGAGGCGGTTCGCTTTCATTGAGGCGCATAAGAAGATTTATCCGATTGAAAGCCTGTGTCGCGTCATGCAGGTTAGCTCTGGAGGCTATCGTTCTTGGCGAACACGGCCCATGAGCCAGCGGCAGCGCCCCTCACGGCAGATTGCTTTGCAATCGCCTGCCGGGCGATGGATGACATGGTTTTACTGGCCCATATTCGGGAACAGCACAAACTTAGCTTGCAAAGCTACGGCCGCCCCCGCATGGCTGAAGAACTTCAAGAATTAGGTTTTGATGTCAGTAACCATCGTGTTGGCAGGCTGATGTGCCAGAATGGCATAAAGGCTTTCAGGACACGGAAACATATCCCTCTTGGGTATGTAGACATGCCCTGCCAGTCGGCGGGTGACTACGGACAGCAATCACAGCTTTAACATTGCACCAAACATGCTGGATCGAAAGTTCACTGCGAGTGGCCCAAACCAGAAGTGGGCTGGGGACATCACCTATATATGGACATCAGAGGGCTGGTTGTATTTGGCAGTTATACTGGATTTGTATTCCCGTCGTATTATCGGTTGGGCTGTCAGCAATCGCATGAAGCGTGATTTGGCAATAAGAGCACTGGAGATGGCCGTAGCCCTTCGCCAACCGCCAAAGGGCTGCATTCATCACACAGATCGAGGCAGCCAGTATTGCTCAAACGATTATCGAGCGGTGCTCAAGAAACACGGCTTTCTGGTGTCTATGAGTGGCAAGGGAAATTGTTATGATAATGCGGTCGTGGAAACTTTTTTCAAAACCCTCAAGGCCGAGTTGATCTGGCGAAACACATGGCAAACGCGCAGGCAGACTGAATTGGCCTTGTTTGAATACATTAACGGGTTTTATAATCCACGTCGCAGGCATTCTACGCTAGGTGGCAAAAGTCCCCTCGCATTTGAAAGAAGGGCTGCGTAAATGAGTTAGGTGTT
>DFBM01000123.1 GCA_002366645.1 Rhodobacterales bacterium UBA3080 | reverse complement strand
TCTAAGCCCGCAAATATTGCCGAGGAAGACAGTGAAACGCCCTATCTGACCTCGCGCATCATCGATTTCTTGGAGGAGAGTAAAGACAAGGGGCCATGGTTGTGCCACGCGTCTTTTATTAAGCCACATTGGCCGTATATCGTTCCCGCACCTTATCACAACATGTATGGCCACAATCAAATCCAGCCGGTTGTCCGCCATCCTAGTGAACGGGACAACCCGCATCCTGTCTATGCCCAGTTCCAAAACAACGCGATAGGACAGGCGTTTTCGCGCGACGAAGTACTAGAGACCGTCATTCCGGCATACATGGGACTTATAAAGCAATGCGATGACCAGCTGGGTCGGTTACTGGAGTACATGGAGCGTGCTGGGCGCATGGAAGACACGATGATCGTGCTTACGTCTGACCATGGCGACTATATGGGGGATCATTGGTTGGGCGAAAAGGATTTGTTCCATCAGCCGTCCGTCAAGGTTCCGTTAATCATTTATGACCCCGACGAAGCCGCAAATGGCACGCGAGGTACAGTTGTCGATGCGCTGGTCGAAGCGATTGATCTTGCGCCAACGTTTGTCGAGGCCTCGGGTGGAGTTGTGGCCGACAATATATTGGAGGGTCGTGCACTAACGCCATTTTTGCATGGAAAGCAAAACATCAATTGGCGTGAGTTCGCGATCAGCGAATACGACTACTCGGCGACTCCTATGTGCGCAAATCTGAACCTCGAACCAAGGGAGGCGCGGTTGTTTATGGTAGCAGATGAGAGGTATACGTTTATGCATGCCGAAGGCGGGTTTCGTCCGATGTTATTTGATCGGCAGGAAGATCCGGACGAATTTTTCGATCTTGGCGAAAGCGAGGCTCATACGGCTGTTATCGCCGAGATGTACGACCGCCTCGCGCGGTGGGGGCGGCGAATGTCGCAGCGCACGACGATCTCTGACGTCGAAATCGAGTCAAGGCGTGGCGGCGCCGAGGAGGTCGGAATTTTCATCGGTGTGTTCGATGAATCCGAGGTGGACACGAAATACACAGCCTCCCTTACCGGTCCCTCAAAAAAGCGTCCTAACAATGAAACGTAGAGGTCAGCTCGTATTGTTTGAAGCCGTCCATGGATTCGAACGGAGTACCCGCAGTTGCGTCCAACCACATTGCGGACGCCCCAAACTTGACGGCATCCGAATAAGAGTAGGTTGCCGAAAGCGAGGTCACACCGACTGTGCTATCGAGCGTGCCAAGCAGATTTGCAGACACGCTGAGTTTGCCGTCCATTAATGTATCACTGAGACCTACGATGTAGTTTCCGGTGGTTTGATCGGCGACGTAGCCACCAAGCTCGTAATATGTCACGGTCTGCTCAAGCCAGTGTTGGCCAGCCACCGCAGCAGTAACTTGCATTGTGTTGGTAGGCGCAAATTCGAAGCCGATGGAGGCATCAATGCGGTCGTGCGACGATAACTCCGTCAACGTAGAGCGTTGAAGGCCGAATTTTCCGGCAAGGTCGAATTCAAGTAAAACATTTCCGACTGACTTGTTGGCGCTTATGCCAGTTAAAACAAATGGCACCGCATGGCTGGATCCGGTGCCTAAATCGACAACGCCTGTTTGGGGTAGTAGTTGCGCCGCATAGAGGCTTACGAAACCATCGTTAATGGGGATCATCGCCTTCGCCCCAACCTCGATTTCATCGGATTCAATGGCTGGCATCATATGCGCTACATCGGGGTCGACGCCGACAAAGCCGGAAAAGGTAGCGGTGTTGGCGAAATAGTCGAGACCCGCGAACCACTGACCCGGTAACTCGTCGCTCGACAGGCCGATATCTCCGAAGGCCAAACCGCCGTTAACCACGTCGAGCACAGGGGCGCCCTCGATCTCGCCCCATCCGATACGGTATTTTCCGAGCTTCCAACTTAGATCACCGGCTGAGTTTTGAAGATGGATGCGGGAAGGATCAAAGATGATTTCACCTCCGTTACCCAAATCCGGAAGATAGGCGTTTGCTGCCCATTCAAGATACCCCAAAGTACCTAGGTCATGCTGATTGGCTGCATCAATTTGTACCGCCCAAGTTTCGGTTAAAACGCCAATTCCAGCGCGCGTTACGCCCAATGTGGCCGACAGTTCCATACCCGATGCAGGTTCTTCATCGCTGAGTTCAAAGCTCAATTCGTCATCGAAAACAAATTCCAGCTCCTGTGACGCCGCAGGGGTTGCAATCGTCGCTATGACTAGAAGGTAGATTAGACGCATAGATTAGTCCTATTTAGCCTGTGCACGCAAAGCTTCGAGGTGACGCTCGCGAAAGGCAGTGTCGGTCAACGCCCGCTGCGTTAACAGTTCCGGATCAATTTTCACGCCGAAATTAATTGATACTATCGACATATTGGAAAGCCGGTTCGTTACCAGATTCATAATCGTAACGCTTCGTGCGTTCCATACACCGTTAATGCGTTGAACGTTATCTGCGATCACACGACGAATTTTGTTGTCGCGAGTGTCATACATCACCGCTTTGACGCTAATGTAACGTTCCGCATCGACCCACAATATTGTTCGAGCGTAGCGGCTCTTGCGAGCGCGGGCAGGGGTTGGAACCTACTCGATCGCATAGGTTTTGCGGCCTTTGAAGGTGATGGTGTCGAGTAATGTGTAGGTATAGTCGTCGAGTTTACCTGTCTCCTGATCTTCGGTGGTGAATTCGGAGCCGAACAGGCTGACGGGTTCGCTACTCGCTGATCCAGAGGCCACAATCCGTTTCACTTTACCGAGTGCGGATAGGTACAACCATGTTTCGTTTGGCTTGCTAGAACTGTCGTAAGTATAGCTTAACATCCCGATTCCACGTTCGGATGCAGGTTCAAGGATAAAGGCAATGCTTTGGGTGTCCTTACCGCCCGGGCCAGTGTTGATAGCGGCGCTTTCTAGGCTTTTAACGGTCGCACGCGCAGTGCATCTAACTTTGCTGTCGCTGATACCGAACTTACAGGTCGAAATTTTCAACATCGAAAAAACCGAGTCATTCTGGCTTTGTGCGTTTGCATCAACCCGTTCCATAACAGAGCGTGCGGATTGTGCCATGCTGATCGCTGGCACCAATAAGGCGCTCGCCGCCACTAGGGTTGCAAAAAGAAAACCACGTTTTGAGCTAAACATCAGGTTGCCTCCATGGGTTCGTCTTCGACCTTAATACCGAAGGATGGTTTGAATATGTAAATCAGCGCTGGCGGGAACAGTAAATCACACAGCAAAGCTACAAAAATTGCGAGTGATCCGAATATTCCGACCTTCGCTAAGCCTAGATAGTCACTAAAGCTTAACATAAAGAACGCCATTCCCAATACCATCGACGTAAACGTGACGGCTTGACCAACTTCTTTAACCGTCTGGATCAAGGCCTCGTTACGTTTGAGGTTGTTGGCCAACGCTATTCGGTAATGGGTGATAAAGTGGATGGTGTCATCGACTGCGATGCCGATAATCAGTGGTGCGATCATTAATGTGTCGGCGTCAAGCGGTATGCCAAGCAATCCCATAAGACCAAAAGCAAGGATTGCCGGTAGCATGTTGGGGATGATCGCCAACAGACCGCCTTGCAGTGATCCAAGTGACAGAGCCAGAATAATCGAAATGATGATGATTGCGAGAACAAGGGACCGGAACTGGCTTTTGGAAATCACGTCACTCATCCGCATCATCATCGCAAAAGAACCTGTGACGCTGGTTTCCATATTTGGATAGGACGCATTCACTTCCCCTAGAACATCATCGATGTCTGACTGAATATCAGCGAAAAACACACCGTATTCATGGCTGCCCGCATTTCGAAGCTGTATCGTGACGTGGCTTCGGGAATAGTCATCCGAGACGAGAGAACGCCGGTCTTCGGGGTTGGAGCTGTTGAACAAGTATAACAATTGCGAAACCGCCAACGGGTCGGACGGGATGCTATAGGCCGCCTCGTTATTGTTGTTCATAATTTTGTTCGTGTCCTTGACCAAATCCGCCAGCGAATGGGTTCGCACAACATAGCGGCCATATTTGTCTTCCAACCTGTCTTAAAGGGTTGATATCGCCTGAAGAACGGCAGGGTCATTAAGGGCTTCTGACGTTTTGAAATCCATCATAACTTCCATGGAGCCAGTGCCAGCCATATGTTCATCCACGATCTCATAAGCCGTCCGGGCCGCGGTGCCTTCCTTGAACAATTCTACAAGGTTTGAATCAATTTTGACCTTGGTGGCGCCATAACCGCAAATCCCGAACACTCCCAGAAACAACGCGACAATCACGTACCTCCAACGGAACGAAAAGGCTGGTACTTTGTCGAGCAGGGGCTGCAACCAGACAGCGCTAAGCATCCAGCTAAGTCCGGTTTTGCGCGAGAGCCAGCGGATGGCGGTGAAGGGCATGCCAGGCACCTTATTGATCCTTCGAATTGCCCCCTCGGTTTTCGGTTCTTTTGCCAGCGGATGCGGGTGCCAGAAATCCAGCAGAACGGGCAGGACTCCGACGGTTAATACAAACGCCAGCGCAACGCCGACTGCGGAAGACACTCCGAAAGTTACAAACTGCCCAACGCCCCCAAATGCAATCGCCAGCATCCCCGCTATCGTTGTTACGGTTGTTAAAAGGATTGGCACACCGGTTTTGCGGAAGGATTTTTCAATGGCGTCCTCGTGGTTCAACCCTTCGCGTTTGAACAACAGGTATTCGCTCATCACGTGCACACAGTCCGCAATTCCGACCGCCAAAACCAGCATCACAGACAGGGAAATCAAACTGGAAGAAGATATGTTCAGCCACGCCATGCCGCCAGATACAACTGCTAACAACAGTGAGCACAGGTCACAGTACGGCCGAGCCGGTTTGGAACAATGTGTAAAGAAGCAGGATAATGATAAAAACCGCTATTCCGCCCAGAATGCCCGACTGTACCATCGCCTGCATCGAAATATCGATCATGCCTGCGGTTCCGATCGGATAGAACTCGAACGCGTTCGCATATGTGTTATGTGTCCTGTCCGTAGATCGCTTTCAGTGCTTTCATAAAGCCCATGTAGGTGGACGGATCAGTGTCTTCGAATTTGACCTCGGAAACAACTGCGGAATCATCCACGTCGATTACAAAGGAATCGAGAGCGAGGTCGAGGTCATCAGCCCCGAAATCCAGTTCGACGAAGCCGCTTTCGCCTTGAACCGGAATTGCACCGAAATCTGTGGAAAGTACAATCACACCATATTCCATGTTTTCCGAGAACATAAGCAAAGATAACGTTGGTTGATCTAGTGCGATACGCGTTACCTGTGCTGCGACATCGTCATCAATCAGGGTGCCTTCTGGAATCAGCTCGCGACTCTCCAGCGAATCCGCAGTGCTCAACTGATAGCGGGTGTTAGCTAGCGACTGCACGCGCGTAATATGATCCAGCCCCGCCAATGTTTCTGCGTCTGTACCGAGCAGGACCGGATCAAGTTCAAACCAGTTATCCAACTCAGACGTTAAAGACTGGACGGCTTTAAGCGATTCAACGGAAAAAACATCACCGTCTTTGGCGCGGTAAACGAGAAATAGCCCGTCGTCGCTACCAAACTGTCGGCGGAAGTCATCGAGAGCATGAACCGCGGGATCGTATTCGGACAGCCACGAATCAAAACTTGTGTCTAGTTCGAATTTTGAAGCCCCGAACCCCATAAAAGCGGTTCCGAATAGGGCAATTCCAGCAATCAGAAACCTGAAAGGACGGAGTTTTCCCGGGATGCCTGCGAAAAATGCCGATAGCAAGTTGAAGAACGCATTCATTCCACCCCCCTCTTGTCAGATTGCAACAAGCTAAACATGACCAGAATTCAATCGCAAGTAAGGTTTGCTTCTTGCCGAGTGGAACCATTGTTCCTATTTACATTTACAGTGACTTTTACGCCCATACGCCTTGCAAACCTATCTGTGGCGTTTTAGGGTCCGCGCAGATTTTTCAAGGCGAAATTCGCCGATTTTCGAGGGGATACCAGATGTTCGCATCACCAGCCAACGCCCAAGCCATCGGGGGCGATCTTGCTTCCAGCCTTGGTGGATTCGTTCCAATCATTCTAATTTTCGCGATCATGTATTTCCTCATGATCCGCCCGCAGCAGAAAAAGATGAAAGACCATCGCTCGATGGTCGAAGCTTTGCGTAAAGGCGATCAGATCGTAACCCAAGGCGGGGTTATCGGCAAAGTCGTCAAAGTAAAAGAAGACGGCGAAGTTGAAGTCGAAATCGCGACAGACGTTAAAGTTCGTGTACTAAAACACACCATCGCACAGGTTCTTAACAAAACCGAACCTTCCTAAAATCAATTCAAGGGCCACTCTTCGGGTGGCCTTTTTTTCAGGATTTCATAGACATGTTGCAATTTTCGCTTTGGAAAAAGGGATTGATATGGGCGCTGTGCCTTTTGGGCATAGTGTTCACAACTCCTAACATCTTTTATTCGAAGGTCGAGAAGGCCAACGATGCGCGCGCTTTGGTCGAAAGCGGCGTTGTCGCTACGCCCGAGATGGAAGCAGATCTAGCTGCTTGGCCGGAGTTCATGCCTGCGTCTCTGGTTAACCTTGGTCTCGATCTACGCGGTGGTGCACACCTATTGGTCGAGGTTGCGGTTGAAGACGTTTACGCAGACCGGCTCGACGGGATGTGGCCCGAAGTCAGGGATGCCCTGCGTGAAGTGAAAGACGATGTAGGTTCGGTTCGACGCATCGATAGCGATCCAAGCGAGCTTCGCATCCGGATCGGAACACCCGAGGGCATGCCGAAGGCATTGCAAGTCGTTGGCGATCTGACTCGACCGGTGGTTACACTAACCGGTGCGGGATCACGTGACTTTGAGGTTTCCAACGAGGGTGACGTTATCGTATTTACCTTGTCAGAAGCGGAGAAGGTCGCGATGGACGATCGCACTATGCAACAGTCTCTAGAAATCATCCGCCGCCGTGTCGACGAAGCGGGCACCCGTGAACCAACGATCCAACGCCAAGGCGCTGATCGTATTTTGGTTCAGGTACCGGGCATCGGCTCGGCTGAAGAATTGTTGGAGCTGATTGGTCGAACAGCCAAGTTATCATTCCTGTCTGTAATCCAGCGCACAACTAATCCCGACGTTCGGGCCGGTACAGGCAACGTTGTCTATCCCGACGCGAGCGAAGAGGGCGTCTACTACGTTCTAGATCGCGTGGCCGTTGTAACTGGCGACCAGCTCGTCGATGCGCAGCCTACCTTTGATCAGAACGGCCGGCCTGCGGTTAACTTCCGCTTCAATCCGGCCGGCGGACGTAAGTTCGGAGTCTATACCGCGGAGAATATCGGCAATCCGTTTGCCATCGCTCTCGACGGCGAGGTTATCTCCGCGCCGACCATCCAAAGTCATATTCCCGGAGGCTCCGGTATTATTACCGGCAATTTCACGGTTGAAGAAAGCACGCGTTTGGCCATTTTGTTGCGGGCAGGTGCGCTTCCGGCAGAAATAACGGTTCTTGAACAACGCACAGTTGGTCCCGAGCTGGGTCAGGATTCGATTGACGCGGGTAAGACAGCAACAGTTGTCGCCTTCGTACTGGTTTTGATATTTATGGGGATTTCTTACGGAACATTCGGTATTTTCGCCAATATCGCGCTGATCCTGAACGTTACGATGATATTTGCGTTGCTTTCGACAATTGGCGCGACGCTTACGTTACCTGGTGTCGCAGGCATTGTCTTAACTATCGGTATGGCAGTTGATGCCAATGTGTTGGTTTTCGAACGCATTCGCGAAGAATTGAAATCGGGCAAAGGGCCGGCGCGAGCCATCGAACTCGGCTATCAAAAAGCTTTGTCGGCAATTATCGACGCCAATGTTACCACTCTGATCGCAGCAGCCATTCTGTTTGCGATTGGATCGGGACCGGTGCGTGGTTTCGCGGTGACTCTCGGTCTGGGGATTGTGACCTCGGTCTTTACAGCAATATGGGTGACGCGCCTGATGGTGGCCACTTGGCTGTCCGTGCGTAAACCCAAAAAAATCGAAGTGTGAGGACCGGAACATGCGTTTGAAAATGGTTCCAAGTGAAACAAAAATAAACTTCTTTGGTGCAACGAAACTTACCATTGGCTTGTCCACAGCGTTGATACTCGCAACGGTTATTGCGTTTTTCTCGATGGGTTTGAACTTCGGGATTGATTTCCGTGGTGGCACAATGCTGATGGTAGAAACAGCGGAATCAGTCGAAGTCGCAGAATATCGCGCGTTATTGGATGATTTGATCGACGGGGACGTAACCGTCACCGAAATTTCCGATCCTGCCGCCGTAATTACGGGCGAGGCAAGCCACATCGCAATGATCCGTATTGAACAAATAGGCGATGATCCTGCCGTTCAGAATGATCTGATTGTATTAGCTAAAGACACCCTGAGCGATGCGTTCGAAGGGATCGTATTCCTGCAGACAGATTCTGTTGGCGCGAAAGTTTCAGGGGAGCTGGTACAGGCAGGCGTGCTCGCCATCGTTCTGGCTGTCGGGGCGGTCTTGTTTTACATCTGGCTGCGGTTTGAATGGCAGTTTTCGGTCGGAGCAGTTGTCGCGTTGGTGCATGATGTCGTCATTACCATCGGTGTATTCTGTGTAACACAGATCGAATTCAATCTGACTATTATCGCTGCGATCCTGACGATTGTGGGCTACTCGTTAAACGACACAGTTGTCGTCTTCGACCGCGTTCGCGAGAATCTTCGGCGTTATAAAGCGATGGAATTGAAAGACGTTCTTAACCTTTCAATCAACGAAACACTGTCACGTACGATCATGACTTCGGTTACCACGTTGATTGCGTTGTTGACGCTTTATTTTCTTGGTGGTGACGTTATTCGCGGGTTCACATTCGCAATGATTTGGGGTGTGATTATCGGTACCTACAGTTCGATCTTTGTGGCTTCGGTTATTCTTCTACGCCTTGGCGTCAAGCGTGACTGGGACAAACCGGACAATTCAGCGGGTACACAGTTCGCGGATGTGGATGCCTGATCAAGCGGTAAACTGCTGAAGTCAGCCTTTGTTGATTTTCCGGCGTGTTTGCTGTTCGCGATAGAACGTAAACACGCCGGTTCCCACAACCACAACGCTTCCGGAAATCGTCCAGATATCCAGAACATCCTTGAATACTATCAATCCGAGCAGGATTGCCCATATTAGAGCGCTGAACCTGAATGGTGACACAAACGCGATTTCGCCATATCGCATCGCGGCGACACCCGCGATGTATGCGACCAGAATGAAAACCGCAGCCAACGACAAATAAAGCGCATTAACGGTCGAAACTTCCTGCCATTCTTGTGTGAAGGACAAGGCGCCGGCGACAACCGTTATAACTACCGAGGTTATCAGAGCGACGTACAGGGACGGAGTCTCGGGGCTTAGTTTTCGGGTCGATAGCTCTCGTAGGGTCACAAATCCGACGGCTCCGAGCGCCCAAAGTGAATGAATTGAAAAACCGCTGGTTCCCGGGCGAATTATCAACATCACCCCGAGAAAACCTAAAATAATTGCGATATACCGGCGCCATCCTACTTTCTCGCCAAGAAACAGCGCGGCGGCTAAGGTGACCGCAAGCGGCAAGGACTGCAAAATCGCGGTAACACCGGCCAGCGGCATTTGGAAAAGGGCAGACAAAAAGCAAAACGTCGCGCCCATTTCGGCGAAAGTCCGAAGCCCGATAATGTTCAGATCACGTCTTGTGGGCCGAAAGGTCAGAGCACCTTTGTTATGTGCGAGAAGCGCGATGAGTACTGTCGCCAGCACTCCACGCAAAAATATGGTTTGAAACATCAACAAATCGCCGGAAACCAGCTTGATCATCGTGTCGTTCAACACGAATCCCGCCATCGAGACCATCATGAAGATGGCACCCTTCATGTTTTGCTGATGTTCGTGCATGTCTGATCCGATCAATTGCTACAGAATCGCCAATAGCACCGCTTTGTATCGGTCAAAAGGTCTCGTTTGCGAATTTTCTGTCGTTCAGCACTTTTCGTTACGGCAAAACGGCGTATATTCCACAACAAGCGGCAGCAGCCGTGATAATCAATAAAAAACCAAAAGGGGTTTTACTATGGCTTTTGAACTTCCAGATCTTCCGTATGCACATGACGCGCTGGCTGCCGGTGGCATGTCGCAAGAAACAATGGAATACCACCATGATCTTCACCACAATGCTTACGTCGTTAATGGCAACAAGCTAATTGAAGGCACCGAGTGGGAGGGTAAATCCCTCGAAGATATCGTCAAGGGCACTTATGCCGCTGGTGCTGTTGCGCAGAACGGTATTTTCAATAATGCGTCGCAACATTGGAATCACGCTCAGTTCTGGGAAATGATGGGCCCGAATGGTCGTACCATGCCGTCCGAACTTGAGACACGCATTGTGGATGCATTCGGTTCCGTCGACACTTTTAAAGCTGACTTCAATGCGGCTGGCGTTGGCCAGTTCGGTTCTGGTTGGGTTTGGCTGGTTGCCGATACGGACGGCTCTCTGAAAATCACAAAAACAGAAAACGGCGTTAACCCGCTTTGTTTTGATCAGACCGCATTGCTTGGTTGTGATGTTTGGGAACACTCCTACTACATCGACTTCCGCAACAAACGTCCTGTCTACCTGTCGAACTTCCTCGACAACTTGGTAAACTGGGAAAACGTTGCAGAGCGTCTTTCGAACGCCTAATCCGATCCGGATTATCCAAATTGGAAGCCCCGCGAATTTAGCGCGGGGTTTTTTTATGTTTTGTCGTTCAAACGTTGCATCAGAGTAGGTACGGTTTCGACGACCTCCAGAGATTCACGGAAACTCGGATCAGCGAAACCTTCGTCGATTATGTGGTCCAGAAGTGTAAGGAGCGGATCCCAGAATCCGTTCACGTTAAGCAAAAACACCGGTTTCATATGCAACCCGAGCTGACGCCATGTTAACACCTCAAACAATTCATCCAGTGATCCAGCGCCGCCGGGCAGAGTAACAATTGCATCTGCATTCATAAACATGACCTTTTTACGTTCGTGCATGTTTTCGGTGATGATGAAACTGGTCAAGTCACGCTTGCCTACTTCCCGTTCCATCAGATGAACCGGGATCACACCGAACGTCTCGCCCCCCTCACGCTGCGTCGCCGAGGCAACTGCCCCCATGATGCCTACATCACCAGCACCATAGACAAGACGCATATGGTTTTTCGCCAAAGCTGAACCTAGCTCCTGCGCAGAATTTCTATAGGCGTCGTCGCGACCGAAACGGGAGCCGCAGAAAACGCAGACGGAATAGGTTGGATTCTGGGCCATATATCGTTGTTCCTCTTGTTTCTGTTCTGGAAATACCGCACTTTACCCAAGAAGGCGGTGGGTGCTTGTGTCTGTAATGGGCGTGCAGAGTAATTCGAAATCTAATGCTATTGAACATAGCGGACAGGGATTGATAGATGAATAGTTTTTTTTGCAAATACCGTTGGATCCTAATTATAGTTGCCAGCGGGGCGGCCATCGCGTTGGCGATATACGTACGCCCAAAGCCCGAGCCTGTGGTGGCCGTTGTCCAAGAAACTGTTAGCCAAGAATCCGCTGTCGAGGAAGTAGAAGTCGAAGCTTCCGAGGAAGCAGAAGAGATGGCCATCGTAGCAGACGATACAGAAACCGACGAAGTTACTGAAACCGATAGCACTGCATCCCAAATGGATGATGTTCAGACTTCAAATGAAGAAGAAACATCGACGCCAGAACAGCTAGCCGAAGAAACAACCGCAGCCGATGTTGATACAAACGTGAGTGAAGAAGAGATTTCAGAACCCGTGCCAACGCCAGTCGAAGAGGTTGCGAATGATCCGACTCCTTCAGTTGAACCTGAAAATGCAGAAGAGCAAAGCGAAGATGCATCCGTTGACACAACAGAAAGCGATGCTGCTGATGAAGCTGTAGGGGCTTCAGATACGCCCGCAGTGACCGAGGAAGCGTCCGTACCTGAAGAAGAAGCTGTTGCGATAGCGGAAGAGGCATCTCCTGTTGTCGAGGGAGCAGCTACCGCGCTTTCAGTAGCATCTGCGGAGGAAACTGCCGACGGCGTGAAACCCTCATTTGATATTGTGCGAGTCGATTCCAGCGGCTCCGCGGTGATTGCCGGTTCGGCTGAACCGAGTTCGAAGGTGGTAATTCTCTCCAATGGTGAGCAAATTGGTGAAGCCACTGCGGACGGCAGCGGAGAGTTCGTCGCCATCATACAAGTCCCAAACTCAGAGCAAGGTCAAACGCTTGAACTAGAAAGCGAAGTCGGTGGGGAGTTGCTGTTTTCGGACGAGACGATCCTGATCTTGCCTACCTTCAGTTCTGCCGCGGCTGAAGCCGTTTCCGAAGAAACTCCTCCGGCTATTATCCGCGCGACAGAGGACGAGGTCGTCATTGTTCAGGGCTCAACGCAATTGGCGCTCGGGCAAGTTAGCCTCGATAGTATCAGTTATGACGCGGACGAAGAGGTCGTGCTCGCCGGTCGTGGAAATCCTGGCCGTCGCGTAATTATTTATGTCGACGATAAACCGTTGATGGACACTGTGGTCTCTGAATCCGGCAGCTGGAAACAAGCGCTGCACGGTCTTGATGCTGGCCGGTATGTTCTGCGGGTTGACGAAATCGACGACGCCGGAACTGTGACCAGCCGTGTTGAATCGCCGTTCCAGAGAGAATATCCCGAAGATGTTCGCGAGGCTAAATCAAACACCTCGCCAACCTATACGGTTCAACCGGGCAACTCGCTCTGGGTGATTGCCACGGGGCGCTACGGTGACGGCCTGAAATATCATCAGATTTTCACCGCCAATCAAGACCAGATACGCGATCCCGATCTAATCTACCCTGGCCAGGTGTTTGCTTTGCCAAATTCGGAAGAATAATCGTTTAAGGTCTGGTTCTTTGGCGCGACAATCCCTATCTGTTGCGTTCACGAGGGAACCATAAAATGAACAAAAACGCGAAATCTGAACAGTTAAGCGGGTGGCGCACGATCAAAAGTGTTGCGCCATATCTTTGGCCTGACAATCACCCATGGATTAAAGTCAGGGTCGTATTGGCGATGCTGTCGTTGGTGCTGGCCAAAGTTCTGACGGTCATGACACCGTTTTTCTTTAAGGCGGCAATCGATTCTATGTCGCCTGATATTACGTCTGAACCAGTGTTTATGATGGTTACCGGCACAATAGGTTTGGTCATTGCCTACGGGGTCATACGGCTACTTGGAGTCGGGTTCAACCAGCTTCGTGACGCAATCTTTGCTAAAGTAGGTCAGCGTGCGCTGCGTCGGCTCGCACTTGAAACCTTCGAACACATGCACGCGCTGTCTTTGCGCTATCATATCACGCGTAAAACCGGTGGGTTGTCGCGGATTATTGAACGCGGTGTTAAAGGCGTCGAATTCCTTTTACGGTTTATGCTTTTTTCGGTTGGGCCGCTGATCCTCGAACTAACCATGGTCGGGATAATCTTCTTTGTGATTTTTGACGCGCGCTACCTTGCGGTGGTCGTAATAACTATCACGCTTTACGTTTGGTTCACCTTCCGTGTCACCGAATGGCGGGTGCAGATCCGCAAAGAGATGAATAGGCAAGATACCGATGCTAACCAAAAAGCCATCGACAGTCTTTTGAACTTCGAAACCGTCAAGTATTTCGGTGCGGAGCGGCGCGAAGCTGTACGCTATGACGTATCGATGGCCAATTACGAAAAATTGGCTATCCAGACGAACTACACTCTTGGGTTCTTGAACTTCGGACAGTCGGTGCTGATTACAGCAGGGCTTGTCGCAGTTATGGTTTTGGCCGCTATGGGCGTTCAGGACGGAACTTTGACGGTCGGGGATTTTGTGATGGTTAACGCCTACATGATCCAGATTACGATGCCGTTGAATTTCCTTGGCACCGTCTATCGCGAAATCCGTCAGGCTTTGGTTGATATGGGCGAGATGTTCGACCTTCTTGGTCAGCCTGCCGAAATTGTGGACAAACCGAATGCGCCGGATTTGAATTGTACTGGTGGTGAGATTGCATTTGAGGGTGTTGATTTCAGCTATGATAGCGAACGCTCCATTCTTCACGGTCTCGACCTTACGGTTAAAGCCGGTCAAACCGTTGCTGTTGTTGGCCCCTCGGGCTCGGGGAAATCCACGATCGGTCGCCTGTTGTTTAGGTTCTACGATGTGGCTAATGGCAGTCTGAAAATCGACGGGCAGGACGTGCGCGACATAACGCAAGAAAGCCTGCGCGAGCAGATTGGCGTTGTTCCTCAGGACACGGTGCTTTTCAATGATACTGTTGGGTACAACATCGCTTACGGGCGGCCCGAAGCAACAGAGGAAGAAATTGTGGAAGCGGCGAAAGCAGCGCAAATTCACGATTTCATCGTGTCGTTGCCAAACGGTTATGACGCAATTGTTGGCGAGCGCGGACTGAAACTTTCCGGCGGCGAAAAACAGCGTGTCGGGATCGCGCGGACATTGCTGAAAAATCCTCCGATCTTGCTGTTAGACGAAGCTACCTCGGCCCTCGATTCCGAAACCGAACAGGATATTCTGGAGTCGCTCAAGAATATGGGTAAGGGGCGCAGCGTGATAACGATCGCCCACCGCCTTTCTACGGTTGTGCACGCCGACCTGATCATCGTCCTCGAAAAAGGTCGTGTGGTAGAGCAGGGCACGCATGACGAATTGCTGGCCCGCCATGGTCGTTATGCCTCGATGTGGGCTCGTCAGGCTGCGGATCAGGAGTTGGAAGAAATAGCGTAACAAGCGCATCGCGCGCTTGTTTCAACTGACTAATTGGACTACCTGCGCGACATGAATCGGAAATCTCCACTTTCCGCCGTCAAAACCATGACCGGCGGCGCCCCTGAGGGCTATGACGCTAAACTGTTGGCGGAGCTTGTCGCGCGCGCCGACGGGCCGGTTGTGCATGTCTTACGCGATGACGCACGTCTCGCTGCCATGCAGCAAGCCTTGCAGTTTTTTGCGCCCGATGTGCCGGTTCTTGTTTTTCCTGCGTGGGATTGCCTGCCATACGACCGTATTTCTCCTAATGCCGAAGTGTCGGCCAGTCGGATGGCGACGCTGGCGATACTTGCCGAAGGTTTCGACCGCCCTTCGGTCATTCTTACAACTCTGAACGCCGCCACACAAAGAATTCCACCGCGTTCCGTGGTTGCTAAATCAAGCTTTACGGCTTCGGTAGGCAAGCAAGTGAACGTCGAGAACCTGCGTCTCTATCTGGTGCGTATGGGGTTCAGTCAGTCACCAACGGTCACCGAACCGGGCGATTACGCCATTCGCGGTGGACTGATTGATATTTTCCCTCCGGGTGCCAGTGGCCCAATCCGGCTGGATTTGTTCGGCGATGTCCTGGATGGTGCGCGCCGTTTCGAGGCGGCGACGCAGCGAACTATCGAGAAAATCGATCGAATCGAACTGGCACCGGTTTCCGAAGTAATTCTGGATGAAGACGCCATCGAACGGTTTCGCCGGAACTATCGCCATACCTTTGGCGCCGCCGGAAATGACGACCCGCTATACGAGGCGGTTAGTGCCGGTCGTAAGCATCAAGGATTGGAGCACTGGCTTCCATTCTTTCATGAATCCCTTGAAACTCTGTTTGATTATCTGCCTTCCGCACCCGTCGTTCTAGATGACCAAACGGATGCGGCCCGACACGCACGTTGGGATTCTATGGTCGACCAATACGAAACACGGCATGTTGCGATGGGTGAGAAATCCCACCTCGGAACCGTTTACAAACCGATTAAGCCGGATCTGCTGTATCTGGACAACGAGAGTTGGGAAGCGGCTCTAGAAGGCCGAACCATCCGCCAGTTGTCTCCGCTGCCACAAGCTCCCGGTCCAAACTGTATTGACGCAGGTGGTAGGATCGGCCGGAATTTCGCGCCCGAACGCCAGCAAGAAGACGTCAGCTTGTTTGGTGCATTGGCTACTCATATCGCTGCAAAGCGGAAATCCGGCAATGTGATCTTGTCGTCCTACTCGGAAGGATCGCGCGAGCGGTTTACAACCCTGCTGGAAGATAGCGGTGTAGAAAACTATGCAACTATCTCGCGCTTCAGCGATATAGCCGCCAAAAGCGGCGGTTTATATCTCGCGGTTTGGGGGCTGGAGGGCGGTTTTGAGGCGCCCGGCCTGACTGCTATTTCTGAACAGGACGTTCTGGGCGACCGCCTAATTCGCAATCCGGCAAAACGGCGGCGGGCCGAAAACTTCCTGAAGGAAACGCAGAGCCTGACACCTGGCGATTTGGTGGTTCATATCGAACACGGGATCGGCAAATATAACGGACTGGAAACCATTACCGCCGCCGGCGCGCCACATGAGTGCATTGCGCTCGAATACGCCGGTGGTGATCGTCTGTTCCTGCCTGTCGAAAACATCGAGCTTTTGACGCGGTATGGTCAAGAGGTTGGACTTCTCGACAAACTCGGCGGAGGCGCATGGCAGGCGAAAAAGGCCAAACTCAAAGAACGTATCCGCGAGATGGCGGACAAACTGATCCGGATCGCCGCCGAGCGGGCATTGCGTTCAGGCAAGGTTATGACGCCGCCCGAAGGCATGTGGGACGAGTTCTGCGCCCGCTTCCCTTATCAGGAGACCGACGACCAGCTGAATGCCATCGAAGATGTTCTGGGCGATATGGCGAGCGGCCAACCAATGGACCGTCTGGTTTGCGGCGATGTAGGGTTTGGAAAAACCGAGGTTGCGATGCGCGCCGCGTTCGTGGCCGCCATGACAGGATCACAGATTGCGGTGATCGCACCAACTACATTGCTCGCCCGCCAACATTACAAAAGCTTTTCGGAGCGTTTTCGCGGGCTGCCAGTACAAGTCCGCCAACTTTCAAGGTTTGTATCCGCGAAAGATGCTAACGACACGCGCGAGGCGATGTCGCGCGGCAAGGTGGATATCGTTATTGGCACGCACGCGTTGCTGGCCAAAGGCATCCGGTTTTCAAACCTCGGGTTGCTGATTATCGACGAAGAACAGCACTTTGGTGTGTCTCATAAAGAACAGCTAAAACAACTACGTTCCGATGTGCATGTGTTGACACTTACGGCGACTCCGATACCTCGGACCTTGCAACTTGCCTTATCCGGAGTGCGGGAACTGTCCTTGATCGGCACACCGCCAATCGATCGTCTCGCTATACGTACTTATGTTAGCGAATTTGATCCGGTTACCGTTCGTGAAGCGTTGTTGCGTGAGTATTACCGTGGTGGGCAATCGTTTTATGTTGTGCCGCGCATCAGCGATTTAGCCGAGGTTGAAGCCTTCCTTAAGGAGCAGGTTCCCGAGGTATCCGTAGTCACCGCCAACGGTCAAATGCCGGCTAGATTGCTCGACGACAAGATGAATGCGTTTTATGATGGTCAATACGATGTGTTGTTGGCGACCACGATTGTTGAAAGTGGCTTGGATATTCCGGCGGCCAATACCTTGATCGTTCATCGCGCCGATATGTTCGGCCTCTCGCAGCTTTACCAGATACGTGGAAGGGTCGGGCGCTCCAAAATTCGTGCCTACGCCTATATGACGACCAAGCCGCGTAAACCCCTCACGCCTGCTGCCGAGAAGCGTTTGCGTGTACTTGGTAGCCTTGACAGTCTGGGCGCCGGTTTCTCGCTTGCGTCCCAAGATCTCGATATCCGCGGGGCAGGGAACCTGTTGGGGGACGAGCAATCGGGACATGTTCGTGAAGTCGGATACGAGCTTTATCAAACCATGCTTGAAGAGGCGATTGCCAAAATGAAGGCTGGTGAGCTCGAAGGTCTGTCCGATGCGGACGAAGCCTGGGCACCACAAATCAACCTCGGTGTGCCGGTTCTCATTCCATCCGATTTCGTGCCGGACCTAGATGTTCGCCTCGGTCTCTATCGACGCTTGTCTGCGCTTTCCAGCAAAGTTGAACTAGAAGGGTTTGCAGCGGAATTGATCGACCGGTTTGGCAATTTGCCAAAAGAAGTGAACACACTGCTCAATATCGTACGCATAAAGTCTGCGTGTCGTCGTGCAGGTATTGCGAAGCTTGATGGTGGTCCGCGCGGCGCAACCATTCAATTCCATATGGACAAATACGCCAATCCCGCCGGTTTGGTCGAATTTATACATGCGCAAAAAGGTTTGGCGAAAGTTAAGGACAACAAAATCATTGTCCGGCGGGACTGGAAAAACAATTCCGAGAAAATCAAAGGCGCGTTCGCCATCGCACGTGATCTGGCGATTTTGGCAAAACCCAAAACCTAGGCACGACCGCCGAGCGAAGCGAGGCCACCGGAGTTCGCAATCCTATTCGATAAAACGAACAGCTCCGATATGGCCAAGATTGCGATTGCGTTGTGCGTAATCGATTCCGTAGCCAACCACAAATTTGTCCGGTATTTCGAAGCCTATCCAGTCCGCACTGATATCGACTTCTCGACGGGATGGTTTGTCCAGCAATGCACAGATTTTCATTCGGGCCGGATTGCGGCTTTTCAGGATTTTAACTACATGGTTCAAGGTGTGACCCGTGTCGACAATGTCCTCGACGACCAGCACATCGCGCCCCTCGATTTCGCCACGGATGTCTTTCAATATCCGTACTTCACGGCTGCTTTCGGTGGAGTTGCCATAGGATGACGTTTCCATAAAGTCGATTTCAACAGGCATATCCAGTTCGCGCGTCAGGTCTGCGATAAATACAAACGATCCTCGCAGCAGGCCAACCACTACAAGTTTGTCGGTGCCTTTGAAGTATTCCGAAATCTCTTTGGCAAGCGTTTCCACCCGTGCCGCGATCGATTTTGCGGAAATCATTTCGTCAATTACGTAATTTGAGTGATCCATGCTCTTGCCCTTTTGATTCTCGTCATCTTAATACAACAATAAGGAAAAGCCCCGCGACAATGCATCTCGTGGCGGAGGCGAATACATAAGTAGATATATACGCCATGCCAACGCACGCAGAAAAACGAATAATGCCGCACACCGCTGATCAGATGTATGATCTTATCGCGGATGTGGCTTCCTATCCAAAGTTTTTGCCGTGGTGTGTGGCTGCGCGAATTACGAAGAAATCCCCCGCGATTGAGGGGAAGGGCGAAATAATTGACGCTGATCTTGTAATTTCGTTCAAGCTATTCCGCGAAAAATTTGCCAGCCGCGTCACGCTTAACCCAGATGCCCAGCATATTGACGTCGAATATCTGGATGGACCCTTCAAACATTTGAACAATCATTGGCAATTCACCCAGCTAGAAGACGGTTCATGCGAAGTCGATTTTTTCGTTGATTTCGAATTTAAGTCACATTTGCTGCAAGCGGTGATCGGCGTTGTGTTCAACGAGGCGATGCAACGTATTGTGCGCGCCTTTGAAAAGCGCGCACAAGAATTGTATTCGTAGCTTAATTACGACGTTAAGTCGTAGGCTCGCTCGCCGTGTGAACTTAGGTCGAGACCGGTGTATTCTTCTTCCTCGCTGACGCGGATCGGAATGAATAGCGTGATCAGTTTAACCAAAACTATTGTTACAACAAAGGTGAAAACCCCGACGATTGCCAGTGCGCCGAGCTGTGCTGCCCAGCTACCTGCTCCGAATACAGCGATCATGATTGTGCCGAAGATACCGCCAATGCCGTGAACCGCAAAGACGTCCAATGTGTCGTCAATCTTGAGGAACCCCTTTACGAAACGGCAAGCTTCCTGAGTTAACACACCGGCGATGGCACCGATTAGTAGTGCTTCAACCGGCCCGACAAAACCAGATGCAGGTGTGATCGATGCCAGACCTGCGATCGTACCCGTTACCAGCCCAACCATCGAGGCTTTACCGTATTTGATACGTTCCCATGCCACCCAGCTAAGCGAAGCTGTGGCCGCCGAGATATGTGTGACAACCATCGCCATCGCTGCACCGCCGTCTGCGGCAAGCTGCGAACCTGCGTTAAAACCAAACCAGCCGACCCAAAGCATGGATGCGCCGAGCATCACAAAGCCAGGATTGTGTGGCGGCTTGGATTTGTCTTTTCGGTGACCAAGAAAATATGCAACCACGAGTGCTGCAAGTCCGGCCGTTTCGTGCACCACGATACCGCCAGCAAAATCCTTGGTTCCGACATCGCCGAAAATTCCACCATCCGACAGGAAGCCACCACCCCAGATCCAGTGAGCAACGGGCGCATATACTAACAGCATCCAGAGGGCGGAAAATGTCAGGACGAAGGCAAAGGTAACCCGTTCGACGTATGCGCCAACTATCAAAGCTGGCGTAATGATCGCGAAGGTCATCTGGAAGGCGAAGAACAGGATTTCAGGTATCGTGCCAAACAGCGAGTCCGCGTCCACACCAATCAGGAAGGCTTTCGATAAACCACCCCAGATGCCGCTCTCGCTCGGGCCGAACGCGATGGAATACCCGGCAGCCAGCCAGAGTATCGACATGAGCGCGGCAATCGCGATGGTTTGCATAAAGACGGATAGCACATTACGGGCGCGCACAAGGCCGCCGTAAAAAAGCGCCAAACCAGGTAAAGTCATGAATAGGACGAGTGTCGTGGCAACTAGAATCCACGCTGTATCAGCAGCAACCATTGTTATTCCCTTTATTTTTTTTACGCTTGTGCGCTTTTGTGCGGGAATTTCTTTGTGTTGAATCGGTTCGACAAGTGAAGAAGTGGTCGAATTTAGCTGAAAATCACGATTAGCCTGCTTATTGGGCTTAAAGTTAGCATTTGCTCAAATGTTGGGCAGTATTGATCTGACTAAAGGCGCTCAACTTCGGTCAACAATAATTGTAGTGCAATTTCCACGGTCGCCAATCGGACTTTGTCTCTGCCGATGGGGCCGAAGTTATGCGCAACGGAAATGACGCCGCCCATGGACGCCATGCCAAACCAGACCAGACCTTCGGGTTTGCTTCCATCTGCGCCCGGACCAGCAACTCCGGTTACAGCAACGGCAATGTCGGCGCGCGAATTTGTGAGGGCTCCCTGCGCCATTTGCCTTGCGACCGGTTCCGAAACGGCACCGTGTTCGGTCAGTACCGATGTCGCCACGTCCAAAAGATCGGTTTTTGACGGGTAGGAATAGGTTACAAATCCACGGTCAAAAACCGAAGACGAACCGGCAATGTCGGTAATAGACGCCGAAATCATTCCACCGGTACAGCTTTCAGCAGTTGCGATGACCAAGCCTTTGGCTTTGGCGGCTTGAACGACTTTCTGGGCAAGTTCGTAATGCGGGATCACATCAATACTCCATGCGAAAAACCGGCGGCGGCCGTAACAACGATCGCTGCCAATATACCGGCCATAACATCGTCGAGCATAACACCTAACGGCGTATGCATGCGGTCTGCCCAGCCGACAATCCAGGGCTTCCAGATGTCGAAAATACGAAAGAAGATAAAGGCTGTAATCCAGCCAGGGTAGGGGAACAGCCAGTCGGGCTGGTTATTCATCCACATGCCCGCAGATAACGGCATTAGCGCGATCCAGATGCCTACCACCTCGTCGATAACAATCGTTGAGGGGTCGTGATCGTCAGCACCACGGGTTTCTACGGCGGTCGCCCATAAGCCGACGGCAAACGCGGCGATGGTGGCGACCACGAGCAACGGGAACCCGCCTAGACCGTGGAGTACCCATCCAACGGGGAGTGCAGCCAAGCTGCCCCATGTTCCCGGGGCTTTGGGCAATAGGCCCGCGCCAAAAAATGTTGTGATTAGTCGGATCATAATTTCACCAGTGTTGCTGTTGCCATGGCGGCGATACCTTCGCCGCGGCCTGTAAATCCCAGTTTTTCGGAAGTGGTTGCTTTGACACTTACCCTGTCAACATCCATCCCCATTATTTCCGCCATCCTTTCACGCATCGCCATGGCGTGCGGGCCTATTTTAGGCGTTTCGCAGATGATAGTACAATCGATGTGATTGATTTTGAACCCGCGTGCATCGGCGCGTTCAACGGCCCTTAGAAGGAAAATATCCGAAGCTGCTCCTTTCCATTGTGGATTGCTCGGCGGAAACCATTGGCCAATGTCGCCTTCGGACAACGCGCCGAATATTGCGTCGGTGATAGTATGCATCGCCACGTCTGCATCCGAGTGCCCGACAAGTCCGTTCGTGTGCGGAATTTCCACACCACAGAGCGTAACGTAGTCGCCATCGCCGAATTTGTGAACGTCAAAGCCGTTTCCAGTTCGTATATCCATGTCTTCTTTCAGTATTGCTTCGGCCCGGGCGAAATCCTCGGGGTTGGTTATCTTGAAGTTATCTTCCGAACCGTTCGTTATAGCAACGTTCAATCCTGCGGCAAATGCTACGGCCACATCATCGAGTGCGGGTGAGGCGAGGTTTTTATGGGCGGCGAGAATTTCATCAAACCTGAATCCTTGTGGCGTTTGCGCGCGCCATAAACCTTCGCGGGATTCCGGTGCTTCTATGGTGGAGTTTCCCCGCCAAAGAGCATCAACTACCTTCAGGGCTGGAAATGCGCCGCTGTGGTCCGAAAGGGCGTTTATCACCTCCGAGATAACAGTTTTACTCACGAGCGGTCGCGCGGCGTCATGTATTAGCACAATATCAGGCCCGTGGGTTTCAATGGCCTCCAAGCCTGCCAGCACCGAGTCATGACGCTCAGCGCCACCAATGCAGACCGGTAGAAGGTTTGAAATCCCGTTCGTTGAGGAATGATAATCAACAACATCGTCCGCGCGTATAACAACTTGCACCTTTGTAATCTGAGGGTGCGTTAAAAGTGCCATTATCGATCTGTGCAACACTGTCTGGCCACACAATTCGCGATACTGTTTAGGGACATCACCGCCAGCCCGCTTACCGCGTCCGGCTGCAACAATTAGCCCGATAATGTTCATGCGACCTCCATATTTGAGCGATGCATAGCCTATCAGGCGTATAGTTCACAATGCAGCATGTAAAATGGTTGCCGAAATCTCTGTACTACTGTAATTAATTGGTAACTGCCCAAGGATTAAGCATTTGTCGATAACTGTCGGAAATTTAACCTTAGACCCTCCGGTTTTTCTGGCCCCCTTGGCTGGAATTACTGATCTACCTTTCCGCAAAATGGTTTTGCGGTTCGGGACAGGGTTGGTGGTTTCGGAAATGGTCGCGAGCCAAGAGCTGGTTCAGGCACGACCGTCAGCACGCGCACGTGCGGAGCTTGGGTTGGAAAACGAGCGGACGTCGGTACAAATCGCTGGCCGCGAGGCGTATTGGATGGCCGAATGCGCCAAACTATGTGTCGATCAAGGTGCGCGGATCATCGACATTAATATGGGGTGTCCGGCGAAAAAGGTTACCTCCGGATATTCAGGTTCCGCGCTTATGAAGACGCCGGATCATGCGTTGTCGCTTATCGAAGCGGTGGTAAATGCGGTTGATGTGCCCGTAACACTGAAAATGCGGCTTGGTTGGGACGATGATTGTCTGAATGCACCTGATATTGCAAAGCGTGCTGAAGATGCCGGCATTCAAATGATAACAATACATGGCCGCACACGTTGCCAGTTTTATAAAGGTGCTGCGGATTGGGCGGCGATCAACGCGGTTAAAACCGCGGTTAAAATACCGGTCATTGCCAATGGTGATATCGTGAATTCATCGTCGGCCCAAAAGGCACTGGCAGATTCCGGAGCAGATGGCGTCATGGTTGGGCGTGGCGCACAAGGGCAACCTTGGCTTTTGGCGCAGATCGCGGCAGGAATTTCCAACGAAACCGGTCCCGACACGCCCACAGGCGGCGCGCTATCTGACATAATTCTTGAACATTACGAGGATATGATCGACTTCTACGGTCCTGAAATGGGTGGAAAATGCGCACGAAAACACCTTGGATGGTATCTTGAGCGAATTGAAGGAGGATCAGAACTTCGGCGTTCCGTGATAACGCAATCCGAGCCAGCACTCGTCGTTCAACTACTTTCAGCAGGCCTTCGAGATTGTGGTACCTTCATCGAGGATGCAGCATGACGGAAGTCAACTTCGAAACCCTGTGGGGCGGGATCCCTTATCCCGCATTTGTTTTTAACACGGTAAACGGGTTTGTGACCTGCAACTCGGCCGCCGAGGCCTTTAGCGAGACATCGGTCAAACAGCTGCGGCAGCAAAACCTCGTCGATTATGTCGGTGAGGGTAGTGTTATGCAAAATGTGGTCGACCAGGCCCGTGACGGGTCTGGCTCGGTCGTGTTGCACGGGGTCGAAATTGGCTGGACTGATATTCCGCCCAGAATGAACGATTTACATGCTAGCAGTCTTCAAGACGGAAACGTTTTGCTGCTGCTGCATCCTCGCGGGTTAGCGGAGAAAATGGATCGCAGTCTAACGCACCGCTCTGCCGCGCGGTCGGTTGCCGGAATGGCTGCAATGCTGGCGCATGAAATCCGTAATCCATTGGCGGGTATTAATGGCGCGGCTCAATTACTGGCTATGAGCATTTCGGAAGACGATCAGGAGCTAACGACCCTGATTCAGGACGAAATTCGACGTATAGGACGACTGGTCGAGCGCGTTGAGCAATTTGGCGATTTGCGAACGACGGAACGCGAACCCATCAATATTCACGATATTCTTGATCGCGCAAAACGTGCCGCCAAAGTTGGTTTCGCCGAGCATGTCCGGTTTACCGAAGAATTCGATCCATCATTGCCGCCCGTATCTGGCGATGCCGACCAGTTGTCGCAAGTGTTCCAGAACCTGTTGAAAAATGCGGCAGAGGCGGCGCCAAAAGTTGGTGGAGTTATTGCATTGAAAACCGCATTCCGCCCGGGTGTCCGCCTTCAAATGCCCGGTCAGAAATCGGAAAGCCTGCCGCTGGAAGTGACGATAACCGACAATGGTGCGGGCATTCCACTGGATTTGATTAACGACATTTTTGATCCGTTTGTCAGTTCGAAAGCCGCCGGAACCGGATTGGGACTGTCGATGGTTTCAAAGATTATTTCGGAACATGGCGGTGTTGTCGAATGCGTTTCGAAGCCCGGAAAAACGAAATTCAAAGTGTTGCTGCCGATCTGGCGCGCGCGCGATAAGGACTGATAAGATGGATGGAACCGTAATTGTTGCCGACGACGACCGGACGATCCGCACCGTGCTTAGTCAAGCTCTGACGCGGGCAGGGTGTCGTGTGCGATCCACAGGTACCATATCAACCCTTTGGCGTTGGGTTGAAGAGGGTGAAGGCGACGTAATCGTAACTGACGTGATGATGCCGGACGGTGACGCGCTCGATATCCTTCCAGCTATTAAAAAACGTCGTCCCGATCTACCGATAATCGTGATGAGCGCGCAAAATACGGTTATGACCGCCATTCGGGCAACGGAAACCGGGGCGTATGAATACCTACCAAAACCGTTTGATTTGAAGGATTTACTGACGACCGTTAATAAGGCGCTGAACCAAAACACGACCGCCCCGCAGCAAGAAGACGAGACGCAAGGCGAGAGCCTTCCACTAATTGGGCGTTCTCCGGCTATGCAGGAGGTTTACCGGATAATGGCGCGTCTCATGCACACAGACCTCGGCGTTATGATTACGGGCGCTTCCGGAACTGGCAAGGAGCTTGTAGCACAAGCGTTACATAGTTTCGGGCAGCGGAAAAAGGGGCCGTTTATTGCGGTTAATCTCGCAACTATTCCAGCTGATATGATAGAGATTGAACTGTTTGGTAGCGAACGCCGCTCGCCCGGCGTGGATTCAAGCGCAATTGGGAAGTTTGAGCAAGCAGACGGCGGGACGCTCTTTCTCGACGAAGTCGGTGACCTGCCGCTGGAAGCACAGTCGAGACTGTTGCGGGTGTTGCAAGAGGGGGAGTTCTCGCGTGTTGGCGGGCATGAAACCATCATATCCGACGTTCGCATCATCGCTGCCACCCATCAGGATCTACGTGGGCTAATCAATGAAGGAAAATTCCGCGAAGACCTGTTCTATCGACTAAATGTTGTCCCGATCCGACTGCCAACCCTTCAGGAACGTATAGAGGATGTCGCCGATTTATCCCGACATTTTCTTCAACTGGCCGAAGCACAAGGGTTACCACGTAAAATTATATCGAAAGAAGCAATCGAAGTCCTAAAGCAACAGATCTGGACCGGAAACGTCCGCGAATTGGAAAACCTGATTAATCGGCTTGCAGTTTTATGTCCGGATGAAACGATAAGCGCGAAAAATGTTACACAGGAAATCGAGGCAAGACCGAGTTCTGCTCTCGCGCCGACGCACAACGGGGCCGAAAGCCTTTCTACGTCAATCGAAAGCCATTTGAAGCGGTATTTTGATCTTCACGGTAATGCGCTGCCGCCGGCAGGGCTTTATGACCGTATTTTGAAGGAAGTAGAACTGCCGCTTATTGCGCTTTCGTTGGCCGCTACGCGAGGTAACCAGCTTAAAACCGCCGAATTGCTGGGTATTAACCGAAATACACTGCGTAAAAAAATAGCTTCGCTCGACATTCAGGTGACACGAGGCAAGAAGTTGATGTAAACTTGTCACAGATATAGTGAATAGCAACAGAATCTGTAACACTCTTGCAACAAAGCATACTCAGAACTGGATTTTTGAAACTGGAAACGATGCGCAATCGCCGTATCGTTCGAAGTGTGGTAACACTTGGGTTGGTCGTCCTTGGTCCGGTTCTCGTCTTGGCGACATTTTTATTTTTTGGCGCGTTTGACCGACCAGGGGACCCGAGCTTACTACGTTATGTAGTTCTGGCCGATCTCGTCTATGTTTTGATTGTGGCGGCATTGGTTTTCCGACAAGTTGTACGGATAATTGCCGCAAGACGGCGTCGGTCTGCGGGTTCCAAGCTCCACCTTAGGCTTACAGGCGTCTTTACGTTAACGGCGCTTATTCCCACCGTTCTCGTAGCGGTTTTTGCTGCAATTACTTTGAACTTTGGTCTGGAAGGCTGGTTTTCTGAGCGGGTTCGGCAGGTTGTGAACAACTCGCTGACAGCCGCGCAGGCTTATGAAGAAGAGCATCGCACGAATATTGAATCTGATGCCAAACTGCTCGCCAATTATCTCAACGCCCAGAAGCGGCGACTTCCTTTGCTGTCCGTCGGCGATCTGCGTGAATTCCTGAACCGTGGCCAGCTACAAATGCAGCGCTCGCTTTCGGAAGCTTATGTCATTAATAGCTCGGGAAGTCTGGTGGCGCGCGGAGAACGTTCGTATCTGTTCAATTACGAACAGCCAACACAGGATCAGATCAACGAAGCCCTAAGCGGTGTGCCGGTTATCATCGAAGACTGGACCAATTCGGAGTTTCGCACGCTGATCGGTTTGTCCGCCTATGCGGATCGGTTGTTGTATGTGACTCGTGAAGTGGACGGGGAAATTCTGTTGTTGCTGGATGAAACGCAGGAAACCGTTTCGCTTTACAACCAGTTGGAAAGTGATCGGGGCCGGCTGTTGTTTGAATTTGCCCTGATTTATCTGGGGTTTGCTCTGATCGTCATTCTCGCGGCTGTCTGGTTCGGGATGTGGTTTGCAGAACGCCTGTCGCGACCCGTCCGACGCCTCGCGGGGGCGGCAGAACGGGTTGGTTCCGGTGATTTGAGCGTTCGTGTTA
>DFBM01000015.1 GCA_002366645.1 Rhodobacterales bacterium UBA3080 | reverse complement strand
CATTGTCGCGCTATTGATGTTGCTAAAAGACTAACGAACGTCCAGTGCCTCAAGACTTGCAATGAAATCACGGGCGTCGACGCTGCTTTCGCGGATAAGCCAGTCGAAATGATTGGTCATCGCCTGTACACGTGATGAATCCCGAAAAACAATGTAGTGCCGACCCAGATATATCACCCCGATCAGCGGACCGAATATGGTTAGCGGCGCGCTAAATACCTGATGGGCGTCAAACTGGAATATCCGCAGCGATGGGTAAAGCTGATCGTAGTTTTTAATCCAACTGGCGATTTGCTCCTGTCGGATTTGCATAGACAGTCCCGCATAATACCCCGTCCCCGCAGCGAAACTCTCCAATTCATGCGACGGCATCGCGATTTCGTAATCTGTGTGTCGCGACCGTAGCCACGACAGACTTTCCTGCATCGCACTGATCGCTTGATCGGGCGTTTTGCCCAAATGCTGCTCGTATTCCCATTGCAGTACCTCTGGCGTTTTCAGAAAATCAGGAAGCGTCGCGGGGACATGGCGAATTTTGTATCCTGTTGCCTCTTGGTGCCATGCGAACAACTGTTCATCGACCGAGGACCGCGCCGCCTCCGGCATGCTTAACGCCACATCCAACAGGTCGTTCGCCCGTTCGGGCCGTGCGCTTAGCCCGAGCAGCCAATCCGCCGAAACGCCCAGAGTATACGCGCATTCGCCGACAACCTGCGCATTTGGCAAGCGGGCATGTTTGTCGGATAAGAGCTGCGAAATAGTAGAGCGGTCCACCCCGATATGTTCCGACAGAGTGCTTTTATTCAGCCCAGCCCGATCCATCGCGTCCTGCAAGCGTTGACGAAATATCGCGGAGCGTTCACGCTTGTCCATATTTATCGGCATTGGTGATAAAATCCCATTTCGTGGAGTTTGTATTGAGTATATCCACAATACCCACCAGTGAAAGTCAATGCTAAACGGTGTTCAGAACTCCTCGAAAATGCAATGGATTACAAATGGAAACGGGCCGAAGAACCTTCGTAAAGACGATAATCTGGCAGGTTGTCGGGTTACTGACTATGAGCCTTGTCGGCTTTGGCATCACCGGATCACTCGTCAGTGGTGGCGCACTCGCGCTGGCGAATACTGGTGTCGGGATAGTAACCTACATTACCTACGAACGCATCTGGTCACGGATTAACTGGGGACGCCGCGCCGAACACCGATCCCTTTCAGAATGATGTTGGTCACACATTCCGTCGCTTGCGCCCATTGCGCATCATCAAACGGAACGCCTCCGTTCAACGTGGTAATCTGGTGCGAGAAGTCGGCGTAGTGCTGCGTTGTTGACCAAATCATATAAAGCAAGTGGCGCGGATCGACCGCATCGATCAAGCCTTCCGCCATCCAACGCTCGATAACCTCGATTCGTGATTCCGTCCACTCGGTCAGTGTGGTCTCTAGATAGTCGTGGATTATCGGCGCGCCGTGGATGACTTCGTTTGCCCAAACCTTGGAGCCATAGGGGTGCGATCGGCTGATTTCCATCTTCTTGCGGATATAGGTTCCCAGAGCATCTTCGGGCGAGGCTTCGGTATCGAAACTCTCGGCAGCATCTAGCCAGATATTGAAAATGCGCTCTACGACCTGTCTGTAAAGTGCTTGTTTCGTTGGGAAATAATAATGCAGGTTCGCCTTGGGTAGTTTCGCTTCATCGGCAATCGCCTGCATGGTCGCGCCCTTAAAGCCATGCTCCGCGAATATCCGTTCCGCGGTCGCCAATATCAGCGCGAGGGTTTCGCGTCGCAATCCTTCGCGTTTGGACGTTGGTTTATCGGCAGTTTGGAGCATTCACAAAACCTTCAAACAAATTCTTGACTACTTAGTCAGCTATGCTAGCGTCAACCTGACCAGTTGGTCAAAAGAATTTTTTAAGCGGAGTTCTGGCATGTCACAGTCAACCACCACACCCCCAAATGATCTTAGTGCCTTCTGGATGCCGTTCACGGCAAATCGCCAGTTCAAAAAGAACCCCCGCATGTTTGTTGCGGCAGAGGGAATGTATTACACCACTGGCGACAGCCGTCAGGTTCTGGACGGCACGGCTGGCCTCTGGTGTTGCAACGCGGGCCACAAACAGCCACGTATTGTCGAGGCGATCGCCAAGCAAGCCGCCGAACTGGACTATGCCCCCGCCTTCCAGATGGGACACCCGAAAGCATTTGAACTAGCCAACCGTCTGGTCGACATGGCCCCGGAAGGGATCAACCACGCGTTCTATACCAACTCGGGTTCCGAGTCCGTCGAGACTGCGTTGAAGATTGCTATCGCCTATCACCGTGCACGTGGCGAAGGTTCGCGCACCCGTCTGATCGGGCGTGAACGCGGGTATCACGGTGTCAACTTCGGCGGCATTTCCGTTGGCGGCATCGGCCCCAACCGCAAAACCTTCGGCACGTTGCTAAGTGGCGTCGATCACATGCCCCACACCCATATCCCTGAAAACGCCTTCACGCGTGGTCAACCGGAACATGGTGCCAATCTGGCCGATGAACTCGAACGTATCGTCGCCCTTCAGGATGCAAGTAACATCGCGGCTGTAATCGTTGAGCCAATGGCCGGCTCTACAGGTGTTCTACTACCGCCGAAAGGCTATCTGGACCGTCTTCGGGCGATCACCAAGAAACACGGCATTTTGTTGATTTTTGACGAGGTTATCACCGGTTTCGGTCGTCTTGGCTCTGCTTTCGGTGCGGATCATTACGGCGTGACGCCCGACATCATGACCACCGCCAAAGGTCTGACCAATGGCGTGATCCCCATGGGCGCTGTACTGACGACCTCGGAAATCCACGACGCCTTTATGAACGGTCCGGAAAACCTGATCGAGCTTTTCCACGGCTACACCTACTCCGGAAATCCGATCGCTTCGGCTGCGGGTCTGGCAACGTTGGAGACGTATAAGGAAGACGGACTGTTCGAAAACGCCCGCGATCTGGCCGGATACTGGGAAGACGCATTGCATGGCCTCAAAGGCCTGCCGCATGTTATCGACATTCGCAACGAAGGTCTGATCGGCGCGGTGGAACTGTCGCCAATCGAAGGGGCTCCGACCAAGCGAGCCTTCCAAGCCTTCCTCGATGCCTATGACGCTGGCATCCTGATCCGCACAACGGGCGATATTATCGCGCTGTCGCCGCCGCTGATTATCAACAAAGCACAAATAGACGAACTGATCGGCAAGCTAGCCACAGTTTTGAAAAACCTCGACTAAGGAGAAAACCCATGGCTGCACCCGGCGAGAATATGAAAATTGATGGCGACCGTCTTTGGGACTCGCTGATGGAAATGGCCAAGATCGGGCCGGGTGTTGCGGGTGGTAACAACCGCCAAACCGTGACAGACGAAGACGGCGAAGGGCGGCATTTGTTTCAGGATTGGTGCAAGGCCGCAGGTTGTACCATGGGGCTTGACCAGATGGGAAACATGTTCGCGATGCGTGAAGGCACGGACCCGAACGCCCTGCCCGTTTATGTAGGCTCTCACCTCGATACACAGCCTACGGGTGGTAAGTATGATGGTGTTCTAGGGGTTCTCGGCGGGTTGGAAATTATCCGTACTTTGAATGACTTGGACATCAAAACCAAACACCCGATTGTTGTGACCAACTGGACGAACGAGGAAGGCACGCGGTATGCCCCTGCCATGCTCGCGTCCGGTGTTTTTGCCGGAATGCACACGCAGGAATGGGCGTATGAGATCGAGGATGCCGAGGGCAAAAAGTTCGGCGACGAGCTTAAGCGCATTGGTTGGCGTGGTGAAGAAAAAGTGGGCGCACGTAAAATGCATGCATTCTTTGAATTGCACATCGAACAAGGCCCGATTTTGGAGGCCGAGGGCAAAGACATCGGCGTTGTCACCCACGGTCAGGGCCTTAGCTGGACGCAAGTGACGGTTACGGGCAAGGATAGCCACACCGGTTCCACACCTATGCCGATGCGCAAGAACGCTGGCCTAGGTATGGCGCGGATGTTGGAACTGGTGGACGAGATCGCATGGTCCCATGCGCCGGACGCTGTGGGTGCTGCGGGGCATATCGATGTTTACCCGAACTCGCGCAACGTGATCCCGGGCAAGGTGGTGTTCACCGTCGATTTCCGCTCGCCCGATCTGGCGACGATAGAAGATATGGAAACCCGTTTCGCAGCTGGTGCGCAAAAAATCGCGGACGATATGGGGCTGGAAGTCGAGATGGAAAAAGTCGGCGGCTTCGATCCGGTGACCTTTGATGAGGGTTGTGTAACAGCAGTCCGCAACGCTGCCGAACGTCTGGGTTATTCGCACATGAATATTATTTCCGGTGCAGGACATGACGCCTGCTGGATCAACCGCTCGGCCCCGACCTCGATGGTCATGTGCCCTTGTGTTGACGGGTTAAGCCATAACGAGGCCGAGGATATTTCCAAGGAATGGGCGACTGCGGGTGCGGATGTATTGTTGCACGCGGTTGTCGAGACGGCGGGGATTATTGAGTGAACTCATGCGATTTCAGTTGCGTTGGCACATGTTTCGGATACCGATCTACGTTCTTGAACGAAGAGGAAAGGACTTTCGTCTCGTTCGTGAAAAAAGGGCACGATGCAACTTCGCTGGGAAGACGGCTGTGCGGTTGGATGGCATGATCTGTATTTTACATTCACCAGAAGAACTAAAGAAGTTCTATTGGAGCAAAGTTGGAACGTTCGGGCGCAAAAAAATTCGGCCCAGTAGCCCCAAATTTTTGTTGGGAGCTCGCGAGGTCATAGAGGAAGACCTTAATCGGCCGTTTGTAAAACGCTGGGAAGCCCCAATGGGGCCCTATGCTTGACAGGGAGAAGAAAAAAATGACCAAAGTAATCAAAGGCGGCACGATCGTCACGGCGGACCGTACATGGAAAGCAGATGTGCTGATCGAGGGTGAAAAGATCAAGCAGATCGGCGAAGACCTAAAGGGCGACGAGTATATCGATGCCGAGGGGGCCTATGTGATCCCCGGCGGGATTGATCCGCACACGCATCTGGAGATGCCGTTCATGGGCACGACCGCGGCGGAAACGTTTGAATCCGGCACTTGGGCGGCCGCGTGTGGTGGTACGACCATGCTCGTTGATTTCTGTCTGCCCGGCGAGGATGGTTCTATCAAGAACGCTATCAACGAGTGGCACCGCAAATCTGCACCGCAGATTTGCTCGGATATCGGTTACCACATGGCGATCACCGGCTGGAACGAAAACGTCTTTGACGAGATGGAAGACGCCGTGAAAATGGGTGTGAACTCGTTTAAGCACTTCATGGCCTATAAGGGCGCGTTGATGATCGAGGACGACGAGATGTTCGCCTCGTTCAAACGCTGCGCCGAGCTGGGCGCGTTGCCGATGGTGCATGCCGAGAATGGCGATCTGGTGGCTGAATTGCAGCAGAAATACATGGATATGGGCATTACGGGGCCAGAAGGTCACGCCTATTCCCGACCGCCTGAACTGGAGGGCGAAGCGGCCAACCGGGCGATTACCATTGCCGATACGGCGGGCGTTCCTTTGTACATTGTGCACGTTTCTTGCGAACAAACCCACGAAGCGATCCGTCGGGCGCGCCAGAAGGGCATGCGGGTTTATGGAGAGCCTCTCATACAATTCTTAACATTGGATGAATCCGAATACTTTAATAAGGATTGGGACCATGCGGCGCGGCGTGTGATGAGCCCTCCGTTCCGCTCCAAAGACCATCAGGACAGCCTTTGGGCTGGCTTGCAAGCAGGGTCTTTGCAGGTGGTTGCAACGGACCATGCGGCGTTTAATACCGAACAGAAACGGGCGGGTCGTGATGATTTCCGGATCATTCCGAATGGCTCGAACGGGTTGGAGGAACGTCTGGCGGTTCTATGGACCGAAGGGGTTGAGACGGGTNNNCCCGAAAATTTCCAAAACCCTGTCAGCCAGCAACCACCATTCTGTGTTAGATTACAACGTGTTCGAAGGCTTCGAGGTCAAGGCCCAAGCGCGCTTTACGCTTAGCCGTGGGGATGTGATCTGGGCGTGGGGACAGAACAGTCAGCCGCAGCCTGGTCGCGGGAATTTTGTGCCGCGCCCTGCCTTTCCTTCGGCCAATGAAGCATTGAGCAAGTGGAAAGCCTTGAAC
>DFBM01000199.1 GCA_002366645.1 Rhodobacterales bacterium UBA3080 | reverse complement strand
TGGATGACAAAGACTACACGCTCGATGCCGGAATGATGGCGATCAGTGATGACAACGGTGTTGAAAGCATCGCGGGCATCATGGGGGGCGTGGCCTCGGGTTGTACCGAGGGTACCGTCGATGTGTTCCTTGAGAGCGCGTATTGGGACCCGATCACCATCGCGATGACGGGTCGTAAACTGAAAATTAACTCCGATGCGCGATACAGGTTTGAGCGCGGTGTTGATCCGGCGTTTACAGCCGACGGGCTGGAGATTGCGACGCAGATGATCCTTGATCTGTGCGGTGGGGAGGCCTCGAACGTGGTTGTTGCGGGTGAAACGCCTGACACCAGCCGTGCGTATCAGCTTGATCCAGCGCGGGTTGTTTCGCTGGTCGGGATGGAAATCGCTCGCGATGAACAGGTGCGTATTCTGACCGATTTGGGTTTTGAAGCGCGTGACCAGGATTACACGCTGGAGGTTTCGGTGCCAAGCTGGCGGCCCGATGTGCACGGCGAGGCTGATCTGATCGAGGAAATCGCTCGCGTTGCATCCTTGACCAAGCTGGTTGGCGTTCCGATGCCTCGCCCCTCAACCGGTGTTATGAAAGCGGTTCTGACGCCGATGCAGAAACGCCAAGACATGGTCCGCCGCACGATTGCGACGCTGGGGTACAACGAATGTGTGACCTATAGCTTTATCGACAAGGTTTCGGCCGAGCTGTTCGGCGGTGGGTCTGACGATGTGATGCTGGGCAACCCGATTTCGAGCGAGATGAGCCATATGCGCCCAACGTTGTTGCCGAGCCTGCTGCAAGCGGCGGCGAAGAATCAGGCGCGCGGGTTTAACGATGTGTCTTTGTTCGAAGTCGGACAAGGGTTTGAGGGTGGCGAGCCGGAGGACCAGAAAATCTTGGCTTGTGGTGTGCGGATTGGCTCGACTGCGCCGCGCAATGCCTATGGCACAAATCGCGCGGTTGACCTGTACGATGCAAAGGCAGATGCAGAAGCGGCATTGGCAGCCCTGGGCGCGCCAGTGGATCGTTTGATGGTCATGCGCAACGCACCGGAGTGGTTTCACCCCGGACGTTCAGCCGTGCTAAGCCTTGGTCCAAAGAACCCGTTGGCGGTGTTTGGTGAGTTGCATCCAAAGGTGTTGGAAGCGATGGGTGTGAAGGGTCCGGCGGTGGCGTTCACGGTGTTCCTTGAGAATGCGCCTTTCCCGAAGGCCAAGACCAAAACGCGGCCAGCGCTGGACGTTTCAGATTTTCAGACGGTCGAGCGTGACTTCGCTTTCGTCGTTGATAGCGACGTTGAAGTAGAGACTTTGTTGAAGGCCGCAAACGGTGCGGACAAGAAGCTGATTGATACAGTTACGCTGTTTGACGTATTTAGTGGTGACAAGGCAGAAGCGCAGATGGGGGCGGGCAAGAAGTCCGTTGCGATCGCAGTGCGTATTCAACCAACTGCTGGCACTTTGACTGACAAAGAGATCGAGGCGATATCTGAACGGGTCATCACCAAGGTTACACAGGCAACTGGCGGTATATTGAGAGGGTAAAACATGACTTTGAAAGTTTATCTATCCGGCGAAATCCATACGGGTTGGCGCGAGGAAATTATGGAAGGCGCGGCAGGTCTCGACGTCTGGTTTTCAGCGCCGGTTACGGATCACGACGCCTCGGATGATTGTGGTGTCGCTATTCTGGGCGCCGAGGAAAACAAGTTTTGGCACGACCGTAAAGGCGCCCAATTGAACGCAATCCGCACCCGCAAGGGAATCGAGGATGCGGATATCGTGGTTGTACGGTTTGGCGAGAAATACAAACAGTGGAACGCCGCCTTTGACGCGGGCATGGCTGCGGCGCTTGGCAAGTCGCTAATAGTTCTGCACGGACCAGAACATCAGCATCCGCTCAAGGAAGTCGATGCGGCGGCTTTGGCAGTGGCTGAACACCCGTTTCAAGTCGTGCAAATACTGGAGTATATAATCAACGGCAAATTGCCGGCTTAAAGTCGCATTACATACAAAGTTGTGGAAATTGGGTCATCGAAAGGGTATTTAACCCCCGATGACCCAGAGGTGTGTAAAAAACGCACTTTATTTCGGTAATTGCTGGGTTACTAATTATTCTAAAGCACGCCCGCCACGTAGTGATCCCGGGTACATACAGTTGGGAACAAAACACGGAATGGATAAAATGGAGTCCGGATTGCATCAAGAGAGTTGGCGCGGATTGCCGATATATGACGCAATCGGGCGCAAATTCCATTTGACGACACGTGAAATGCGCTACTCCGCGCCCAATCCGTGGATGTTTGTTTGGGATTTTCTGGCGGTTGCTATTCTGGTTTTAAGCAATGTTCACGGTTACAGAGAGACGCTCTCGGTTCCGTTGGCAGCGGTGTTGTGGTTCACAATGATCCTCACGATAACCGCGTTCTATTTGCTGATCTTGTTTATTTGCATAAAAATTTCGAAGCGATTTTCCTGGTTTGTCATATATTTCCCGATGGTTGGTTTCGTCTCGATGGCAATTACAACCTTCCTGAACAATTTCAACTATTCGCTTTTATCCGGCGAGGCGTACACACTCGAACTGGCCTCGAGCCATTTGCTGTTCAATCTGCTCCTCGGTTTCTTGTTCGAAACACTGTTCATGCTTTACGTCCATCCTGTCATTCTCGCTGGATTGGACAGTGAAAATGATGTCGAAGAAAAGCAAAGTGTTGCCAACACTATTGTCATTGCAGGGAAAACCTTTCTGGTTAACGAAATTGGCTCGATTTCGTCGCAGGATCATTATCTTGAAGTAAAAACCGATACGTCCAGCGAACTTCTTCGTGGAAGATTGGCTGATGTTGTTGGCCAGCTTTCGGAAGAATACGGCGTAACACCTCATCGGTCGCATTGGGTTTCACGGCAGGTTATTGAGGGGCTCGGCGGTAAGTCCGGCGCAAAAACGCTTGTGCTTAAGGACGGTACAAACATTCCGATTGCACGTGCCAGAGTGGCTGACGTTAAGGCATGGCTCGACGGCAAGTAGGTAAAGTTCTGGATTGAAAGCCGGATAAGTTGTATTCCGATGGCATTGAAAATCGTGCTAGCAATATGGGGGATGCACAATGCTTAAGGAATTCAAAGACTTTATCGCCAAGGGAAATGTCATGGACATGGCCGTTGGTATCATTATCGGCGCAGCGTTTACAGCTATCGTAAAGTCGATGGTTGCCGACCTTATCAACCCGTTTATCAGCCTGTTTATCGGCGGTATCGATTTCGCCAACCTGTTTGTGCTACTTGGTGATGGTGAATTTGCGACATTGGCCGAAGCGCAAGAAGCAGGCGTCGCCACGTTTGCTTACGGGTCGTTTATAATGGCAGTTATCAATTTCTTGATCATTGCTTTTGTTGTATTCATGCTGGTTAAGGCTGTGAACAAAGCCAAAGAAGCGGCGAAAGAGCCTGCTG
Organism: Rhodobacterales bacterium UBA3080; assembly: GCA_002366645.1. Classification (GTDB taxonomy): domain Bacteria; phylum Pseudomonadota; class Alphaproteobacteria; order Rhodobacterales; family Rhodobacteraceae; genus NORP23. The sequence goes on along the minus strand of DFBM01000199.1, from coordinate 27,840 downwards.
AACCGGAAGCGGCGCCCGAGCCCAAAGGCCCGTCGCAGGAAGAGCTTCTGGCCGAAATTCGTGATCTATTGAAAGCATCTTAAGAAAGAAGGCCCGCCAGAAGTTTCCGGCGGGTCCTACTATTAAATCTTAAGGGCGGCTTCTGCGGTAATACAGTCGATGCCCAATGCCTCGCCAACTGCGGCGTAGGTTAGATGACCAGCATGCGTGTTTAGGCCGTTCATTAGATGTGGGTCTGCAGCGCAGGCCTCTTTCCAGCCTTTATTTGCCAGCGCGACCATGAATGGCATCGTGGCGTTCCCAAGCGCAATGGTCGAAGTGCGCGCGACGGCGCCCGGCATGTTGGCCACGCAGTAATGCATGATACCATCAACCTTGTAGATTGGGTCGTCATGAGTGGTGGCGTGCGAAGTCTCGAAGCAGCCACCTTGGTCGATGGCTACGTCAACAATTGCCGCACTGGGCTTCATCGTCGACAATTGCGCGCGTGACACCAATTTTGGCGCAGCTGCACCCGGGATCAGGACAGCGCCGATAACCATGTCCGCCTCGGCGACCAATTCGGCGGTGTTGCCTTTCGACGCGTAGCGGGTTTTGAACAGACCGCCGAAAACATCATCGAGATACCGCATTCGGTTTAGGGACATATCTAGAACTGTAACGTCGGCCCCCATGCCTGCGGCAATTTTGGCGGCGTGCGTACCTACAACACCGCCCCCAATGACGGCCACTTTTGCAGGTGCAATTCCCGGAACGCCACCCATTAGCACGCCACGCCCGCCGTTTGCTTTTTGCAGAGTCCAGCTGCCTACTTGCGGGGCCAAGCGGCCAGCGACTTCGGACATCGGGGCGAGTAACGGCAAGCCACCGGAGCGGTCGGTTACGGTTTCATATGCGATTGCAGTAACGCCGCTTTCCAGCAAGTCTCGGGTTTGCGGTTCATCGGGTGCGAGGTGCAAGTACGTGAACAGTATCTGGTTTTCACGCAGCTGCTTGCGCTCCACGGCTTGTGGTTCTTTTACTTTCACGACCATCTCGGCGGTTGCGAATATTTCTTCTGCGCTATCCACGATGCGAGCACCGGCGGCGATGTATTCTTCGTCGGGGAAGCCGGCACCAGCGCCAGCGCCTTTCTGGATGATGACATCATGGCCGTTGGCAACGGCCTCCTGCGCCGCGGCGGGAGTGATCCCTACGCGATATTCCTGATTTTTGATTTCTGCTGGGCAACCGATGAGCATGCTAACCTCGTGAAAGTAAGAGTTTGTATTACGCGACAATTGCCGGATTCGTCGTGCAATTGCTTTGCAAATACATCTTGCATGGAGTGGCATTATTCGAATAATTGTGCGTTAATGATAACTATTACGCGGAATTATTGCGATGAGTCGAATGGATGCGCTCGATATAAAGATTCTGGAGACTCTTCAGCGAAAGGGCCGGATATCCAATGCCGAAATGGCCGAGAAGGTGAACCTTTCACCCTCCGCCTGCCACCGCCGAATCCAGCGGTTGGAGGACGAAGGGGTTATTCGCGACTATGTAGCGTTGTTGAATCCGCGCGCTGTGGACCGGCCTTCGACGGTATTCGTCGAGATAACTTTGTCCGGTCAGGCGGACGAGCTTTTGGACGCTTTCGAGAAGCAAGTGGCGCGGGTGCCGGATGTGTTGGAATGTCATTTGATGGCAGGAACGGCAGACTACCTGTTGAAGGTTGTTGCGCGCGATACCGACGACTTTGCCCGTATTCATAGGCAATACCTCGCGCGGCTTCCCGGCGTGGCGCAGATGCAATCCAGTTTCGCCTTGCGGACCGTGTTTAAAACGACCGCACTTCCGCTTTAGGCCAGCAGATATAATACGCCGTAAAGTGCAGCCATACCGCTGAAAATCGCGCCCAGTACGCTGCGGAAAATGCTGCCGATAAGCAGAGCGGTACCGGCAGCGATCAAGCGGGCCGGATCGACTTCGCCGCCTGTGGCTTGTGGCCAAACCGTCAGCGGGGCAATCAAGCCCGGCATTACCGCGACGGGGACATAGCGCAAGTGGCGGGTTAACCATTCGGGCAATTCACGATCGCCGACGAGGCCGATAAACGAGAAGCGCAGCAGGAATGTACCGACGCCGAGGAAGATAATGGTCAGCCAGATATCCAGATTGTTCATTTCCGTGCCTCCAGCCATTTTTCAACTTGCGCGCCGGTGATCATCGCGAGAACGGCCGCAATCATTAGCCACAGATTATAGGGCATCCACGCCAGCGCCAGCGAAACAACCACGGATACGACCGCCGCCGCCAGATGTGGAAGGCTGCGCAGGCTTGGCGCGACGAGCGCTATAAAGGTGATCGGAATCGCAAAATCCAGCGCATATTCAGGCGGGATGGCCGAGCCTACCAGTGCTCCGATAAACGAAAAACCGTACCAGAAGGGTGCGATCGCCGAAATAACGCCAAAATAATAGCTGACCTTCTCCTGCACAGGCATGGATGGCTCTTTTTGGTATTGCTCTATGGAGACGCCGTAAGACTGGTCGACCATCAGATAGGCCATTAGAACCTTTTGCCAAGTCCTCGCTTTGCCGAGATGCGGGGTCAGTGATGCCGAATACATCACCATACGCAGGTTGACCGCCAAACCGGTGAGAATGGCGATAAACACAGGGGCGCCGTCGACTAGCAATTGCACTGATGCAAACTGCGCAGCGCCTGCGATAACCAGTGCGGTCATGGCCATAGTCTGGATCATATCGAAGCCAGCCTCGCGCGCGACGACGCCAAAAAGCAGGCCGAACGGGGCGACGACCAATAAAAAGGGCGCTCCGGCGCGAACACCTTGCCAATATACTCTTCGGGTTCTGGACATATGCTGATCCATGCTGCAAATTCCCAATGCATATAGCGCAGCTATACCCCTATGACCAATCAAGAGTTTTGCGACGTGACGACACATTTGTTGATAAAGCCCGACCCGACGAATTCACGGCTGACACGAGCTGTTACCGGCATCGACCATAATGGTGACAAGCAAGAGATCCGCGTGGTCGAGGAGCGACCGCTGACGATCTATCTGAATGCACAGGAGATCGTGACGGCCATGACCATCGGGGATTTTCCCGAGTATCTGGCGGTCGGATATTTGCGAAATCAGGGGATGCTGTTGGCGGATGATGTTATCACCCGCGTGGATTTCGACGAAGAAGTCGAAACGGTTGTTGTTCGCACCGAGCGTAAAACCGATTACGAGGAAAAACTGAAGAAGAAAACGCGGACCTCTGGTTGTGCGGTCGGGACGGTTTTTGGTGACATGATGGAGGGGCTGGATGACGTTAAGCTTCCGCCAAACCATCTGAAGACAAGCTGGCTGTATTCCTTGGCCCACCAGATTAACACCATGCCGAGTTTGTATCTGGAGGCGGGGGCTATTCATGGGTCCGTACTTTGTCGTGAGGACACGCCGTTAGTTTATATGGAAGACGTCGGACGGCATAATGCCGTGGACAAGATTGCCGGCTGGATGATGTTGAATGGCGAAAGTGCCGATGACAAGATTATGTATACGACGGGGCGTTTGACGTCGGAAATGGTGATCAAGACGGCGATGATGGGGATACCGACGCTGGCTTCGCGCTCCGGTTTCACAGCTTGGGGTGTCGAGATCGCGCGGCAGGTAGGTTTGACGTTGATCGGACGTATGCGCGGAAAGCGCTTTATTTGCCTGAGCGGCGAGGAGCGGTTGGAATGGGATGCGGACATTGCGTCGGTTCCGGACGAGCCGAAAAAGTCCGCGCGCAAGGGTAAATCGTGATGAAAGTTGTAGGCGTTATTCTGGCTGGCGGACAATCCTCCAGAATGGGCGGTGGCGACAAGTCGTTACTGGAGCTTGGCGGGAAAACGATTTTGGCGCATGTGATTGCGCGGCTCGCGCCACAGGTGGATTCGATCGTATTGAATGCGAATGGTGACCCGGAACGATTTGCTGAATATGGCTTGCCTGTGGTGTCGGATTCGATCGAAGGCTTTGCGGGACCGCTGGCAGGTGTGCTGGCTGGCATGGACTGGGCGCACGCGCAGGGCGCGGACTATATTGTCACGGCAGCAGCTGATACCCCTTTTTTTCCGGACAACTTGCTGATTGCGCTGCAAATGGCGCAGGAGTCTGAAAACTCGCCGCTGGCGATGGCAATGACGCCCGATCCAGTGCGAAAATTTGCACGACATCCGACGTTTGGCCTTTGGTCAGTGGCGCTAAGGGATGATCTACGCGCAGCGCTTAAAGACGGGGTTCGCAAGGTTGTACAATGGACGGAGCCACATGGATGCGCGAAAATTGTGTTTAATTATGACGGTGCTGATCCGTTTTTTAACGTGAACACGCCAGAAGATATGGCAAAAGCCGAAACGATGTTGAAGGAGTTCAACGAATGAAGGTTTACGGGATTGTCGGGTGGAAAAACTCGGGCAAAACAACATTGGTCGAGCGCTTGGTGATCGAGATAACGGGGAGGGGTTTTTCGGTTTCGACGGTCAAGCATGCGCACCATACATTCGACGTGGATCACGAGGGGAAAGACAGCTTTCGCCACCGTTCCGCGGGAGCCAACGAGGTATTGCTGGCGAGCCGCAACCGTTGGGCGCTGATGCATGAAATCCGTAACAATGTTGAGCCGCCTCTGAACGAGTTTTTGGAGAAACTGGCACCTGTCGATCTAGTTCTGATTGAGGGATACAAGCGCGACAGTCACGCCAAAGTCGAGGCGCATCGGGCAGAGACAAAGCAGGGGCTGTTGTCCAGCGAGGATGAGACGATCACTGCCGTGGCTTCTAATTATGCGGTCGAGGGGTTGTCGGTGCCACAGTTTGATCTGGATGATGTTGCGGGAATTGCGAGCTATATCCTTAAGGAGGTTGGGCTTGAGTAACGCGCCGAAACTATCCAACGACTGTTTTGCCTTACCGCCCGGAGTTCACTGGACACCCGTTGACGAAGCGCTATCAAACCTTCGATCACGGGTGACGCCCGTAACGGGCATTGAGCCCGTTCCGACCGTCGCAGCCGGTGGCCGCGTTTTGGCCGCTGCCGTTTCGCCCAATCGGGCAAGTCCGCCTTATGCTAACTCGGCAGTCGACGGGTATGGTTTTGCGCATGCCTCCCTCGTTGAAGGGGCGCAAGCCTTGCCTCTGGCCGAAGGAAGGTCTGCGGCGGGAGGACCGTTTGATGGGGTGGTTCCGGCGGGAATGGCTCTACGGATTTTGACCGGTGCGATGGTGCCGGAAGGTATCGATACGATCGTCTTGGAAGAAGACGTAACCATTGAAGACGGAACTTTGAAATTCGGCACCGGCTTGAAAAAGGGCGCGAATGTGCGGCCTGTGGGGGAGGATGTCACCCTGGAAGATCAAGTTCTTCCGGCGGGGCGAATTTTGCAACCTCAGGATCTGGGATTATTGGCGGCGGTGGGTGTTGACACTGTGTCGGCCCGCAAGCCTTTGCGCGTAGCGGTATTATCGACTGGCGACGAGTTGCGACAAGTCGGTGAGGAGGTAGCGCCGCATCAAATTTACGATGCCAATCGCCCGATGCTGCTCGATCTCGTGCGGCGTTGGGGAATGGAGCCGGTTGATCTCGGGCATGTTCGTGATGACGCGGATATGGTTAAAACGATGTTGTCGCGTGGTGCTGCGGAGGCGGATGTTATTCTTACATCCGGCGGGGCTTCGGCGGGCGACGAGGACCACATTTCCGCAGCATTGCAGGCGTCCGGCACGTTGAACCTTTGGCGTGTAGCGATCAAACCCGGTCGCCCCTTGGCTTTGGCGATGTGGGAGGGTGTTCCGGTATTTGGCCTGCCGGGTAATCCGGTTGCGGCTTTTGTGACTGCGCTTGTATTTGCCCGCCCGACATTGTTGGAGCTTAGCGGGGCTGGCTGGGCGGAGCCTCGTGCGCTTGTATTACCGGCGGCGTTTAGCAAAAACAAAAAGCCTGGTAGGCGTGAGTATTTGCGCGCCCGAATGAATACTGACGGGCAAGCCGAGGTCTTTAAAAGCGAAGGCAGCGGCCGGATTTCGGGATTGAGCTGGGCTGATGGACTGGTCGAATTGGAAGACGAAGGCCGGACGATATCGCCAAGCGATCCGGTGAAATACTACCCGTTCTCTGAATTCGGGCTGTAAGCCTTATCAGCCAAACATACCGGCAGCGCGACCAAGCAGCATGAAGGCGCGACCTGTGCGTGTATCGGCAAGTTGCTGGATTTGCCCGTCGCTTGCCCCTTCGACGAAGGATTTCAACATTATGTCGAAGCGGCGCAGGAAGTAGAGAGACGTGTCTTTAAATATCTGGTCGTTTTTTTCACGTGCCTTGATGCGCTCCATCGCTTCGGGGGCGATAATCCCGCCGACGCTGGCGACGTCGCTACCACGGGTGCCTTCGGCAAAATTGCGCCAGTCATAGGCAGGCGCGATAGTCGGACGCAGGTCGTCCATGTAGATGCCTTCTTGTGCCAAAAGGTTCAGCATATCCTCTGCTGCACGTAACAGACGCCCGGCGTTTTCGTCGCGTTTGGCAATGCGCAATGCCCGAAAACCTTCGGCGTCTTTTTCGTCCCTCGGGAAGTTCAAAGCGAGAAGCATGTTCGGCCAATCCAGAATCGGCTCAGCCGGCTCTGGTATCGGTGGCGCAACTGAGGTGTCTGGTTCGCGGTTTGGCGAGACTTGTGTTTGCATAGCGGCCTGCATCTGCCTGACCGAAGTAATCGTCGTTTCCATTTGTTTAAGATGGTTAGACATCTCGGTTACACGCTTTTGCAGGGTCTCTACCCTGTTGTCTTTGATGCGTGGCTGGGAAACTCCGGCTTGTGATTGGGCGCTGCCCGAGGACTGAAGTTCCCGCACTTCGCGTTCCAGCCTGCGGGCTTCGTCCTGAATTTGAAAGCTGCGGCGTATCAGGGCTGATCCCAACCAGACAAAAGATAGCGGCAGAACCAATACGATCAGGAAGAACATGATTTCCAGAAAAGCTGCGTCGCGTGGTTCGGCGATATCGCCCAGAAGCCCGAAGTAGCCGGCACCGTAACCGGCGAGCAGAATTAGCCAGACCACCGATAGAATTGTGGCGACGACGATCTCGCGCCCCTCGAATACGGAGCGGGGCGATAATTTTTCCAGTGGGCCGAGCACGCGCGGTTCCTTATCTGTGGTTCTAAACCCTAGATATACCGAACTGACAGAATTTCGTAAGACTTTTCGCCGCCGGGGGTGCGAACCTCGATGCTGTCGCCTTCTTCCTTGCCAATCAGGGCGCGGGCAAGCGGGGATTTGAGGTTCAGGAGGTTTGCCTCGATGTCGGCCTCGGGCTCGCCAACGATCTGGTAGGTTTTCTCGACGTCTGTGTTTTCGTCGACCAGATGCACAGTCGCGCCAAACTTTATGCTGCCGGACAGTTTATGCACGTCAATCACGTCTGCGAGGCTGATGATGCCTTCCAGTTCCTTGACGCGCCCTTCAATGTGGCTCTGTTCTTCGCGGGCGGCATGATATTCTGCGTTTTCAGACAGATCACCATGTTCGCGAGCTTCGGCGATGGCACGGATTACGGCAGGGCGCCGCTCGGTTTTAAGAACTTTGAGTTCTGCGTCGAGCTTCGCGAAACCTTTGGCTGTCAAAGGGATCTTTTCCATAATATTCTCCGGTCCGGGACATTTTAATTTATCTTCGGAAGAACATAGGTTTCCGCGCTGCTTACTTCAAGCAATATCCGCCAAACCGGTGGTATTTGCGTAGCGTCCTGATTGACCTGTTCGGGGCGGCTGGGGTAGGCATATAACAACAAATTAACGCGCGGGTGCGCCACGGACCAAAGGAATGACAGCATGTCGGAGATTGAACGCGAATCGATGGAATATGATGTCGTTATTGTCGGAGCCGGTCCCGCTGGTCTTTCGGCGGCAATCCGGTTGAAACAGCTAGATGCCGACATCAATGTGGTGGTTCTGGAAAAAGGATCGGAAGTGGGCGCGCATATTCTATCGGGTGCTGTGCTGGATCCGAGCGGTTTGAACGCCTTGATTCCAGACTGGAAAGAGAAGGGTGCGCCTATCAAAACCGAAGTCACCGAAGACAGGTTTTTGATGTTAGGCGAGGGCGGTTCGGTTCGTATCCCGAACTTCCCGATGCCACCGCTGATGAGCAATCACGGCAACTACATTGTTTCCATGGCAAACGTTTGTCACTGGATGGCGGAACAAGCCGAGGCGATGGGCGTCGAGATTTTCCCGGGAATGGCTTGTTCCGAGCTGGTCTATGGCGAGAACGGCGAAGTTAAGGGCGTTGTTGCTGGCGAATTTGGCAAAGAGCCCGACGGGTCTACCGGCCCGAATTACGAACCGGGGATGGAGTTGTATGGAAAATATGTATTCCTGTCAGAAGGGGTGCGGGGCAGCCTATCCAAACAAGTTATAGCAAAATACGACCTACAATCGGGATCCGATGTTCAGAAGTATGGCTTAGGCATGAAAGAGATCTGGGAAGTCAAACCGGAGAACCATAAGCTCGGTCAGGTAACCCACACAATGGGTTGGCCGCTCGGCGGTAATGCGGGAGGTGGTTCGTTTGTGTATCATCTGGAAAACAATCAGGTCTTTGTCGGATTTGTCGTTCACCTGAATTACAAGAACCCGCATCTCTTCCCTTACATGGAATTCCAGCGCTTCAAGCACCATCCCGATATCGCAAAGACACTGGAAGGCGGAAAACGGGTTGCTTATGGCGCGCGTGCGATTACCGAGGGTGGTTGGCAGTCGATACCCAAACTTGCCTTCCCTGGCGGAGCGCTACTCGGATGTTCGGCCGGCTTCATGAATGTGCCGCGGATTAAGGGCAACCACAATGCGATGTTTTCGGGCAAAGCGGCAGCGGAGGCGGCCTTTGAAGCAATTCAAGCGGGACGCTCGGGCGACGAACTGACCGCTTACGGTGCGGATGTGATGTCGGGGCCAATCGCCAAGGACCTGAAGCGGGTGCGGAATGTTAAACCGCTGTGGTCCAAATTTGGACTGGTGGCCTCGCTGGCGCTCGGCGGTTTCGACATGTGGGTAGCGAATCTTACCGGCTGGAACCCTTTTGGCACGCTGAAGCACGATAAAACCGATGCGGCGGCTACCGGAAAAGCAGCGGATCACAAGGTTCTTGAGTATCCGAAGCCAGACGGGAAGCTAAGTTTTGACCGCCTGACCAATGTAAGCTTTTCCGCAACGAACCATGCGGAGGAGCAACCCTGTCACCTCGTTTTGGCCGATCCGAATATTCCGGTGAACGTCAACTTGCCGGAATATGCGGAACCAGCGCAGCGTTATTGCCCTGCTGGAGTTTACGAGATTTTGCGTGACGAAGATGGCTCGAACCCACGGTTCCAGATCAATTCGCAAAACTGCGTTCACTGTAAAACCTGCGACATCAAAGACCCGAGCCAGAACATCACTTGGGTAACGCCTCAAGGCGGCGAAGGCCCAAATTACCCTAACATGTAGCAACCACCGCCGAGGGCTTAGCCCTCGGTCCGATCACAATTGATAACCATTCCAAGGGTAGTGATTGCATCATCCACGCGGGGCACTTACGTTCACGCGAACGCAATGAATATCTCGGGAGCATCCACTGCATGGATAAAGGCTTTATCAAAGCGATTTCGATTGGCTTGTCACTGGCAACCGCTGTGGTGACACCCGCAGTTTCACAGGGTCTTGCGGGGCCGTATCTGGCGGCGAGCCAAGCCTTTGACGCGGGCAGTTTTGATACAGCTGCGAGTTATTACGTGAAGGCGATGATCGCGGACCCGGAAAATGCTCTGCTAAAACGACGGGCGCTGGTTTCTTTCTTAACGGCAGGGGATTTTTCGTCGGCAGCAGGAATCGCAACCGTTATGCAGTCCGGCGAAGAACAGGATATTTTTGTCGATCTTGTATTGCTTACTGACCTCGCCTCCCGAGGCAAGTTTGAAGAAGCTCGGGCTTTGTTACCTGAAACTGACGAGCAATTGTCGCCAATGCTATGGGGGCTGTTGAACGCTTGGTTGACAGTAGGCGCGGGTGATAAAGAAGACGAGCTCGAAGCTTTCGACGATATCACTGAAAATTCGACAATTGCGTTAATGGGCCAGTATCACAAGGGTTTGGCATATGCGTATCTTGGTGATTTTGAGGCAGCAGCAGAAATTTTTAATGGCGATGAAAATGGGCCACTTCACCTCAACCGCGATAGTATTGTCGTGCATGTTGAAGTGTTGTCGGAGCTCGGTGAGCAGGACGCTGCCTTACAGGTTCTCGACGATTCCATAGCGCGGGGGTTCAATGATGCGCAGCTACTGACGCTTCGTGAGGAAGTTGCGGGTGGTAAGATTTTCAGTTTCACGCAAGTGAAAAGTCCGGCGTATGGCATGGCCGAGGCCTTCGTTACCATGGCCGAAGCCCTCAGCCGTGGGGAGCCAGATCGCACGGCTCTTTTTTACGCCCGTCTCGCACAGCAACTCCGCCCTGAACTGGCTGACGCGACGATGGTTGTTGCGAGTATTCTTGAGTTAGAGGGCCAACACAGGTTAGCGAGTGAAGCATATGCACGCGTTCCTGAAAGTTCCTCGCTTTTCGTTGACGCCCAGATTGGACGTGCCGAAGCGCTGCGCGAAGGCGGCGACACGGAAAGTGCAACCGATGTACTTTTGGAATTGGCCGACCAGTTTCCGGAAGATGTACTGGTACTGAACGCACTCGGCGATATTTACCGCGGTGTGGAGAATTTCGAAGACGCCGCGGCGGCCTATTCCCGTGCGATCGATAACGTTAACGTTTTCGAACCTCGGCACTGGGTTCTTTTCTATACGCGTGGGATAAGCCTTGAGCGTTTGGAGGACTGGCCCGCCGCCGAAGCGGACTTTTTCCGCGCTTTAGAACTTTCGCCAGACCAGCCGTTCGTTCTGAACTATCTGGGATACTCCTATATCGAAATGGGAATCAAGTTCGAGGAAGCTCTTGATATGATCGAAACGGCGGTCGAGGGGATGCCGGCTAACGGCTATATCACAGATTCACTTGGCTGGGTTTTGTATCGTCTTGGCAAATTCGAAGAGGCGGTTGCACCGATGGTGCGTGCCGTCGAATTGCTACCCGTAGATCCGATTGTTAACGATCACCTCGGAGATGTTTTCTGGATGGTGGGCCGTAAACTAGAGGCCCAATTCCAGTGGCGTCGTGCGATCTCTTTTGACCCGACCGAAGTTGATCTTGAACGGATCAAGCGCAAGCTGGAAGTCGGGCTTGATGTTGTACTTGAGGAAGAAAAAAGCGAGTGATGCCAAAGGAACTGGCCCGCGCCAAGGTTAACCTATGCCTGCACATCGTAGGTCGCCGAGATGACGGGATGCATTTGCTGGATTCTCTGGTTGTTTTTCCTGCAATCGGTGACACTCTTGTGGCCGAGGCTGCGGACGCGTTGACGCTGAAGATCACGGGTCCATTTGCGGATACATTGGGCACTGGCGCTGACAATCTGGTTGTAAGTGCGGCGCGGCTGCTCGGTGTACAGAGGGCTGATTTGTCGCTTGAGAAAAACCTGCCGGTTGCCTCCGGAATTGGTGGTGGCTCCGCCGACGCGGCAGCTTGTATCCGTTTGTTGTCGCGCACCATGAACCTCCAAATACCATCTGTCGAAAAATTGGCGGAACTCGGGGCGGATATCCCGGTTTGCATCGATCAACAATCTGTCCGGATGTCAGGAATCGGCGAGGTTTTGACCAGCCTGCCGGAATTACCCAAATTCTGGATCGTGCTAGTTAATGCGGGTGAACCTGTGGAGACCGCGAAGGTTTTCAAATCGATGAAGTCGCGCCAGAACGCTGAATTGTCCGAGCTGCCCGAAAGTTTCACTGATGCAGAAGCATTGTTCAAATATCTGCGGGCGCAGCGAAATGATATGCAGGAGGCGGCGATGGAAATCTGCCCATCGATCAGTCTGGTCCTGACGGAGATTGCCGCCACCACAAACTGTGCCCTCGCACGGATGAGCGGTTCGGGTGGCACCTGTTTTGGGCTGTACGCCGCAAAATCAGATGCCGAAGCAGCGGCACAATTGCTTGGTGCAAAGCATCCAGACTGGTGGGTGGTTTCGGCTGAAGTCTAGACGATCCGCGAGACGACAAAATCCGCCAAATCTTCGAGAAGGCCCCTTAGTTCGCTATCAGGCAAAGGCTTCAGTGCCGATTTGGCCGTGTCGGCCCAATCCATCGCCTTTTTGCGGGTTTCTTCGAGTGTTCCGTGTTTGGCCATAAGCTTCATGGCGTGCTCAAGATCGCCTTCTTCTTGCTTGCCCTTCTCGATAGTTCGCACCCAGAATGCCCGCTCCATCGTTTCCGCTTTTGCGATGGCGAGAATTACGGGCATCGTCAGTTTTCGCTCGCGGAAATCGTCACCGGTATTTTTACCCAATGAGGCGCTCGCACCGCCGTAATCCAGCAAATCGTCAACGATCTGGAAACTGATCCCGAGTGCATCCCCGTATGCATGAAGGGCGTCCACCTGTTCTTCAGGCGCATCGGCAACCACACCGCCAACTTCGCAAGCCGCCGCGAAAAGCGCAGCGGTTTTGCCGCGCACGACCTGAAGATAAATTCCCTCGGTCGTGGCCAAATTTTGCGCGGCGGTTAGCTGTAAGACTTCGCCCTCGGCTATAACTGCGGATGCATTGGCCAAAATGTCCAGAACTCTCAGACGTCCGGTTTCGACCATCAACTGGAAAGAGCGGGCGAATAGATAGTCGCCGACCAAAATCGAGGACTTGTTGTCCCACAGCAGATTGGCGGTTGGCTTCCCGCGCCGCTGGCCACTTTCATCGACCACGTCGTCATGCAGTAAAGTTGCTGTGTGGATAAACTCGACAGTGGCGGCTAGTTTGACATGATCGCCGCCCTCATACCCACACATACGCGCTGTCGCCAAGGTCAGCATAGGACGCAGACGTTTACCGCCGGCTTCGACCAGATGGGCGGTGACTTCCGGAATTCGAGGGGCGTGTTCACTGGCCATGCGTGCACGGATTAGCGTGTTGACTGCGGCCATATCGTCGGCGAGTACGCTTTGCATTTGCTCGAATGGTCCGGTTTTTACCGACATTGTGATCTTCCTCTTCATTGCGGTCTCGACGCGATGTCAAACAAACCCTAACTTACGGGCATGAAAGAAATTCTACGAACCACCGACCCTACCGTCATCGCTTTTGCGACAGCATTGTTACGAGCCGAAGATATAGAACCCTTTGTGCTGGACGTAAACATGAGTGTGCTAGAAGGCGGCATCGGATTGTTTCCCCGGCGCCTGATGGTCGCGGACGCGCATAACTTCAGAGCGCGAGCAATTTTGAAAGATAACGAAATCGACTTATCGGAAAATAAATGAGTTTTACCGACGACGATCTTACTCGGGATGATTTTCTGGGTGGGGCCATCAAAATATGGCAACCGAAAAAAGGATACCGCGCCGCAACCGATCCGGTGTTTCTGGCGGCAGCGGTCTCGGCAAAATCCGGCGATCACGTTCTGGAACTTGGTTGCGGAGCAGGGACAGCCTTGGCGTGTCTTTGCCAGCGCGTTGCTGGACTGAGCGCAACGGGTTTGGAGCTGCAATCCGAATATGCGGAGCTCGCGCGTAGGAATTCTACTGACAATAATCTTGGCTTTTCGGTTCATGATGGTGATTTACTGAACATGCCCGATGCGCTCCGAAGTCTATCGTTCGATCATGTATTCACCAATCCGCCCTTCTACGATGCTGGGTCAAGTTCGGCTCCTTCCGATGCGGGCAGGGATACCGCGCACCGGATCGGCGAAGCAAAGCTGGAAGACTGGATATCAACGGGTCTACGTCGCCTGAAACCACGTGGATATTTCACCATCATTCATCGCGCGGAGCGCCTGCCGGATATCCTCTGCGCGCTTCAAGGCAGGGCCGGGGATATCCGAATACTTCCGCTCGCGTCGCGTGAAGGGCGCGCGGCGGGGCGTGTAATTGTTCGGGCACGCAAGGGTTCTGCTGCGCCGTCGACATTATTGGCCCCGCTAATTCTACATAAAGGCGAGTTTCACGGTAGGGATGAAGATACTTTTCTACCTAATGTCAGAAATATATTGCGATCCACTCAACCTATAGTAATGTAACGTCACAAATCGTTAACGTGGACCGTGGTAGGTTCGGCTTTTGTGATGGCGAGGATTGATGAAAGCTGGTGTTGGTTTTCTGGTGGCGGCAATGGCCCTGACACCGTTGACCGACGGATTTTCCAAGGCTTTGGGCGAGGGTCAATCAGCGTTTTTCATCTGCTTTTCACGGTATTTCGTCGCTGGTGTTATCGCCTTGTCGATAGCTGTGGTTTTGCGAAAACCAATCGAGGTTCCGGTTCACGACAGAACCGGGCAATTATTCCGAACCGGGCTGATGATGGGTGCTATGGTCTCCCTTATATATGCGCTTTCGATAGTTCCTTTGGCGAACGCGGTAGGCGGGTTTTTGATAGCTCCGGTGGTGGCATCGCTAATTTCCGTTCTCTTCTTCAGGGAGCATTTAAGCGTCGCCAGAGCAATCGGCGCGTTGTTAAGTTTTGCCGGTGCTTTCGTGATTCTCCGACCTGCAGGAAGTCTGGAGTTTGGAACTTTGATGGCGCTGCTCGGTGGTTTGCTTCTTGGTGCGTATCTCGCGGCAACGCGTCGCGCCTGTGCTTGCGGGGGTGCATTTTCAACCCTGATTGTCCAATGTTTGCTAGGCTCGCTGATGGTGGCCCCGCTTGCATTCTGGAGTGGCTTCCCGAATTTGTTGCTCAAGGACTACGTGTTTATACTCGCTTTGGGAGCGGTATCCGCTATGTGCCATTTCCTGACGGTGGCAGCATATAATCGTGCGGATTCAACAGTTTTGGCACCGTTTTTCTACTTTAATATCATCTTCGCGATACCGGTTGGGTTTTTCTGGTTTGACGAGATTCCTACGACGGCGACTTTGATTGGAATTTTTGGCATCTCGCTTGGAGGGGTTATTGCCATGCACTCGACCCGACCCGCGAGAACCGAAGGCACAATAAAATTGCCAATTATTGAAAAACTTTAACTTGAAGACTTGATGACAGCGCATATCTTTTATGGTGAGATGAAGAGCAACGAAAACTAAATAAGGAGAGAAATATGAGCCTGACTTCCCATTTGTCCGAGCTTCGCAAAAAACACGAATCCCTTTCCGAAAAAATTGAAACGGAGCAACGAAGCCCCGGGTCGAGTGATTTAACTGTAGCAAACCTGAAAAAGGAAAAGCTGCGTTTAAAAGAAGAAATAGAACGAATATCGGCACAGGTTTAAGCGACCTGCGCGGAAATACCTTTCCGCGACACCTGATCAAGCAAACGTCGGCAAGAAAGTTGCCGGCGAAACCTAGGTGGTTATTTGGATTTTGCGTCGGGATTGAGGTTGTGCGCAGCCGCTAGCTCCAAAAAACGGTGAATCCAGAGCGCCCAGTCCGAATTGTGAACCGGTAGACCCAACGAAGCACGGGCTTCGCTGGCCAGATTTTCGGAAAAAACTTCGGGCACCCGGATTTCTATAAGATCGTCAATGAAATCCGCCGAAAACTCGGGATGAGGTTGCACGGACAATGCGTCCGGATTCTCCGGATCTCCGTAAACCAGCGCCGCATAGGGGCAAAATTCCGAGCTTGCGATAACAGTAGCAGATTCCGGTAGCTCGATAATCTGATCCTGATGCACGGCATGGCCTGAGAATCCTTCATGAGACCCCTCCATCCACGACGGTTTCGCTTCGATTTCGTAGTCGTGCACGCCCAAACCCCAGCCTTTATGGGATTTTTCGACTTTGCCGCCTAATGCTTCAGCAAGAATCTGGTGGCCAAAGCATATACCCGCGATCGGGATTTTTTTGTCAACGGCCGCCCTGATAAAGACCTTCAGCGGATCAATCCACGGCAAGTCCTCGTAAACACCGAATTTGGAGCCAGTGATTATCCAACCGTCGGCGGCTTCTGCGGAAGATGGTAGCTCTCCTTCCAGGACGCGAACGCTGAAGAAGTCCACTTCGGGATCAATCGCGTGTAACAAAGCTTTGAACATGGTTGGGTAGTCGCCATGCTTGTCATAAAGATCGTCACTGATTTCGCCAGTTTCGAGAATCCCGATTTTCATTGTTGAGTCCACTGCAATATGAAGGTTTTGCCACTCTAATCATGTTTGGAAACGGTTTGAAATCGCGATTTCACAAAAAAACGCGACGGAAAGTACCGCCGCGTTTTAAATTCCTGTATTCGCAGTCGTTAAACTACAAATTGCCCACCGTTAGCTGTCAGTGTCGAACCAGTGATAAAACCGGCGTCGTCCGATGCTAGGAAAACGACGCAACGTGCGATTTCTTCGGGTTCGCCTAGACGCCCTACCGGAATTTGCGGAATGATCCGTTCGTTCAGTACTTTCTCTGGTACTGCACGCACCATCTCGGTGCCGATATATCCCGGGCAGATGGCGTTTACCGTAATGCCTTTGAATGCACCTTCTTGTGCCAGTGCTTTGGTAAAGCCAAGGTCGCCTGCTTTGGCCGCGGAGTAATTGACCTGACCAGCTTGACCTTTTTGCCCATTGATCGAGCTGATATTGATGATCCGGCCGAAATTGCGGTCGCGCATGCCGGACCATATCGGATGCGTCATGTTGAAGATGCCGGTGAGGTTCGTGTCGATAACTTCTTTCCACTGTAGCGGGGTCATCTTGTGGAACATGTCGTCCCGCGTGATACCTGCGTTATTCACGAGCACTTCGATAGGGCCAAGGTCGGCTTCGATATTGGCGATACCTTCGACACATTCGTCATAGTCAGCCACCGACCATTTGTAGGTTGGGACGCCGGTTTCGGCTGTGAATTTTTCGGCAGCTTCGTCGTTTCCGGCGTAGGTTGCCGCAACTGTGTAACCTGCCTCTTTAAGTGCAACCACGATTGCAGCGCCAATTCCGCGGGAACCACCGGTAACCAATGCAACTCGACCCATGTTATTCTCCTTAGTTCGTTAGATTAATCGCGCTCAAGGCACATTGCGACGCCCATTCCGCCGCCGATACACAAAGTAGCAAGACCTTTTTTCGCGTCCCGCCGCTGCATTTCGAATAGCAGTGTGTTCAATATACGCGCACCCGAAGCACCGATCGGGTGGCCAATAGCGATTGCGCCGCCGTTCACGTTTACTATTGCCGGATCCCAGCCCATGTCCGCGTTTACGGCGCAGGCTTGCGCAGCGAATGCCTCGTTTGCCTCGACAAGATCAAGGTCGCTGGCTTCCCAACCCGCTTTTTCCAACGCTTTACGGCTTGCATAAATCGGACCAACCCCCATGATCGATGGGTCGAGCCCGACGGTCGCATAAGAAACAATCCGCGCCATAGGTTTGATGCCACGCTTTGCGGCATTTTCGGCAGTCATGAGTAGCGTCATTGCGGCGCCGTCGTTCAGACCCGAGGCGTTAGCTGCGGTCACCGAACCGTCCTTTGCAAAGGCTGGACGTAGTTTCTGCATTGCTTCGATAGTGGCGCCGTGGCGAATGTATTCGTCGCTATCAACGACGATATCACCTTTGCGCGTAGAGATAGTGAACGGCACGATCTCGTCTGCAAACTTGCCAGCTTTTTGCGCGGCTTCGGCTTTGTTCTGCGAGGCAACGGCAAAAAGGTCCTGAGTCTCGCGGTCAATCTTCCATTGTTCGGCAACGTTTTCAGCTGTCGTGCCCATGTGATAGCCGTTGAACGCATCCCAAAGACCGTCTTTGATCATGGAGTCGATAAACTTCGTGTCACCCATTTTCTGGCCGGCCCGCAGATTTGCGACATGCGGTGAAAGCGACATGCTTTCCTGACCACCTGCAACAACGATTTCTGCGTCGCCCAGCATGATGTGTTGCGCGCCAAGGGCAACCGCTCGCAGACCGGAGCCACATACCTGATTGATGCTCCAAGCGGCGCTTTCGATTGGCAAACCTGCGTTAATATGTGCCTGACGTGCCGGGTTTTGACCTTGGCCTGCAGTGAGAACCTGACCGAGTATGGTCTCGGAAACATCGGCTGCGTCAACGCCTGCGCGCTCCAGCACTGCTTTGATGGCGGCTGTACCCAGATCATGGGCGGGCGTGTTTGCAAATGATCCTAAGAAGCTGCCAACGGCTGTGCGTGCGGCCGAAGCAATTACGATGTTCGTCATAACGGTAGTTCCCTTTGTCGGTTTCTCAGCGATTGATTCGCATTGTGCAAGATTGTGCGCTGCGGCACAAATTAAAATTCACCTGCCAATTCTTGCATATATTTACCTCTAACTAGAGTTGCTCGGTGAAAAAATCGGCGATCGGTCGCCAAACAGATTCGCGCGCTTTCGAGCCGACGATCATTCCCACATGCCCGGCTTCGGGTACAAGTTTTCTTGCGGTAGCAATGCTATCAGGAAGCGCGGTCGCGACCTTTAGCTGTGTGATGCTGTCACGTTTCCCGCACACACAAAGCGCGGGTTGGCGGATCGCACTTACATCGACGGGCTGGCCCAACAGTCTCCAGCTTCCTTTGGCGGTAGCATTGTTAATATTCCAGCCAACCAGCAGATCTTTTGCTGTTGGTGTAACCAGCGGTACGCCGTCGGCAAGCCAATCCTCGATAGCAACGAAATGTCGTGCAAGCTCGCTACTCTGGTCCATTTCGTTGAATTTTCGGAACTTTACTGCGGCCTGCATAGGGTTGATCGCCGCAAACATTTGCTGAAAAAAGATTGTCGGAACCATGCCGAAAACCCGGCCCTGCTCTTCGAGAAACTGCGTTGCTTTTGGCGCCGTCGCTACGCTTTGCAGTGCGGCGGTTACACCCGTGCTCGCATCGAAATCCCAAGGAGAGCCGATGGTGGCGAAAGCCGTGACGCCTTCTCCCCGTTGTGCCAAAACACCAGCGGCGAGCGTGCCGCCCATACAATAACCCAACACGCCGACCGGCTTTTCGGACATGCCGCGCGCGACGTCTAGGGCTGGCAAAACGCGTTTTTCTACATAAGAATCAAGGTCGAACCAGAACTCCACATCCGAAGGCTCTCCCCAATCCAGCAGAAGTGGTCGCAGGCCTTGGCCAGCAAGAAAGCGAAGGAGCGAGGAATCGTTATGAAGATCTAGAATATACGCCCGATTGATCATTGACGGAATTACGAGAATTGGCGGCCCGTAAGGGTCGGACGCTTCGGGGCAAGTCCCGTAGTCCAGCAACCGCGAGGAGCCGTCGCTCCAAACCACATCGGGTTCAAGGACCGCGCGCCGGTAAGGATGGGCTTGCCATTTGGTTAAGCCCGAAAGCATGCCGCGTAGCCGCCCAACCGACGTTTGGGTTAGGCGCAGAATATCCAACGGCTCGATCTTTAATGCGTCATCGCGCAATTCGGGCTGCCAAACCTTCTCGGGGTCCATGGGGTTGGCAGCAAAAGTCAGCGCGCTTTGGTAGCCCAGAACCGCCGCGCCCAAATGGAAAATTAGCGGCGAAGGGTGGCCTTGCCTGTCGACCGGAACATCACTCATTGGTGGTTTTAACGGATTGCTGTTGCAAATTCGCTGCGATCAGGCGGATATTTTCTTCCCACAAATCCAGAAATTTATCCTCTGGAGAGCGCGTGGTTGGAGCTGGTTGTGGATGAAGATTTTCTTTAGTCATGCGCCTAGCCTCCATGATTTAGGCGCTTTTGCAAGAGCCGGTTTTATCGCATATGCGAATTTTTCGTTGCAGTTGCGAAATACTGTATTAGATTGTTAACGAAACTGGGGCCGCGGGCTTCGATCAACGGGAATCCACCATGGCCGATAAAAATGATACTGAAGACGATGCGATTGTTATCAAGAAATACGCCAATCGTCGTTTGTATAACACACAAAAATCCAGTTATGTGACGCTGGATCATTTGGCAGAGATGGTTCGCGAAGGTCAGGATTTTGTTGTGAAAGACGCCAAGACCGGCGACGACATCACTCGCTCGGTTCTTACGCAGATAATCTTTGAGGAAGAAAGCAAAGGGCACAATATGCTGCCTACGAATTTTCTTCGGCAGTTGATCGGTCTTTATGGGGATTCGGTCCAGGGCTTTGTGCCAGGCTATCTGGATGCCTCAATGGAAGCGTTCGCGAAAAACCAGGATGAGCTGCGCGAGAGCTTGCAAGGGGCGCTGGGTGCGAACCCCGCAATCGCCGGATTTGAAACCTTGGCGCGCAAGAACATGGAGTGGTTCGAACAGGCAATGCGGATGTTTACGCCGGCTATGGGCGAACCAGCGCCAGCGCCAGCAGCGGCCGAACCAGCGACAGATGAAAAGTCCGACGTGGAGTTGGGCGAGTTAAAAAGCCAGTTGGCTCAGATGCAGGAACAGTTGAGCAAGCTGGTCGACAAATCCTGAACTAGCCAACAACTTTCCGCTTAAGCGGCTGACTACGATATGGCAACATTGGCTGCGCCGTTGGTTCGCCAATCAAGTAGCCTTGCAAGCAATCGACGCCTAGTTTTGCGGCCATTTCGGCTTCGTCCGTAGTTTCGACAAATTCCGCGATTGTGACCATGTCAAAGTGTTTGCTGATATTTACCAAAGCTTCGACAAGCACTTGGTTAGTTTTATCGAGGGCTAGGTCACGAATGAACATCCCGTCAATTTTCACGATATCGAACAGGAAGTCTTTGAAATATCTAAAGGAAGTCGCGCCGGTCCCGAAGTCGTCAAGCGCTACGCTGCATCCTTTTTGACGTACTCCATGCAAGAAAGCGGTTGTGATATCTACATCACTCATGGCGGTCCCTTCCGTGATCTCGACGATCAGACGTTCGCACAGGCGAGAGTCGGCTTCCTCTAGAATACCCCGCCAGACGGGATCCGTCATCGACGCGACCCCCATGTTTATTGACAGGCGCGTGTCTGGATGGTCACCCAAAAAGGCGAGGGCCAGTCGCAACACACGACGGTCAATTTCGGTTCCAAGGGGGGTGCTGTCGACGAAAGGCATGAAGCGGCCAGCGGCGACTATAGTGCCGTCGGGCACCCTGATACGGACAAGACCCTCGTAGAAGGCCACAAGAGAATCGCAGCCGGTGCGGATAATCGGTTGGTAAAACAGTTCGATGCGGTCGTCGCGCAACGCGTCGGAAACGCGGCCGGTTTCGAGACAGGAGAGTGGGCCCGATTTCAACGCCGGAATATCGGCGTTTTTGGTGATCTGTTTGCTGGAATGCATTGTTTTGGCCTCCGCGTGTCCTGGTTTCGGGACCAACATGCTGCTTTAAACGTTAAGGGTTCGTGAATTTTCCCCATATGTTCCTACAATGTTCGAAAAAGTTAATAGGAATTGGATTAAAATGGCTCATAAATGCGACCGGTGAAAACTGGAGTGCTAGGCGGTACGCATGCTTGAGTGATCGCCGAAACGTCGGGCGGGTGTGTTAACTTTTACCGAAAATTGTGAAATCCGCGTGTACACAAAGCGTACACAACCCGTACACAATGCGTATGTACAATTTTTGGTTGGTGAGCGTTAACCTAATTGGGTGTGCATCCTCAGTTTTGCTGACAATGCGTCACCGGAGCAACCGCGAATTTGAGCAAACGCACCACCGTTATTTACCGGACAATTGACTACTTCAGTTCGTATGAAAATACCTCATTCAGATAAGCCTGATCTTGAATGCGGAAGTGTGTTTTGCCGACGTTCTGAAAGCCCTGTGACAGATAGAAATTTATTGCAGAAGTGTTTTCCGAATTGGTTGCCAACCAAACCGATTGAACATTGTTTTCACGGCAGTGCAGCAAGCCCGCTTTTAGCAGACCTTTCCCGAGGCCCCTACCGTGATGCCTTGGTTGAATATACAGGGTGCTAATCTCTGTGTTCGAACAGCCATTAACTGGCGCCGGATTTCCAGTGGTGATACGAATGAACCCATCAATTCCTTCGTCATTCTCGGATACGGCAAAAAATTCACTCCGGTCACCAAGTAGTGCTTCAAACTTCGGGGCCGTAAACTCAGACAGTGCAAAGTCTGCAAAAAAGGAGTTTATACCTCGGCGAAGGTACGTTCCTAACCAAACTTCAATTGAGAGAGCTGCCATGCTCGAGGCATCGGATTTCAATGCCTTTCTGTACTTCATTTCCACTCGCATCATTTATCCAAACGGACTTTCGCTGCACTGCCTAAACTGCTCAGCATGGTTTCTGAATTGATAATCACTTAGCCCGCGGGTGGACGTCAAGGAGGAGAATTAGATTTAAGGGCGGGAGAATTAGATCTAAGGGCGGCGGTTATTCTTCGTCCATCAACGCCCGCAAAACTTCCAGAGCGTTTTCGCTGGCCCAGTCGGCGCCGCCTGTCAGGCGGGCGATTTCCTGTCCTTCGCGATCTAGCAGGATCGTTACGGGTAGTCCGAGGGCACCCATGCTGACCGCGAGCTTGCCTTTCGGGTCGAGCAGAACCGGGAGGTTGGTGACTCCGGCTTCGGCGTAGAATTTGCGGATGCCGGCGAGGCGGTTGCGACCGGTGGCGATGGTCATGACCTGAAAGTATTCACCGCCCATTGCGACCTGTAGGGCGTCGAGTGCCGGCATTTCTTCGCGGCAGGGCGCGCACCATGTGGCCCAGAAGTTCACCAGTCGATACTGGCCGTTGGTGTCTGCGAGGGTCATCTTGTTACCCTCGACGTCTTGGAATTCGACCATGACGATGTCGCCGGGAACTACGTGAACTTTCATTTTGCGCATGTCGTCGACGCGCAAGTCCAGAATGGCCTGACGGGTTTCGGCGTCGAATGCTGCCACAGGGTTTGCACCCAGAGTCAGAGCGGCGTATAGCAGGGCGGTAAGAAGGGGTCTTGTCATTTTGGCCTCGTGGATTGAACAGGTATCACTATGTCGGACAAAAAATCATCGAATGCAATGTGGGGCGGGCGGTTTGCCGCCGGTCCGGATGCGATCATGGAGGCGATCAATGCCTCGATTGATTTCGACAAACGTATGGCCCGTCAGGACATCGAAGGTTCCCGCGCCCACGCGGCGATGTTGGCTGCCCGTGGTATTATTACTGATAGTGATGCGAGCGCGATCAGGGAAGGACTGCTCACGGTATTGTCAGAGATCGAAAGCGGCGATTTTCCGTTCTCGAAGGCGCTGGAAGATATTCATATGAATGTCGAATCGCGTCTGACGGATTTGATTGGCGAGCCAGCAGGGCGGTTGCACACGGGGCGTTCGCGCAACGATCAGGTTGCGACGGACTTCAAGCTGTGGACGCGGGATCAGTTTGATGCGGCGATCGAGGGAATCGCGGCGTTGATGAAGGCGTTGGTGGAACAGGCCGAGGCGGGTGCGGATATTGTCATGCCCGGCTTTACGCATTTGCAGGTGGCGCAGCCGGTGACGTGGGGGCATCACATGATGGCCTATGTCGAGATGTTTGCGCGGGACAAGTCACGGATGGAAGATGCGCGGGCGCGTATGAATGAATCACCTTTGGGGGCGGCTGCTTTGGCGGGTACAGCTTATCCGATTGACCGGCACATGACGGCCGAGGCGCTGGGCTTTGATCGTCCGGCGGCGAACTCGCTGGATGCGGTTTCGGATCGGGATTTCGCGCTGGAATTTTTGTCTAGCGCTTCGATTTGTGCCACGCACTTGTCGCGCTTTGCCGAGGAACTGGTGATCTGGTCTTCGGCGCAGTTCCGGTTTGTAGTGCTTTCGGATCGGTTCTCGACCGGTTCTTCAATCATGCCACAGAAGAAGAACCCCGACGCGGCGGAGCTGATCCGCGCGAAGGTTGGTCGTATTAACGGTTCGTTAATAGCTTTGCTGACTATTATGAAGGGCCTGCCCTTGGCGTATTCGAAGGACATGCAGGAAGACAAAGAGCAGGTGTTTGATGCGGCGGACAGCCTGATGCTGGCGTTGGCGGCGATGACGGGGATGGTCGGTGACATGAAACCTGTCGAGGATAGCTTGCGGGTGGCGGCGGCCTCGGGGTTCTCGACGGCGACGGATTTGGCGGACTGGTTGGTACGGGAGCTGAACTTGCCGTTCCGCGAAGCACATCATGCAACTGGAGCGTTAGTAAGGATCGCTGAAGATAGTGGCTGTGATTTACTGGAATTGTCGCTGGAAACGATGCAATCGGTTAACCCTGCGATAACTTCGAGTGTTTTCTCGGTGTTAGGGGTGGACAACTCTGTGGCGAGTCGTGCAAGCTATGGCGGCACGGCACCGGATCAGGTTCGAATGCAAATCGAGCGCTGGAAAGGGGAGTTGGCATGAGGATGGTTCTAATATTGGCGGCCGTCGGCTTATTGGGGGCGACGGCATCCTGCGGGATTAAAGGCCCTCCTGACTACCCGACAGCGACCGAGGTAAGCGCGAGCTGATCATATTTACTGCTGTGTTTGATTTTTAAAATTAAAGGCAGCAATATGATCAGGTATTTCAAAATTCTTACAGTAGCTCTATTGGCTTTTCTTTCAGGACCGGCTTTGGCGGAACAGGTCTGGCGAGAAGGCGAGTTTCGCGGCACCGTTATTCTGACGATTACAGGTAACGTGGAGTTGCCAACCCGTGAGGCGAGTTCCGAGGACGTCGATAAGTTCTTCATTTACAACGAAATCACCTTCGACAAAGCAGCGCAGTTTGATACCGCTGCTTTGCAGGCACTACCGCAAGCGACGGTACAGGCAGATTTTCCGAAGGGTGGCGAGGTCTACAGTTTTGAAGGGCCGTTGCTGAAGGATGTGCTGGCCTCTGTTGGTGCGACGGGTGAAATTGTCACGATCCGTGCGCTTGACGGGTATGCCGTGGAGATTCCGCTGGAAGCAGCTTTTGTGAACGGGGCGGTTGTGGCGTTGAAACGCGATGGTATTCCCTTTGCTATTGGCGACTTCGGGCCGACACATGTGGTCTTTCCGCGCGCGGAACGGTCCGATCTGGCCAGCATGCCGGATGATTGGTGGGTCTGGTCGATTTACCATATCCACGTCGAGTGAACCGACGCTTTTCAGCGCGTTCCGGATATTGCCCGTTATGATTTCGGGGGTGGCGAGCCGTTCGGCTTGCCGCTATATCTGACGCTTGTAATTTGAGCTACGGGCGACACCAATGGACCACTTTATTTACCGCGACGGCATGCTTCACGCTGAAGATGTGCCTGTGACTGACATCGCCTCTTCGGTTGGCACGCCGTTTTATGTATATTCGACGGCGACATTGCAGCGCCACTATCAGGTCTTTGACGAGGCGCTGGCGGGCATGGACCATTTCATCTGCTATGCGATGAAGGCGAATTCCAATATGGCGGTGCTGCGGATCATGGCGCAGATGGGTGCGGGAATGGACGTGGTATCCGGTGGCGAATATGCGCGCGCGATAGCGGCGGGTGTGCCGGGAGAACATATCGTTTTCTCGGGCGTTGGTAAAACCCGCGAGGAGATGGTTCTGGCGCTCAACGGCGGTATTCGCCAGTTTAACCTCGAGAGCGAGCCGGAGATGCGGGTGCTGAACGAGGTGGCCTTATCGCTTGGTAAAGTCGCGCCGATAACGGTGCGGGTTAATCCGGATGTGGACGCCAAGACCCACGCCAAGATTGCGACGGGGAAGTCAGAGAACAAGTTCGGTATTCCGATCGCCAAGGCACGCGAAGTTTACGCCGAAGCCGCGACGCTGAAAGGACTGGAAGTTGTCGGGATCGATGTGCATATCGGCAGCCAGTTAACCGACCTCGCACCTTATGCTGCGGCTTTCAAAAAAGTGGCGGAGCTAACGGAAACCCTGCGGGCGGACGGGCACGATATTCGGCGGCTTGATCTTGGTGGCGGGCTCGGAATTCCTTACGAGCGCTCCAACGAAGCGCCGCCGTTGCCGATGGAATATGGTGACATTGTGCGCGAGACGGTCGGGCATCTTGGGTGCGAGATCGAAATCGAGCCGGGTCGGTTGATTGCGGGAAATGCCGGCTTGCTGGTGACTTCGGTTATTTATCGCAAGGAAGGCGAGGGGCGGGATTTCCTGATTGTGGATGCCGCGATGAACGACCTCGTGCGCCCAGCGATGTACGAAGCCCATCACGATATTATTCCGGTTGTGGAACCCGCTGTTGGCGTCGAGCCGGCCAAGCATGACATCGTTGGACCGGTCTGCGAGAGTGGCGATACCTTTGCCAAGGAACGCAACATGCCACCAATGGAAGCGGGGGAGTTGATGGCCTTCCGCTCGGCCGGCGCGTATGGGGCGGTTATGTCGAGCGAGTATAACTCGCGCCCGTTGATCCCCGAAGTTCTGGTGCACGGTGATCAATTTGCTGTGGTTCGCGCACGTCCAACCTATGAAGAAATGATCAATCGGGATAGCATTCCTGACTGGATGGAGTGAGTCGTTCGTGGCGCGCTCCGGTAGGTTTCGGATGGTGGTATGAACCAACTTTGGCAACGCTACGCAGATAAACGCTACGTCGGTATCCTTCGCGCCTTGCGTCAAAGGATATTACTGTCGCGCGCAGCGCTTTGGCTGGAGGTCCTTTCACGGCGGTTCTGGCCGATCTGGACGCTGGCGTTGTTTACCTATGCATTTCTGGCGTTCGGTGGGCTTGGCTGGTTTTCTGTAAACGGCGGTCGCGTGTTTATGGTTCTGGTGCTGTTGGTCGGGGCGGTGTTTCTGGTGCTGGGGCTTCGCGGGTTTCGTTTGCCGCGTCGCGATCACGCCATAGACCGGCTGGATAGCGGCAGCGTGGATGCGCCGCTTGCGTCCCTGCGGGACCATCCGGCGACCGGACAAGACGATACCTTCACCAAAGAGCTGTGGGAGCTGCACCAGTCGCGGATGGCGGCGGAGGCGGCGGGTCTAAAACCCGCAGCGCCGGATTTGCGTTTGTCGAGATATGATCGCAACGGCTTGCGGTTTATGGCGCTGGTGAGCGCGATGGCAGCGGTTGTGTTCGCGCCAAGCGGGGCGTTAACGAATGCGAAGCAGGTTCTGCTGACGCCAATTGCGGCTGGTGGTATTGGCACAAGTATCGAGGCTTGGGCGAGGCCACCCGCTTATACTGGTAAGCCGCAGGTCTATCTGGGGGATGTGACCGACGGGGCCGTGTTGCAACTCCCGACGGGCACGCAGGTGGTGATGCAGGTCTATGGCGGCACTGACAAAGTTTCGCTGGTTCAGGACGTTTCCGATACGGCGGTCGCGTTTTCCGGTGAACATGCTTCGGTGCAGAATGTGACTATCCCGTTGGTGAAATCCGGCGAGATCTCGGTCCACGAGGGCAAGCAGGTTCTGGATAGTTGGCGATTTATCACGACGGCGGATGCACCGCCGAATATTGTGGTGACGCAGGAGGTGGGACAGACGACCTCGGGCGCGATGGAACTACCGTTCACGGCCACGGATGATTATGGCGTGGTTGCGGGCAGTGTCAGTATCGCACTTGATCTGGTGCGGGTAGACCGGCGGTTCGGGTTGGCGGCGGATCCGGTGGCTCGGCAGGCTTTAACGACGAATTTGCCGATGCCGTTTCGCGGAGCGACCGACAAGGTGAACGAGGTGCTCGTCGAGGATTTCAGCAAGGATATCTGGGTCGGGATGCCGGTAAATATTTCGCTGGAGGTACGGGATGCAGCGGGGCAACTCGACCGTTTCGAGACGTCGGGTATTTTGCCCGGCAAGCGGTTCTTTGTGCCACTGGCCGCTGCAATCGCCGAGCAGCGCCGCGACTTGCTGTGGTCGCCTGATAATGACCGGCGGGTGTTGCAGG
>DFBM01000129.1 GCA_002366645.1 Rhodobacterales bacterium UBA3080 | reverse complement strand
TACCCAGTAGAGAATTAAGCGCCTTGTGGCGGCCACAAGCCCTTGTTCCATCTTGGGGCTTACGGAGGAAATGTGCCGAATTTGTGCCTTTGATGTTCTGAATTTGTCCGCTTTATTCGATTGCATCTAGTACGACTGACGACAACACCCAACAAATCTTTTAGAGCACAGAAGCGGATGGTCTGTTAGCAAAAGGGGTATTTAAATAGCGAGGGTTTCTGTTCGGGTGCTGGAAATATTATGAGGGAAACCGGCTTTCGTAAGTTTCCATCTAGGCTTCATTTTTGGAAATTAGTCGGCTGCACCCGGTGCCAAAGGCGGCCATGTCCGTGGTCCTTGAGCCGCAACTCCTACAATTTAATTCGAGTTGACGATAGAAAATTTCAAGCATCGCCAGACTACTTACTTGTGGGCCAAACGGGGTGATGGTCGTCTATGACAAAGACATGGCTGTGACGTAAAGGCTGGTGCTTATGCCGAACTGGCTTATCTGATCCAGATGCGTCCGGATTGAGGTGGGTTGGATCACCGACAGCGTGTTCATGTTCCTGCTCCGGATGCCAATGCTCGATTTCAGAAGTGTCGTTGCGCGGCCACAAAACGTAGGCGGCTGACGTTGCGGCGGCGGCGATCACCGCCATTATGGCGAAGGCGGCGCTCAGGTCTATTCGCGCGCCCAACAGCCCTGCCATCGGATAGGCCACTAACCAACAAGCGTGCGACAGGGCGAAATGCGCGGCAAAGACGGCAGGTCGATCTTCGTTATGACAGGACCGTGTCAGCAACAGTCCAGAGGGTGTCTGGATCAAAGATGCACCGACTCCCAGAGCGGCCCACAAGGCGAGGCCGGCCAGCAGGTCATACTCGAAGGCAGCTAGGGTAAGGCTAGCCGACAGGATCACGGCACCGGCTAGCATTACGGGCCGCGGCGTGGCTTTCCCCAACAATCGAGGGAGCGACAACGCAACGACCATTGACCCAATACCGTAGGCTGCGAAATAGAGGGCGACTATCTCGTCCCCCAAACCGAGGACTCCTTTAACCCGGACGACCGTATTCACGATCACCATCGCAGTACCGGCGGCGACCGCCATATACAGCGCAAGAAGGCCGCGCAGGCGGGGCGTGGCCAGATATATCCAGACGCCCCTCGTCAAACGCCGAAGGAATGGGGCCTGAGCGGTCATTATGTTCTGCTTCGGTAAAACTACCGAAAACACCAGAACCGCCGACGCCAGAAAGCCAAGTGCGGTTCCGGCAAAGAGGAAGTGGAAAGACACCATGCTGAGCAGTAAGCCAGCCAGCAGCGGGCTAAGCAAGGCTTCAAGATCATATGCCAAACGCGACAGTGAGAGCGCCTGCGCGTACTCTTCTTCGTCGGTCAGGATGTCCGGAATCGTCGCCTGAAAAGTCGGGGTGAAGGCGGCTGAAAATGCCTGAAAAGAAAAGACTAGTACATAGATTTGCCAAATTTCGGTTACGAATGGCAGCAGCAACACAAGAGCCGCTCGGCTAAGATCGAGCGCTATCAGAAACGGGCGCCGCGGTAGGCGCGCCGCCAGAGCTGTGGCAACAGGGGCAAGACCGACATACGCTACCATTTTCAAGGTTAACGCGATCCCCAATACGGCACCCGCATCTGCGCCAGCTAGTTCAAATGCAAGCAGGCTAAGGGCGACCGTCGTCAATCCCGACCCGAGAATGGACAACACCTGCGCAAGCAACAGGCGGCGGTAGACGTGATTTGCCAAAGCACCAAACATGGGTGGGAGTGTACGCTCGCCTATCTGCGACACAATGACGATAGTGTCGCAGAACGAGGTCTTGTAGGTTCTGCCCGTATCGACGCGCCATGTCCGCGCGAAGAAAAGGAGTAAAACGCTGTGAAAATAGGATGGACCGGGATTATTCGTCTTGTTCTAGTCCTGAGCGTTCTGGCCGGAATCGCCCTGCGCCCTACTGGCACAATGCTTGCGGTCGAAGGCGGCACAGTCGCCTACGTAATTTGTACCGCTGGCGAGGTGAAAAGCATCACCGTGTCGTTGGATCAATCCGACGGTGGGCATGAAGAAATAGATTCTGCATGTGATTTCTTCGCATCACAGATCGCCGCCTTTCCGTTCTCCACGCCAAATGTCGAATCTGCCGACCTTATAGTTATCGCAGCGGTTGCGGTGCAGCCCGACCCTCTGGATGCCCAAGCGCTAGCGCTGCATCCCTACACGCCACGTGCGCCCCCACTTGTGATCTGACCTCAGCAAAAACCCTGAACTCAGATCCACAAGGACTATAAAATGTTTAAAATGACTTTGGCCGGGCGTCTTGCCACGGCTGCGCTGCTTGCCTTACCGATGGTTGCTACGTCCATACAGGCTGAAACCTCGCTTACTGTCGCTGTCAAACGTGACCACTATAGCATCGACGAACAGAAATTCACCTTCACAACGCGCCGTCCGGCGGCCCAAATTGTGGAAACAGCTGTGAAGCCGGACGAGAATTTCCTGCCGAGCCCGCTTTTGTTCCAGAGCTGGGACTATGCGGACGGCACTTACAGTATCACGCTGCAAGAAGGCGTGATTTTCTCGGATGGAACCGCATTTAACGCCGACACCGCGATTGCCGCGCTGCGCCTATACGATCAGGGGCGTTCCGATTTCTTGCAGATCAATCAGGAAAGCTTTGAAAAGACCGGTGATATGAGCTTCGATTTCCGCTCGGAAACCGGCTCCGCGCTTGTGATCGAAAACATGACCCATCGCGCGACCTCGTTCTTCTCCACGATGACAAATCGTGCGGAAAACCCTGTCGGCACTGGCCCGTATTTGTTTGAAAGCTACGAGCCTAAACAGCAACTGACCGTGGTTCGCAACCCGGACTATTGGGGCGAAGCACCTACAGTTGACCGTCTGACCTTCCGTTTTATTGCTGACGACAATGCTCGTCTGCTGGCCTTGCAGAACGGCGAGATCGACGTGATTGACGAGGTAACACCACAAATGCTTCTGTCGATGCCACAGGATGGTTCGGTTGTTCTGCATGAAAGCCGCCCTATCCGTTACGTCGCGCTGCTCGCCAATCTGAACGGCTCGGCGCCGTTTGACATTGCGCAGGACTACAAGGTGCGCGAAGCGCTGGCTTGTGCAATCGACCGCGAGACTATTGCAAGCATTCTGTTTGCCGGTCGCGGTGTTCCTGCCAAAGGAATTTTGCCGGGTTGGATGTTCAACCTTGGTGACGACCATACCGATGGTTTTGGCTATGATCCGGTCAAGGCGGGCACCTTACTGGACGAAGCTGGCTGGGTAATGGGCGCCGATGGTATCCGCGAGAAAGACGGACGCAAGATGTCTTTGCGTCTTGTCGCAGCCTACCCGAACGTTTCGACGGTTAAACCAATGCCGGAAATGCTAGAGCAAATGTTTGCTGCCATAGGCATCGATATCGATCTGGTCGAGGTTGATGACAGTGGGGTCTACGGTTCGACCTATCTGGATACCGGAGAGGCCGATCTTTATATGGAGTTCGCGTCGAACAACAATACCGACCCGACCTACCTGTTGAACAACCTCTTCACAACGACCACACCATGGGGTGGCTACAAGTTCACCGCACCTGGTCCGCATGTCGATGCGCTTCTAGCCGAAGCACGTGTTGCCCAGACCCGCGAAGACGTCATCGATAAAGTCCGTGCAGCCCATCGGGCGATTGTTCAGGACGATCTGGCTGCAATCCCGATTCTTATGGTGCCCAACTTCACCTTGTCGCGCCCCGGAATCGAGGTGCCGATGTCGGAGTATGCTGACTGGATCGACTATGGCCGCGTCACCGTGGCTGACTAGTTGAACCTGCCTGATAACGGCGGAGGCCCTTCCAAGGGGCTCCGCCAACCTAGGAAATCCACATGCTGCGCTACATCCTGATCCGGCTAGCCACTGCGTTGCCCACATTGCTGGGCATGTCTTTCGTTGCCTTTGCTATTGTGTCTCTAGCACCGGGTGATCCGGTTATGCAGGAGTTGCGAGCGATGGGCGTTGTGCCGAGACCCGAGGACATTGCTGCGATCAAGGCAGAATACGGCCTAGATAAACCATTCTTTCCGCGTTATTTCGATTGGCTCGGCCGCGCTTTGCGTTTTGAATTCGGAGAATCCATTGCCACCGGCCGATCCGTCATGGACGAGATTGGCATCCATTTACCTTCAACACTCGCGCTAGCGGTCAGCTCATTTATCGGCGCTGTCACCATTTCGTTAGGTCTTGGTGTTGCCGCGATCTCCGCAGGGCGCTGGACAAGAGCGGGGCTGCGCGGGCTAACAATCGCATTGGTTTCAGTGCCGTCTTTTTGGCTGGCGCTCTTGTTGATCTACGCCTTTGTGCTCCAGTTAGGCTGGATGCGGCTGGTTGGAAACGGCTCCGCTCCCGACCTGATCCTGCCTGCTCTGACGTTAAGTCTCGGGGCCGGAGCATCCTTGGGTCGGGTGGTTTATGAACGCATCCGTTCCGAGATGTGCGAGGACCATGTCCGGCTGGCAATCGCCAAGGGGCTTTCCCCCGCGTCCATTCTCGTCGGACATATCGCACCGCGCATCATAGGGCCGCTCGCCACCGCATGGGCCAATACATTTGGTGCGCTGCTTGGTGGTGCGGTAATCGTCGAAAGTATCTTTGGCTGGCCCGGACTTGGGCAACTCATTTTGCAAGCCATCGCCCAGCGCGATTTACCCGTGATTCAGGCCTATCTGGTTTTCATGGGGCTTGGCTTTTTCATAACCAGCCTGCTGGCCGACATCATCGTCATTCTTTTTGATCCTCAGTTACGACGCGAGGTCAATCATGAGTAACAAATCCACCTCCATCCCTGCCCTGCGTCTAGGATTTGACGTGGGCCGTATTGGTTTCTTCGCCGGGCTGGTGCTTCTCGCCCTGATCGCGGCGCTGGCTCTGTCCGGCATTATCTTGAATCTGCCTCCGCCCGAAAAGATGGATCTTCTGTCCCGACTGGCCTCACCATCCGTGGCACATCCACTTGGAACCGATCATCTGGGTCGTGATGTACTATCGCGCATGGTCGCGGCAATACCGGTATCCATGGGAGCCGCAATGTCCGCGATGGCGGCGATCCTTGCGATCTCGTTACCTTGGGGGCTTGTCGCCGGTTTGGCCGGCGGGCGTGTGGATATGGTGATGATGCGTTTGGCGGATATCATCATGGCATTTCCGACCTTGGTACTCGCGTTGGCTATCATCGGGTTCATGGGCGCTTCGCTAGAGGCTTCGATTATCGGTGTTGCCGCCGCTTGGTGGCCATCAAATGCGCGACTGGTGCGCGCGCTCGTACTTTCGGCCAGCGCCCGGGATTTCGTTCGCGGCGCTAGACTTGGCGGCGCATCACGGCTGCGGGTTGTTTTCCGACATATATTGCCGCAGATACTACCACCGCTGGCGGTTATAATTTCACTTGAAACTGCCTCGGTCCTGTTGGCACTGTCGTCGCTCAGTTTCCTCGGCATCGGCGCGCAACCGCCAACGCCGGAATGGGGCGCAATGCTGAACGAAGCCCGCCCGTTCCTCGTACAGGCACCTCATATGTTGATTGTGCCGGGCTTGGCGGTAACCTTGTCCGTACTTGCCTTCAACCTCGTCGGCGAAGGCCTGCGCGAGCTTCTGGATAAGAGGGAGCCCTACGAATGGTAGCAGCGCTTTCTGTAAGTAATCTTAGCGTTTCAGCTGGCCGCGATGCCCCCCTGCTGAACCAGCTTAGTTTCGACTTGGCTGCCGGTGAACGGGTTGGCCTTATCGGGGCCAGCGGTTGTGGCAAATCGCTAACCGCGGCGGCCCTATGCGGCCTGTTGCGCCCACCTTTGCAGCTTCTCGAAGGAACCGTTCAACTGGATAGTCGTGAAGTACTGGCATTGCCACCAACCGAGTGGCGGAACATCCGTGGGCGGCAAATATTTCAGATTTTCCAAAGCCCGGGAACGGCACTTTCACCAGCCCGTCGTATTGGCCCACAACTAACCGAAACAGCCCGCATTGCCCGCGTAGTTGACGAACAGACAATTACCAAAGCGTTGGAAAAAGTATCGCTGGATCAGGAGGTTCTCAAACTGTTTCCCTATCAACTAAGCGGCGGCATGAAACAACGTGTGCTGATAGCCATGGCGCTGATCCTTCGCCCCCGCATTTTGATCGCGGATGAACCGACCACAGGGCTCGACGTATTGACCGAACGCGAAATTCTTGCCGCGATAAATGACATGGTAGACGAAACAGGTGCCGCTTTATTGTTCATCAGTCACGACCTACGGGCGGTTCGTGAAGTAGCAAACAGAACCCTCGTCATGCAGGATGGCCAATTGGTCGAAGACACCCACGTGTCTGATCTCGACAACTCCAACGCCCCTGCCGCGAAATCTTTAGCGGAGGCAGCCATGAAGCTGGGAAGCACATGCTAAGCATCCGTGGCTTGAGCAAGCACTTTTACGGTGTCGATGTCCTGAATGGCATCAATCTGGATATCAAAGCCGGCGAAGTCGTCGGCCTGATCGGCCGCTCCGGTGCAGGGAAGTCAACGCTTGCACGTTGTTTGGTCGGGCTGGAGACGGCAGATCAGGGTGAAATCCACCTGAATGGCAGCCCGATCGCACCTGGCGAAGGTTTTGCACGCCAACATATACAATACCTGTGGCAAGACCCTACCCAAGCCCTCAGCCCCTACCTAACCGCACGCGCCGCCGTGGTCGAAACCCTTTCCGGTTTTCGCATCGGCCCAGCTAACAAGCGCCGATCACAAGCCGAAGAAATTTTGAACGATCTAGGCCTCGATCAAGCCACCATTTTGCGAAGACCTCATTCACTATCGGGGGGGCAATGCCAGCGAGTGGCGCTAGCCCGTGCCGTAGCGGCAGAGCCCGAAGTACTGATATTGGATGAACCGTTTTCCTCGCTTGATCTGGCAACACAGATAAGCACCATACACCTACTGCGCCGGGTGCATGCCAAACGCAAACCTGCCATGTTGATTGTTAGCCATGACCTAGCCCCGCTTCGCCAACTTGCCGACCGTATTGCCGTTCTCGACGACGCCCGTATCGTTGAAGACATCGCTCTGGATGAGTTCACAGCGAAAGCCTCGCATCCACTGTCACGTGCCTATGCCGGAATGTTGTAATGTTCATCGTTGTCGTGGACAGCTTACTGGATCGTTCTTAATCAAACAAAGTGTCAGATTCTGATCTGACCGTTTCTTGATCGGTTGCGGTATTCCCGCAAAGAGCTGCCCAAAGGTGATTTCGATCCTTCCGGCTGCCACCATATTTATTCCC
>DFBM01000087.1 GCA_002366645.1 Rhodobacterales bacterium UBA3080 | reverse complement strand
CATCTCAGGCATGAGCTTTGGCGCCATTTCCAAGCCCGCCGTCCGCGCGCTATCTGCTGGGGCAAAGATGGCCGGATGCTGGATGAACACTGGCGAAGGTGGATTGTCGCCGTATCACCTAGAGGGTGGCTGCGATATTGTTTTCCAGATGGGCACGGCCAAGTATGGTGTGCGCACTGATGAAGGTGGTCTGGACGACGACAAGCTGCGTGAAGTGGCAGCGCACCCTGAAGTTAAGATGATTGAGTTGAAAATGAGCCAAGGCGCTAAACCGGGAAAAGGTGGCATTTTACCGGGTGCGAAGGTTACGCCCGAGATCGCGGCAATTCGCGGCATTCCGGCGGGTGAAGATTCCATTTCCCCTAACCGCCATCCAGAAATTGACAGTTCCAAGGAGTTGTTGGATTTCATCGCGCATACACGCGAAGTGTCCGGCCTCCCCGTTGGCTTCAAAGCTGTGATTGGCGGCTATGGCTGGCTCGAAACGCTCTGCCGGGAAATACATGCACGTGGAATCGAGAGCGCGCCCGACTTCATCACTATCGACGGCGGTGACGGCGGAACGGGTGCGGCCCCAATGCCTTTGATGGATAGTGTCGGGTTAACCGTCAAAGAATCCCTGCCGATGGTTGTTGATACTCTGATCAAATATGGTTTGCGCGACCGTATAAAGGTCATCACTTCCGGTAAGTTGATTACGCCCGCCGAAGTTGCATGGGCCTACTGTGCGGGCACTGATTTTGTCACTTCCGCCCGTGGTTTCATGTTCTCTCTTGGCTGCATTCAGGCGTTGAAGTGCAACAAAAACACCTGTCCAACCGGCATCACAACGCATAAAGCCAGCCTGCAAAATGGCCTTGATCCCGTCGAAAAGTCCGTCCGCGTAAGAAACTTCGCGGGCAAAATTAACTACGGCACAAATCTGATTGCCCATTCGTGTGGCGTTCCGCATCCACGGGCATTGCGGCGTAAACATTGCCGGATCGTGCAGCAGGGTTCGATCTCGGTTCCGATGTCCGAGCTACAGCCCGAACCCGAAACGCTTAGCCAGTATCGGACCTGAAACACTTACCGTAGAGCATATATGGCTGTGATCAATGCGTTCGACTTGTTGGCTAAGGCACCGGAAAGCGACGGCGTCTCGAAGTATCTCGAAACGCCGTCCAGTTTTGTTGGTGGGGCTGTGCGATTAGGCCAGATCGAAGCGATCTGCGTTCATTACCTTGTTCCAAGCTGCCACGAAATCGGTCACAAACTTGCCACCGGCGTCGTCTTGTCCATAGACTTCAGCAATCGCCCGCAGTTGCGAGTTTGAGCCGAAGACGAGGTCGAAACGCGTAGCGGTCCACTTAACGTTGCCCGAAGAACGGTCGCGGCCTTCGTAAGTGCCATTTCCGGCGTCCGACCAATCCGTGCCCATATCGAGGAGATTCACGAAGAAGTCGTTCGATAGTGTGCCAACGCGGTTCGTGAAGACTCCGTGTGGCGTGTCGGCATGATTGGCACCCAACACACGCATACCACCGACAAGTACGGTCATTTCCGGCGCTGTCAGCGTCAAGAGTTGCGCCTTGTCAATCAGAAGCTCTTCTGGCGAAATCGTGTAGGCCTTTTTCTGATAGTTACGGAACCCGTCCGCCGCCGGTTCCAGCATGCCCACGCTTTCAACGTCTGTTTGCTCGGCTGTCGCGTCGCCACGACCGAGCGTGGTTGTTACACTTACGCTATGCCCCGCACTCTTTGCGGCCTTCTCGATTGCGGTCGCGCCGCCCAGCACGATAAGGTCGGCCATGGAGATCGACTTGCCACAACCCGCACGGATACCTTCCAACACATTCAGCACCCGTTCCAGTTCATCCGGCTCGTTCGCGTCCCAGCGGTTTTGCGGTTCCAGACGGACACGCGCACCGTTGGCTCCGCCCCGCATGTCCGATCCACGGAAAGTTGAGGCCGACGCCCATGCGGTTTTCACCAAGTCTGAAACCGAAAGACCTGATGCAAGGATTTGTTCCTTTAGGGTCGCGATATCGGCGTCGTCCAGATTTGTTTCCGACGTCGGGATCGGGTCCTGCCAGACCAGCTCTTCTGCGGGCACTTCCTTGCCCAAGTAACGCGAGCGCGGGCCCATGTCGCGGTGGGTCAGTTTGAACCAGGCACGGGCAAAGGCATCGGCAAACTCTTCGGGATTTTCGTGGAACCGCTTCGAGATCGGACCATAGATCGGGTCCAGGCGCATCGCCATGTCGGCAGTGGTCATCATAGTGGGTACCTTCTTCGACGCATCATCCGCCGCCGGTGCCATGTCTTCTTCCGAAACACCTACCGGCTCCCAGATCCATGCGCCTGCAGGGCTTTTGGTCAAGTTCCAGTCATATCCGAACAGAAGGTCAAAATAGCCGTTGTCCCATTGCGTCGGGTTCGCGGTCCACGCACCTTCGATGCCCGAGGTCGTTGTGTCGCCACCCTTGCCGGTGCCATGCTCGTTGATCCAGCCCAGACCCATTTCCTCGATGGCGGCGGCTTCCGGCTCGGGGCCGACTAACGTGGGGTCACCGGCGCCATGCGCTTTACCGAAAGTATGACCACCGGCCACTAGCGCGACGGTTTCCTCGTCGTTCATTGCCATTCGAGCGAAAGTCTCGCGAACGTCACGGCCGGAGGCCAAAATATTGGGTTCGCCGTTCGGCCCTTCGGGGTTCACATAGATCAGGCCCATCTGCACAGCGGCCAGCGGGTTTTCCAGATCGCGCTCGCCGGAGTAACGCTCGTCACCCATCCATTCGCCCTCGGCGCCCCAATAGACGTCTTCCTCGGGCTCCCATACATCTGCACGACCACCAGCGAACCCGAAGGTTGTGCCGCCCATCGATTCAATGGCGCTGTTGCCTGCCAAAATCATCAGGTCAGCCCAGGAGATCTTGTTGCCGTATTTCTGCTTGATCGGCCACAACAGGCGTCGCGCCTTGTCCAGGTTGCCGTTATCAGGCCATGAGTTTAGGGGGGCAAAGCGCTGCTGCGCCCTTCCACCGCCACCACGACCATCTGCTGTCCGATAGGTGCCCGCACTGTGCCACGCCATACGGATGAATAAGCCGCCATAGTGACCGTAGTCTGCCGGCCACCAGTCCTGACTTTCCGTCATCAGCGCGTTAAGGTCCTTTTTCAACGCATCCAGATCGAGTTTTTTAAATTCCTCAGCATATTTGAATCCAGTACCCATCGGGTCGGATTTGGCCGAGTTCTGATGCAAGATGCGAAGATTGAGTTGGTTAGGCCACCAGTCCTTATTCGAACGCATACCCACATTTGTGGCACCGTGTGCGACCGGGCATTTTCCTACGTTGTTATCGTCCATTTTTT
This sequence comes from Rhodobacterales bacterium UBA3080, assembly GCA_002366645.1. Taxonomy (GTDB): domain Bacteria; phylum Pseudomonadota; class Alphaproteobacteria; order Rhodobacterales; family Rhodobacteraceae; genus NORP23. Next base: position 1,906 of record DFBM01000087.1, on the reverse strand, counting down.
CTCTCCCATCGAGATCAATTAATTGCTCCGTCGAAGTCCGGCTAATTACCGTCTCCCTGATTCTAACTTAGTAAACTTTATCGATAAGGGGAAATTGCATTTTCTGATTGTATCGATTAGTTTGAGTTATGATCGGTATTACCCTCAAACAGCTTCGCTATTTCGATTCCCTCGCGCGACACGGGCACTTTGGAAAAGCGGCCGACGCCTGCGCTATTTCTCAACCCGCGTTGTCGATGCAGATTAAGGAATTGGAAGAGTCACTCAACACTGTCTTGGTCGAAAGAGGGCCTCGCCGGGTCAGATTGACAACCGTCGGTCGGGAGCTTTCGGTTCGTGCAAGGGAAATTTTACGTTCGGTCGACGAACTTGGGGAACTGACACGCGCATCTCATGGTCGTCTGACCGGGCAATTGCGGATCGGCGTGATTCCAACCATTGCGCCCTACCTTTTGCCTTCCATTTTAGGCCACCTCTCTCGCCTCTATCCCGATGTCGATGTTCATGTCCGCGAGACAATGACGTCGAATTTGTTGCAAGAGTTGGCGGACGGGCGGATTGATACAGCCGTTGTTGCGTTGCCTGTTTCCGAACCGACGTTGACCGAAGTTGCACTTTTTCAAGAGAACTTCGTCCTCGTCCGTCCGGAGACTGATCGGAACAAACCCATCCCGGATCGGGACATGCTGCGCGAAATGAGGCTCCTGCTGCTGGAAGAAGGGCACTGTTTTCGCGACCAGGCACTGTCTTTTTGCAATTTTCAGACTACTCTGCCACGAGAAACGCTGGACGCGACGTCGCTCTCCACTTTGGTTCAAATGGTTGGCGCTGGAATCGGAGTAACCTTGATTCCTGAAATGGCGGTGGAAGTTGAAACACGCTCGGCTTCGGTTTCTATCGATCACTTTAGCGAGCCCCAGCCTTCGCGGACTGTTGGCATGATCTGGCGCAAATCAAGTCCGCTGGCGCAGCAGTATTTGGAGCTTTCTGAATTCATTCGTGAAACCGCCAACAAATTTCGCGCTGATAACCTGAACTGACATCCGCCGCATGCCCGACAGAAATAGGCCTTAGGCTGGTCATGAATCCGACTCTTGCGTGTTGAATTTTTACATAGTGTTAATATATTTACATTATGTAAATATAGAGAGAGCAATGGAAAGCCACGAAACAAACGACCACGGTAGCAATGTGTTTGTTTTTACCGAGACGATTACCCCGGTCGAGGGACGTGCCGATGATGTGTTAGCGATATCTCTCAAGTCCGGGGAGCTCCTGCGGGGGCAACCCGGCTTAATCCAGTACATGGTCGCCAAGTCTGAAAAGTCTGACGGACGGGTTTCTACAACGACCATATGGGCCAAAAAGACTGACTTTCAGAACTTCATGCAAACCGATGCCGTAGCGGCGCTTTTGAAATCAGTTGATATGGCGAACGTCAAAACATGGATGAGCGACTATAACGCGTCGATGTCTAGCTATGTTGATGGCTGGCATCCCTAGACGACAACCTCGGCGAATTGAACGGATCAAGGATAGGTAGCTATGTCAAAACATCAGGAACGACAGGCGGCACGCATTATCGAGGCGGCGCTGAAAATTGTTGAACGGGACGGTTTCAACCGTTTGAGCATATCTAGCATCGCTGACGAAGCTGGCCTGACCCGTCAGACCGTCTATAACTATTTTCCCGACGTAGAGAGCATCGTTTCCGAGGCGAATAACCGGCATATCAGGGCGATGGAAGAACATTTGCTCGCCATTGTCGACGCGGCGAACGGCTTTGAAAACAAACTTCTGGCTGTCACGGAATTCCTGTTTGTCGTTGCATCCGCCGATCATCAGCAAATATCACTGGAAATGGGCTTGTCCGCTGAGCAGAGGCAGCTGATTGCCGAGCAGTATA
>DFBM01000029.1:2155-4699 GCA_002366645.1 Rhodobacterales bacterium UBA3080 | reverse complement strand
GCCGACAACTTTGTTGTGTGGCAGACCGGAGAATTCGCGAAGCGCCCAAACCATGGCGTCCAGCGGGTTCGTGATGCAGATCACAAACGCGTCCGGTGCGTGTTGCTTGATGCCTTCGCCAACGGATTTCATAACCTTGAGGTTGATGCCGAGCAGGTCATCACGGCTCATGCCGGGCTTGCGGGCAACACCGGCTGTTACGATGCAGACGTCTACGCCGGCGATGGCGGAGTAGTCATTGGCGCCGGACATATCGACGTCAAAGCCGCTTACTGGCGCGCTTTCTGCGATGTCCAATGCTTTACCTTGGGGGGTGCCTTCGGCGATATCGAACATGATAACGTCGCCGAGTTCTTTGGTCGCCGCGATGTGGGCGAGTGTGCCGCCGATTTGGCCTGCACCGATTAGTGCGATCTTCGCTCTTGCCATTTTGCAAGTCTCCTTTGAGGGTCGAAATCGAGAAATGGGGTACTCCGATTCCGTTCATACCGCAAGCGCGAAGGCGGGAATGAGGTGGTGAAGTAACTAAATTACGTCACAGAAGTATTTTTTGAAATTATACCACAAGACGGCTTGCGCATGCCTAGGTTTCCCGTCTATTTTGTGCGCTGCAATATACTGAGGAGACTTCCATGACCGCGCCCCACACCCTGTTTCGTTCCGTATTGTATATGCCCGGCTCCAGAGAGCGCGTGCTTGAGAAGGCAAAAACGCTGGATGTCGATGCGCTGATTCTCGATCTGGAGGACGCAGTGACACCGGACGAGAAGATCATGGCGCGGGAGCTGGTTTGCGCCTCGGTCAAGGGCGGTGGATATGGCCGCCGGTTTGTGGCGATCAGGATTAACGGTTCGGACACGCCTTGGGGGGCGGATGATCTGGATGCGGCATGTGCGGCAGCGCCGGATGCGATTTTGGTGCCTAAAGTTAGCAGTGCGGATGATCTGGTGAAGATCGCGGCGCGGATGCAGGAAAACGGGACGGACCCGAAAACGCGGATTTGGGCGATGATGGAAACGCCGCTGGGCATCCTGAACGCGCAGGAAATCGCGCGGGCTACGCCGTTGTTGCAGACGTTTATTATGGGCACCAATGATCTGGTGAACGAACTTTTTGCGGCGCATACGCCGGATCGTGCACCGGTTATGACGTCACTATCAATATGTCTGCTTGCGGCACGGGCTTACGGGTTGATCTGTGTCGACGGGGTTTATAACGCCTTCAAGGATAACGAGGGATTGCGCGCGGCCTGCCAGCAGGGGCGCGATATGGGGTTTGATGGCAAAACCCTGATCCATCCCGCGCAGCTTGCGATCACCAACGAGGTTTTCGCACCGAGCGCCGAAGATATCGAATTGGCCCAAGCTTATGTCGATGCTTTCGAGGCGGCAAAAGCCAAAGGTGAAGGGGTTGCGGTGGTGAACGGCAAGATCGTCGAGAACCTTCATGTCGATACCGCGCGAAAACTGTTGGGTAAGGCAGAAACTATTGCTAGTGTTCTCGGAAAATAATCCGGGGGGATATCATGACACTACTAATAATCGGCCTGCTTACGTGGAGCTTCTTCCACATGTTCAAACGGCTTATGCCCGAAGCGCGTGCTGCACTAGAGACTAAAAGCGGTGCCGGACCGATCAAGGCCAGTTTGGCGCTGATATATGTTGGCGCGATTATGTTGATGATTATTGGTTATATAGGTCAAGACCCCAACCCGCTTTATACGCCACCCAGCTGGGGCGTGCATCTTAACAACCTGTTGATGCTGATCTCGGTCTTCCTGTTGGGCGCGGGCAGCGGCAAGGGCCGTGCGCCAACCCTGATGCGGCACCCGATGTTGGTGGGTGTCATCGTCTGGTCCGTAGCGCATTTGCTGGCGAACGGAGATCTGCGGTCGACGGTCCTATTTGGCGGGCTTGGTATCTGGGCGGTCTTGAACATGTTGCTTATCAACTACCGCGAAGGCGCGTGGGATCGCCCTGCCGCCGGTCCGTGGAAAGCCGATGTAAAAACGGCCGTGATCTCGCTGGTTATATTCTGCGTGATCGCTGCAATTCACTATTTCATTGGTCCATCACCCTTCGGAGGATAACACATGTTGGCATACCGCTTGCTGACCGAGGATGACACCTCGGCTTTCTGTCACAAGGTTTCGGAGGCGCTGTCGAAAGGCTGGCAGTTAGAGGGCAGCCCGACCATGGCATTTGACGCCGCGCGCGGCGTTATGCGCTGTGCGCAGGCGGTAGTTAAGGATTTTGACGGTGAATACTCGCCTGATATGAAATTGGGACAAGTGTAAATGTCCAAGACCAGCGCCGGAAACTTCTTTGAGGATTACGCGGTCGGGCAGGTTCTGACCCACGCCGTTCCACGCACAATTTCAGGGGGCGAGCGGGCTGTTTATACGGCGCTCTACCCCACGCGCTTCGCGCTATATTCTTCCGACGAGTTTGCGCGGGCTTGTGGATTGCCGGAAAGTCCGATCGAGGATTTGGCGGCGTTTCACGTGGTTTTCGGCAAGTCTGTGCCTGATGTCTCGTTGAATGC
>DFBM01000029.1:0-2087 GCA_002366645.1 Rhodobacterales bacterium UBA3080 | reverse complement strand
CGCTGGGTTATGGTACGAAAGCGCGACGTAGATGCGCCCGCACCTGAAGCGGTTGTTCCGGAGTTGAGAGCGGGGCTGTCGGTTGATGATCTGACAATTCCCGAAGGGCTGGATTTCAGCGATTACGATTTCGACCTTGCCGGTGAACCACACCGGTGGGCTGACTACGAGGTGGGTGAAAATATCGACCATGTCGATGGTGTCACGATCGAGGAAGCCGAGCACATGATGGCGACACGGCTTTGGCAGAACACTGCCAAGGTACATTTTGATGCGACCAATCGGCCGGATGGCAACCGGTTGATCTATGGAGGCCACGTGATTTCCATGGCGCGGGCGCTGTCCTTTAACGGGCTCGCGAACGCGCAGATGATTGTCGGGATCAACGCCGGCGCCCACGCGAACCCTTGTTTTGCGGGCGATACAATCCGTGTGTGGTCCGAAGTACTGGACAAGGCCGAGGTATCAAACCCCGGGGTGGGAGCGCTACGGATGCGGTTGGTGGCGGTGAAGGGTCCTTCGGCGGATTTCCCTCTGCGTGGCGAAGACGGCAAATACCGCGCCGATGTGCTTCTTGACTTGGACTATTGGTGTCTGGTTCCCTGCTGACATTAGTTAGGGAATCACAATGCATAAATTTTTGATATTGCTGCTGTCCGGTTTGTTGATAACCACAGCCGCCGACGCCAAGAAGCAGACCAAGGGCGGCGATCCGATTACGATCAACGAAGAAGATCTCGACAGTGAGACGATGTCTTACGTCGAAGCAAACGTTCTGGCGACGATGTATCACGAATTCGCCCACGCCCTGATCGATATGATGCCACTTCCAGTCTTTGGCCGCGAGGAAGACGCCGCCGATACGTTTGTCGTTGTGATCACGGACGAGTTTTTCTCGCCCGAACAGGCCGAACAAATAACCTGGGCGAGCGCTGATCAATACGCCCGCGACCACGAAGAAGCCGAAAAGAAAGGTTGGGAACTGGCCGTCTGGGACACCCACTCGCTGGATTTACAACGCTATTACAACTTGATTTGCCTGTATTATGGCGGCGACGTTGAAAATCGTGATGATTTTGCTGAAGAAAACGGTCTGCCGTCGGATCGCGCGCAAACTTGTGAGGAAGAACGGGAGTTGGCCGAAGGGTCTTGGGGGAGCGTGTTGGAGGATATCAAGCGCACACAGGCAGGGCCTGACTGGATAACGCTGGACGAAGACGTCGATACCTTGGGAAATCAGTATGTTCTGGCCGCGCACAACGTTATCCGTAAGGAAGTTGCCCGTTTGAACAAACGATTTGCACCGGATTTCGAGGTCAAAGTTGTGATTGAAAACTGCAATCAGGAAAACGCGTTTTATTCTCCTGGCGAGGGCATAATCACGATGTGTAACGAGTTGGCGCGCTCCTATGTACACGATTGATTCCACTTTGTGATCACTATTTAAAATAGCGTGATCACAAAGTAACGCATATCCTTCGAAGTCACGCTGAATTGTGTGCTGCGGGCTAGGCAAAAAATCATGGCTATATTAACGTCGCGTTAGATTTCCATATACAGTATGCTTCGGCATACGTTCGGGCCATGCATGCCCGCAGTCGTTCTAGAAGGGGAAGACATGGCCGATGTAAACCGGGGCAACCGCCCGCTTTCACCGCACCTTTCAGTTTATCGCACGCAGATGTCGATGCTTACATCAATCACGCATCGCATCACCGGCATTGGGCTTACGCTCGGCGCGGTGCTGGTGGTTTGGTGGTTTCTGGCGGCCTCGACCAACGCCGCATATTTCGAAACGGCGGACGCGGTGCTGACGAGCTGGTTTGGCTCGTTGATCCTGATCGGCTCGCTCTGGGCGCTTTGCTATCACTTCCTCAACGGCATCCGGCATCTGGTTTGGGATGCGGGCCGCGGTCTGGAACTGGAAGCGGCGAAAAAGTCCGGCATTGCGGTTGTGGCTGGATCGGTTGTTCTAACCATTCTGACCCTGCTGGTCATATAAGGAGCGCGTGACATGAGTTACCTAACCGATAGAAAACGCGTTCAAGGTCTTGGCTCAGCCAAATCGGGAACGCATCACTTCATCA
>DFBM01000003.1 GCA_002366645.1 Rhodobacterales bacterium UBA3080 | reverse complement strand
GCCTTGATGATCTGGATTTGCGTGGCCGTGTTGGTGACGTGGTCCGAGCCGCGCACCACATTCGTAATACCAAAATCCACGTCGTCACAAACCGAAGCGAGCGTGTATAGAAACTGTCCATCGCCGCGGATCAGAACCGGGTCTGAAACGCTGGCGGCGTCGATGGAAAGGTCGCCCAGAATGCCATCCGTCCACTCGATCCGCTCGTGGTCGAGCTTGAACCGCCAATGCCCTGCACGTTCCGCCCTCAAGGCATCACGTTCTGCATCCGAAAGCGCGAGCGCCGAACGGTCGTAGACCGGAGGCTTCCTCATATTGAGTTGCTTCTTCCGTTTTAGGTCCAACTCCGTAGGTGTTTCAAAACATTCATATAATCGCCCGCTAGCCCGCAATTCGTCAGCCGCCTGATTATAGCGGTCCAATCGTGCGGATTGCGTTTCGATACGGTCCCATGTCAGGCCCAACCATTCCAGATCACGCTGGATCTGGTCGGCGTACTCCTGCTTGGAACGCTCGGGATCGGTGTCGTCCAGGCGCAATATAAACGTGCCACCAGCCTTTCGGGTAATCAGCCAGTTGAACAGCGCAGTGCGCAGGTTTCCGATATGCAGATAGCCGGTCGGCGAGGGGGCAAAACGGGTTGTGGTCATGATGGGTCTCTCCAACGGTTGGCGATCGGATATCGGCGGTCCAGCCAGAATGCCTTTTTGGTCAGGCGCGGACCGGGGGCCGACTGGAAGCGTTTGTATTCGCTGATATAGAGCAGGTGTTCAACCTTTTTCACGGTGTCATGGTCGTAACCCGCCGCGACACAATCAGCCACCGAGGCATCACCCTCCATCAGCATCGTCAGGATACCGTCGAGCACGTCATATGGGGGCAGCGAATCCTCGTCCTTCTGGTCTGGGCGAAGTTCGGCCGTCGGTGGTTTATCGATAATATTTATCGGGATGACGGCCCCTTTCGGCCCCTTCATCCAGTCCGCATGGTTTTCGTTCCGCCAGCGGCAGGTCGCAAAAACGCGGGTTTTATAGAGGTCTTTGATCGGATTATAGCCGCCCGCCATGTCCCCATAAATCGTGGCATAGCCAACGGCCACTTCGGACTTGTTACCTGTGGTCAGCAGCATCGAGCCGAACTTGTTCGACATCGCCATCAGGAACAACCCACGCAGTCGCGACTGGATGTTTTCTTCGGTCAAATCGGCCGCAAAGCCTTCAAACATGGGCGCAAGCGTTGCGGTAATCGCCGCGCGACCTTCAGAAATCGGAACTGTGTCCAGCCGACAGCCTAGCGATTTCGCCACATCGGCCGCATCGTCCAGCGATTCGTTCGAGGTGTATTCCGACGGCATCATAACGCAATGCACATTTTCCGGCCCCAGAGCGTCGGAGGCAATCGTCGCGACAATCGCGGAATCAACGCCACCTGACAGGCCAAGGATGACTTTGGAAAATCCGGTTTTGCCCATGTAATCCCGCAGCCCCTCGACCATTGCGCGGTATTCTTGCTCTTCCAGTGTCGGATGATCGGCGAGCATGCCTGCCTCCGCCACCCATCCGTCTTCGGTCTGACGGAAGGTAACTTCTGTATAGGCTTCGTCGAACAGGGGCATGCGAACAGCCATGTGACCGCCCGGATTAAGCACAAACGAACCGCCATCAAAAACCTGATCGTCCTGCCCGCCAACCAAATTCAGATAGACCAGCGGCAGGCCGGTTTCGACCACGCGGCTGACCATATGGTTCATTCGCCGATCGAACTTGCCGCTGTAGTAGGGCGAGCCGTTTGGGATCAGCAGCAGCTCCGCCCCGCTCTCGGCCATGGTTTCACAGACGTCTTCGTACCACGCATCCTCGCAAATCGGTGTGCCGATGCGAATGGGGCCAATACTGAACGGGCCTGACAAAGGGCCAGATTTAAACAGTCGCTTTTCATCGAAAACCTGATCGTTCGGCAGGTGGTGCTTGCGGGTGAGCGTATGGACTTCGCCGTCTTTCAGCACAAAATAGACGTTGTAAAGAAGGCTGTCCTCCAGAATCGGCGCGCCGATTCCCAGTGCCGGACCGTTTTTGCAATCCTGAGCCAACTTCGCCAGTTTTTCGGCCACGTCGTCAAGAAACGCAGGTTTCATAACCAGATCCTGTGTCTGGTATCCGGTCAAGAACATCTCGGGCAGGGCAACGAAATCCGCACCTTTTTCGATGCCATGCCGATGCGCCGCCAAGGCCTTATCTGCGTTGCCTGAAAGATCCCCCACGGTTGGGTTCAATTGGCAAAGCGAAACACAAAATTTAACCGACATTTAAACCCCCGGGTCCACTGTTACGCACGGAAATACTATCTTAGCGGGGCAAAGCACAAGTCATTAGGGCAATTGTTCGCGAACAGTCTGCCTTTGCTTGCAAAAAGACGTTGAAAGAAAGCGAGGATGCCCATAGACTTCTCGCAAAATTGCAGGCTCGCGACTTTCGTCGAGGCAACAAATAGGGAGACCGGAGAGATTAAACTTTTCGGTAGGACGGCTTGAAAAATATTATCCTTTTCGGAGCAGTAGTTAGTTTTATGGCGGGCTCGCCCGCTTTTTCCCAAGATGGTGATGTCCAAATAAAACAGTACGACACCGGCGGTGTCTACGAAGGCGAATTCCTCGACGGCAAGCAGCACGGTCAGGGAACCTACCGTTTGCCTAATGGCTATGAATATACAGGCCAGTGGGTTGAGGGCAGAATCGAAGGGCAGGGCAAAGCAACCTATCCCGACGGATCAGTCTATGAAGGCGCTTTTGTGAACGGTCGCCCCGAAGGTCAAGGCAAGATTATTTTCGCTGACGGCGGCACTTTTGAGGGCAGCTGGATTGACGGCAAAATTGCTGGCGAGGGTGTGGCGATTTACGCAAACGGTGTTCGCTACGAAGGTCAGTTCGAAAACGCAGTGCATCATGGTGTTGGTGTAATGACCAGCGCTAACGGATACCGTTACGAAGGTGACTGGGTCGAAGGCACCAAGCACGGCACGGGCACAATCACCTATTCGGATGGCGCGGTTTACGAAGGCGACATCGTTCGCGGTGTGCGGCAGGGAACAGGCAGCCTGACGTTGCCAGACGGTCTGGTTTACACCGGCAACTGGGAAAACGGCCAGATCAATGGCGGCGGGGTTTTGACACAAGCCAACGGCGATCGCTATGAGGGCGATATGGTCAACGGCCAACGTCAAGGTCACGGGGTTGCTGTTTATGCTTCCGGCGACCGCTATGAAGGCGCATTTGTCGGCGATCTTCGCGATGGCAAAGGCGTGTTCAACGGCGCGGACGGGTATACTTACGACGGTGACTGGGTCGAAGGCCGGATTGAAGGCCAAGGGCAGGTTACTTACCCGGACGGCTCGGTTTATGTCGGCGCGTTTTTGAACGACGTCGCTCATGGCATCGGAACAATCACCTATCCAGACGGAAGCTCTTACGAGGGCAGCTGGGTAAACGGTGTTATCGAGGGCCAGGGTATCGCCAAATACGGCAACGGCCTCGTTTACGAAGGCGAATTCCTGAACGCCAAAAACCACGGCAAAGGCACGATGATTTACCAAGATGGTTACCAATACACCGGTGACTGGGAAAATGGTCTGCGCCACGGTGAAGGCGTAGCTACTTATGCTGACGGAACGTTGTACCGCGGTGGATTTATTGGTGGACAGCGCGAAGGCACTGGCACGATCACAATGTCCGACGGGTTTGAGTACGCGGGTGGCTGGAAGGCCGGCGAAATCGACGGCGAAGGTGTTGCACGATATCCAAACGGTGACGTCTACGAAGGCTTCTTCCGTAAAGGCCAACGCCAGGGTCGCGGAGTCATGCGCTACGCAACGGGCGAAGAATATGATGGTTTCTGGGCTAACGGCCAACGGGCAACCGAGGAAGAGGCTGCTGCAGCCGGTAACTAGAATCTTGTAAATTTATAAAGAAACGGCGTCGGAATTCGGCGCCGTTTTTCGTTCAGACGTTGTAGTAATCCCGGTACCACTCGACGAATTTACCCACGCCTTCGTTCACATCCGTTTGCGGGCGATAACCGGTCAGGTTTTGCAATAGGTCTGCATTGGCCCATGTCGCGGGAACATCACCTTTTTGCATTTCCATGTTGTTACGGACGGCTTTCATACCCAGCGCGGCTTCCATCGCCTCGATAAATGCACCAAGGCTGACTTTATCGGAATTGCCAATATTAACTGTTCGGTAAGGCGCAACCGGGCTGAGGCTGTCGTTTTCGGCAATATCTTCACGCGTTTTCGGCTCTATCGGGGCTGCATCGATCAATAGCCGAATACCGTGCACCAGATCGCTTACGTAGGTGAAGTCCCGCGCCATGTTGCCGTGATTGTAAACGTCAATAGGTTCGCCTTCCAAGGTCGCTTTTACAAATTTGAACAACGCCATATCTGGTCGGCCAAACGGACCGTAAACGGTGAAGAAACGAAACATCGTTGTCGGAATTTTCCAGAGATGGGCGTAGGAATGAGCCATTCCCTCGGTCGCTTTCTTGGTAGCAGCATAAAGGGTTAGCGGTGTTTCGGTTTTGTCTGTTTCAGCGAAGGGCATATCTTCGTTGGCACCGTAAACCGATGAAGTCGAGGCCATCAGCAGGTGCTCAACACCATGCTCGCGCGTTAGTTCCATAAGATTAAACGTGCCGACAATATTCGCTTCGATATATGCGCGCGGGTTTTCAAGGCTGTAACGGACGCCAGCTTGTGCTGCCAAATGCACTACAACGTCCGGCGAGGCTGCCTCGTAGGCTCGTCGTAAGCCGTCCATGTCTTCCAGCATAGCTTGGTGGGTGGTGAAGTTCGGGTTTTGCAGGAGATTTTGTTGCCGGCGTTGCTTGAGACTGACGTCGTAATAATCCGTCATTCCGTCAAATCCGATAACTTCGAACCCTTCGTCCAACAGGTGCTGGCATAAGTGATACCCGATGAAACCGGCTGATCCCGTTACAAAAACTTTACGCATCGTTGGTTTAATCCTTTACGTGACCCTTGCCGACGTTCGTCAGCGTTAATCCTGCAGCCACAACTTCTTCGGCTGGGTAAATGTTGCGCAGATCGACAAAAACCGGCGAGTTCAGAAGTTCGGCCACTTTTGACAAGTCCAAGCCGCGGAATGCATTCCATTCGGTGATGATTACCAAGGCGTCCGCCCCGTCAGCTGCACTGTACGCGTCATCAACCCAGTCTGCGCCCGCCAAAAGTTTACGTGCTTCGGCGCCGCCTTCGGGGTCGCACGCTGTAATGCTTGCGCCGGCAGAAATCAGTTCGGGGATGATAACCAAACTCGGAGCGTCGCGCATATCGTCGGTGTTTGGTTTGAAGGTCACACCCAAAACGGCGATGCGCTTGCCGCTAACGTTTCCGCCACAGGCGTCGATTATTTTGCGCGTCATGTCGGATTTGCGCGCGTCGTTTACGGCCACCACCGTTTCGACAATCCGTTGTGGCGCGCCGTAACGTTGCCCGGTTTGAACCAGCGCTAGCGTATCTTTCGGGAAGCAGCTGCCGCCGTAACCTGGGCCGGCATGCAAAAACTTGCCGCCAATGCGCGAATCTAGCCCGATGCCCTTGGCAACCTGCTGCACATCGCCACCGGTTTTCTCGCACAAGTCGGCGATTTCGTTGATGAAGGTGATTTTCGTCGCCAAAAATGCATTCGCTGCATATTTGATAGTTTCGGCGGTCTCCAAATCGGTAACTACCAAAGGTGTTTCGCGCAGGTTTAGCGGGCGATAAACATTGCGCATGACGGCTTCGGCCGCCTCCGATTCTACGCCAACGACGACGCGGTCGGGGCGCATGAAATCTTCGATAGCAGAGCCTTCACGCAGGAATTCAGGATTCGATACCACTTCAAACGCAGCTTTGGGTTTGCAGGCTGTGATGATGCGTTTAATTTCACGGTTAGTGCCGACCGGAACTGTCGATTTGGTGACGATAACTGTGTCTGTAGTCAAAGATTCGCCGATTTCGCGGGCGGTGTCGTAAACAAATGTCAGATCGGCAAATCCGTCACCCCGACGTGCGGGCGTTCCAACGGCGATAAATATCGCGTCCGCGTCGACAATCGAAGACTTGAGATCATCCGAGAACCGTAAACGCCCCTCTCGCGTGTTGCGTTCCATCAGCATTTCTAGGCCGGGTTCGAAAATCGGCACTTTGCCAGCGCGCAATTTGGCGAGTTTATTCTGGTCCTTTTCGACACAAATAACCTGATGACCGAAATCGGAGAAACAGACGCCGGACACTAATCCGACATAGCCTGCGCCAATCATAACAATTTTCACGAACAATGCTCCTGCTTGGTATGTGCTTGTTGGTTGCTCTATCGCATAGAAACAGGAAATGGTTAACGGAATATTTGCGTCGTAGGCCTATTTCCACTTAATTGTCGCGCTAAGGCCGCCTAGTACCGACCGCGAGAGCGATAGCTCCGCACCGTAGCTTTCGGCCATATCCGCGCAAATCGCCAGACCCAGACCAGTGCCTTGAACCGATGGATCAAGACGTTCGCCGCGCCCGAGAATAGTTGGCAGATCTTCTTCAGGAACGCCTTGCCCATCATCTTCCACTGTAATCGAAGTGGACCCGTCAGGTGAAATAACACCACTGATTTTCACTTTCGTCGCTGCCCATTTGCGAGCGTTGTCTAGCAGGTTTCCTAGAAGTTCGGAAAGGTCGTGCGTATCAAATGGCGTGGCTAAACCCTCAGGCAGGTCCACTTGCCATTCAAGTGGCGTGTCACTTGGAAACCGCCGGATCGTCGATACCATCTTTTCGACAACTGGCGCGGCCGGATTTCTTTTATCAGATGGTATTTTTGTCCGAACCCGGGCTAGTTCGCGTTCGACGTAGTGCCGCATGGACGCGACTTGCGTTTCGATTTCGTCGGCGCGTTCGGGTTGATTATCGGCACGCAGGTCGCGGGAAATGGTCAGCATTACGGTCAAAGGTGTTTTCAAACCATGGGCAAGGTCGCTTGCGCGTTCACGCGCAAATCTAAGAGATTCGTTGTGCAGATCTAGCAATTCGTTAACTTCGTTCGCCAGCGGTTGCACCTCGCGCGGGAATGGGCCTTCCAGCTTGCTTTCGTTGCCGGCGCGAACCTGTTCGACTTTTCTTCGAAGCTGCTCCAAAGGCACCAAGCCTAATCGGACCTGCACCCAAGCCGCAATTATCAGCGCGACGAACATCAAGACCAGCCACCTTATAAACGATGACCGGAATTTGGCTGCAGCCTCGAGAACTTCGGATTCGTTTGCGGCCACCGACAAAGTTATTGCGCGCTGGTTCTCCTGTTCGCCGATCAAGATCGTCCACCCGGTTATCAGGATGTCGACACCTTGGCTCGAAACTGAATCTACGCGCGTTCGTTGTCCGGCGACGGGGTTCGCGTCGAATTCGTAAGAAATCCCCCAAAGCGAACGCGAAACATTGGCTTGTTCCCCCGTCTCTTCAGCCATCCAGTAAAGGCCACTGAAAGGTAGATCAAAGCGGGGGTCCAGAAGAGGTTTTACGTGGATTTCGTCGTTTTCGTCGATTGAAAGGTTGGCGGTTAGCTGGATTAGATCACGATCCAGTTCTGCGAAAATGCGTTCTTCGAAGAAATTGTGAAAAAGGCTGTTCAAAACAAAGGCGGTCGCCGAAAGGGCGATGAGGAATGCGAGGCAGGCGAGAAGCAGAAGCCGTAGGCTTAGCGAAGGTGCCTTCATTCCCCGTCCTCTTCAATTACGTACCCGAATCCGCGACGGGTCTGGATTACATCCGTCTTCAGTTTTCGGCGCAAGCGGCCCAACAGAACCTCGACCGCATTACTGTCAGGTTCTTGATCCTGAAAGTAGATATTTGTCGCCAGTTCTTCTTGCGGAATGACACGTCCGCGATTGTGTAAAAGGTAATTTAGTAACTTAAATTCCAGTGGCGTCACATTTATGGGGGAACCATCGATACTGACCCGCATCTGCCGAGTATCCAAAAGCATGGGGCCAGCACGAAACTGAGTCTTTTTCTCCACGTTGGTACGACGCAGTAGCGCGCGCAATCGGGCGATTAATTCTTCCATGTGGAAGGGTTTGACCAGATAGTCGTCCGCACCGGCATCGATACCGTCAACGCGCTCAGCCCAACTGCCCTTGGCAGTCAGTAAGATCACTGGCATGTTCACGCCTTCATTTCGCCAGTTGCGTAGCACGCTTAAACCGTCGAGCTTCGGTAGGCCGATATCTAGAATCGCGGCCGAATAATCCTCGGTTCCGCCGCGAAACCAGGCGTCTTCACCGTCCGTTGCAACTTCTGGTACGAAACCTGAATGGGATAAGACGTTCTTTATCGACTCGGCAATTTTTGCCTCGTCCTCAACAATTAGTATGCGCATTAACAGCCTACGATTTTTTCAATTAGGCCGGTTCGTGCTGACACAATTACCGTTTCCAGATGTCCAGAGGCAGAAATGGCCTTTAACCTGTAGCGGGGGCGCCAGCGGAAACCGGTAAATTCGATTCCAATAACTTTGCCTGAATAACTACTACTGAACTGAGGCCAAATTGCCTCGAGCGGTTTGGCATATCCAGCCTCCACAGCTTCTTGTGCTCTATCAAAATCGGATTGCGAAATTGAGATAGACTGGTTTAGGTCACCCGCCGTTGCCTTTTGGCAAGTATCGTTTACATCACCATCGGCTTCTACCGCGTCCACGTCGACATCACTTGGGGGCGTTGGCGGAGTAGGTGGTGTGACAACCGAAGCAGACGAAGGAAGTGACGCGCCGGAAGATGCACGCGCTTCACTTAACATTAATACTTCGGGAACAATATAGGCCGCAGCTGCGACTAAACCCAACCGGCGCAAGGCGGCGCGGCGTGAAGGGTTTTCAATATTGTTTGGCGATTCGGTCATTTGAACTATTTCTCTCGATACATACTACACAGGCAAGACTGCCTCAATTTCCGGAGTTTGGCAAACAGGCTCTGCGATTTGTAGCAGGCCGTTACGCGAAAATTCGGTGAAGGTATTGACTACATCTTGCCGGATTTGATCTGCCGGATGGTCCGGAAATACGGCGCAGAGCATCTCTATTGCCTCTGCAACGCTGGTCGGCTCATCAAGCAGATGCCAGATCGTGGCAGCACCGTCATTGAGGTAGTGGATGCTTTGGCCATTTCGGCCAGTTAAAAACCGTTTGCCGTCTGATGCGGCTTCGGTAATGCCACTGGCTTGTAGGAAACTGCCTTGGTGAACATCGATGGTTTGCGTCGCCTGTTCTGTATCCAACGCCGTATGGTAAATGCTGTCGCTTAGGTCAGCAGGAAACGCGGGGACGGGGTCAGCCCAGGAATTAAAGTGGGCATTCAACACCGCGATTGCGGGTTCTGCTTCGTCGTATATCAAACGGTAGGCGGGCGCGGAGCTTGAGATGAAATCAAGCATCTTCAGAATCCCGCCCGCGTTCATCGCACGCGAGAAATTTTGCTTGATTAGCGCAGTTAATGCGTCCGCATGATTCATTGGTTCGAGCGCGGCAGTCGCGCCATCGCTTCTTTCAAGAAAGACCAAACTACCAATCGGAGCAGTATCACCGAAGCTGGCAAGTTCATCCGAAATCGGAGCAACGAAACGGTATTGCGAATTCGAGATTGACGACCGGCGACCGACATACTTTTCGGCATCGGGACCAATTTGCTCGGGCAAAGGCAGACGCAAGCGTGGGGATATCCCGCTGGACACACCGTGCAGTTGTTCGCCCTCGGTGATTTTTAAGGGTAGGAAGTCGTCAGTGAAGACGCGTTTGTCTGCGGCGGCTAGCGCGACGGTCAGGGTGCTTTTTCCGGCGCGTCGTGTGCTTGGAAAAACCACCAAACGTCCGGCAAATTCAACGGCAGCACCGTGCAGGCACAGCAGGCTGGTATCACCACGCAAGCGGGCCCAAGCCAATTCTACAATTGCCGAAACCAGCGTATTTACAGGCTCGGGGTAACGTTTTGGTTTGTCCATGAATGGTGATTCAAGCAGGTAGCTTTGACCATCCCAAACGATGCTTGCAAAGCTGGCGGCAGGTGCAGTGGCGGTAATCTTGTGAGCCCACTTGGGGAAAACGACTGGCAGGGCGTCCACGAACCTCTGGTCGACTCGCAATTCGATCGGGGCGTCGAGTCCCGCAAATTGCAAATATCCAGAAACAGTGGTCATAAATCATAACCCTTTAACGTAAAATCCCCCCTCCATAAAAAGCGAAGGGAGGAATGTTTGGTGTAAAATGTGCCAAATGTTCGACGCTGTCGGTGTTTGGCTTCATCTAAAAGCTTAAGGAGCTACGTAGCCTTCCCAGCCATTGTCGATGAGGCAAGCGGCATAGCCGTCGCTATCTGGCGCGCCACAAGCTGCAGTAACGTCGGCATCTGCAGGTGCATCGCTTGGACCGGAAGCGGTGCTTGCTTCACTCGCTTCGCTTGCTGCACTTGCTGAGCTTGCGCCGCTTGAGGCATGAGCCATCGAAAGCGTTGCGAAAGCCGGTACCGTGTACGCAGCAGTTGCAAACAAGCCAATACGGCCTAGCGCTTTACGGCGGGAAAGTGTTTTTTCAGAATTGTCCATCTCGAAGTTCCTAACTTTGTTCAGACGAGCGAATCGTTTCGCTCTGGTATAATCACCATGCAATACTTTGTGCATCAACTTCCTTACACGGGATGTCAGCGAAATGTCAGGTTGGGAGGCGCGCTATGCTTTTGGAAGCATAGCGCAGCAATCAAATTGCGTTCAAAGCCTGTGCTTCAAAGGCTTTGAGGGTCACATGCGTGGAAGGACCATAGCTCGCCGTATTTTCTGCAAGTTCGGGGAATAGTTCCAAAACTTCGGCGCGAGATTCTTCAGACAAGGATTTCATAGCCATGTCACC
>DFBM01000019.1 GCA_002366645.1 Rhodobacterales bacterium UBA3080 | reverse complement strand
AGAACGGCATCCTGATTGACGGTGAGGGCGTCGTTGATGGCGGGCTGACGCGGATATTGTTGCAGGTATTCTCGAAAACCGTGGTTGGTCCGATCTTCTTCGAGTTTATCCAGCGCAAAGGCGATGACGGTTTCGGGGAAGGGAATTTCAAAGCTCTGTTCGAAAGCATCGAGCGCGACCAGATCGAACGCGGTGTGATTGGCGAAGACGCCTGATGCACTACACAGACTTTCCGGGTGCTCCGGTGAAGGGCGCGGTTTTATGTGCCCTTTCCGATATTCCTACGGACGGGTTCTTTAGCGGAACTGCGGGCGGATTTCTGTTTGTTGCGGTTCAAACCGGGCAGGGGCCGAAGGTTTATGTGAACGCTTGCCCGCACCAGTTTTTACCACTTGATCAGCGTGGACCGGAGGTGCGCGGTGCGGACGGGCATACGTTGTTGTGTACGAATCATAATGCGGCATTTGATCTGGAAACCGGCGAGGGAACGAAGGGGTTCGGGATGGGATGTCGCCTGACGCCTGTGCCTGTCGAGGTTTCCGGAGGTGATCTGGTGGTCGCCTAGGGGCGCTACAAATCCAGACCGGCGTTGTCGATAAGCTCGGGACCTTCGTCGCGAATACCGAAGGGTAGGACGGTGTGGTACCGGAACTGCCCGTGCCAACCTTGGCCGTATTCGGTGATTGCGGTTTTGTCTTCGACGTTGTTGAAAATCCACGGGACGAGTTGGTCGGATTGCAAGATTACCGGCATGCGATTATGTAGTTCCGCGATTTCGGGTTCGGCGTCGCGGGTGAGGATGGCGTAGCTTAGCGCTCCTTCGGGGCTGCGCGCGTAAAGTCCGGCGAAGAAGAATACCGGTATGTTCTGGTTGACCGAGATATACCACGGTTGTTTGTGACCTTTGGCACCGGTCCATTCGTAGTAACCGCTGGCCGGAACGATGCAGCGCCCGGATTTCCATGCGGTTCGGAAGGTAGGCTTTTCAAAAGCAGTTTCGATTTTGGCGTTGAAAGTGGTGGCCTTCCAGTTCTTCGCCTCGCCCTTGTGCCAGTGGGGGACGAACCACCATCGGGCGTCCGCGTAGGTGATCGCGTCACCGTCAACGTAACAGATCGGTGCGGTTTGGGTCGGGGCGATGTTGAAGCGGGGTTTGGTCTGGGCAGGTTGAATGATCGAAAGCATCTCGTGATACTCCGCCCAAGAACCATCGCCTAAAACATAGCGACCACACATATCCGTCTCCGTATCGATCGAATTGCAACGATAATGACGTCGGAAACGGGGGGCTTGTCAACTCCGGGGGTTGGTCGAAATCGACACCCTGATGTCACATCTGTCAACAAATTTTCGTTATGGGCTGGTTCGGCGGGGTCGTAGGTATTAGATAGCATCCGAACTGATATTGCCTAAAGGACGACGCAATGGCCAAAATTACCTATATCGAGCATAACGGCACCGAGCATGTTATCGAAGTTTCCAACGGTTTGACCGTAATGGAAGGTGCGCGGGACAACAATGTTCCGGGTATCGAAGCGGATTGCGGCGGGGCCTGTGCGTGCTCGACCTGCCATGTGTATGTGGACGCGGCTTGGGTGGACAAGCTGCCGGCGAAGGACGATATGGAATCCGATATGCTCGATTTCGCTTGGCAGCCGGATGCAGTGCGTTCGCGTCTGACATGTCAGGTGAAGGTGTCGGACGACCTCGACGGGTTGATTGTGCATTTGCCAGAAAAACAGATCTGATGCGTAGCCTCGCGCTTCTGATCGCGTTGTTGTTTGCGCCGGTTGTGGCGCAAGCGGCGGACGGGTTGGGAGTTGTCGAGGCGCAGTATGGCCCGGATGTGGATGTATACCCGCACCGGATCATGGGAAGTATTCAGGAAAAGCAGGCGTTGTCGGTGGTCGATCAGAATGGCCGGACCCACCGGATTGTGCTTGCCTCCAACGTTTTTGAAGATATGGCGCCGCGAGTGGCGGATATGGATGGCGACGGGTTAAATGACGTTGTGGTCATCGAAACCGACGTGAATCTGGGGGCTTCTCTGGCGATTTACAGCCTCGGCGCTGACGGTTTATTCAAGTTGGCGGCGACGCCCCATATCGGCCGAGCATTTCGCTGGCTGGCCCCTGCAGGGATCGCTGATTTTGACGGTGACGGGCAGAACGATGTGGCTTACGTCGAAACGCCGCATCTGGGTAAAGTGTTGCGATTCTGGACCATAAGGGACGGTGCATTGGTCGAAATTGCCGCCGCGCGCGGATTGACCAATCACCGCATTGGCGACGAATTTATCACCGGCGGTGTGCGCGATTGCAACGATGCGGTCGAAGTGGTGACGGCCAGTGCTGACTGGGCGCATGTGATCGCCACCAGTCTGGTTGACGGCGGTATGGAATTCAAAACCGTCAGCACCTACAAGGGACCGCAGTCTTTTACGGACGCTTTGGCCTGCCGTTAAAGCGCGCGCCAGCCGATGTCTTTGCGGTAGAACCCGCCATCCCAGTCGATTTTCTCGATAGCGTCATAGGCTTGTTTGTGCGCCTCCGCCAGAGTGTCCCCACGTGCGGTAATTGCAAGAACGCGGCCACCGTTGGACAGGATGTCACCATCGTTTGACGCCGTTCCGGCATGGAAAACATGCAGTTTCGAGCCCTCGTTCAACCCTTCCAACCCGCCGATAACCTGCCCTTTTTCATAAGCGCCCGGATAGCCGTTCGCCGCGTAAACCACCGTTAGCGCATAGTCGTTAGCCCAGTTGATCCGCGTCTCGGCAAGTTGTCCGCTCGCACACGCCAGCAGCGCATCAAGCACCTGCGCCCCGAGCCGCAGCATCAGGGTCTGGCATTCCGGATCGCCGAAACGAACGTTGTACTCCACCAGCCGTGGCTGGCCGTCCTTGATCATGAAACCGGCGAATAGCACGCCTTGATAGGGGGTGCCGCGACGCGCCATCTCTTTGATGGTCGGCTTAATAATTTCGTCGAGCGCCTTTTGTGTGACCTCGTCCGTCATCACTGGCGCAGGGGAATATGCACCCATGCCACCGGTGTTCGGCCCTTCGTCGCCCTCAAAGGCGCGTTTGTGGTCCTGTGC
>DFBM01000153.1:1328-9570 GCA_002366645.1 Rhodobacterales bacterium UBA3080 | reverse complement strand
CAGAACTGGTCAAAGACCAGCTTGAAACCCATATGGGCGGCTATGTGGTGACCCAGCCAGACAGTACGGCAACTTCGATTCCCGGCGTTTTTGCTGCCGGCGATTTGACGGACTACAAATATCGTCAGGCCGTAACATCGGCCGGAATGGGATGCATGGCAGCCCTCGAAGCCGAACGCTTCCTCGCAGCCGAAGAATAAACGGGAAACCTTCCCGATTTTCTGCCGAAATGGCGTGATTTGGTGTTTTTTTACCAAATTCCACCCGTTTCGATTGATATTAAGATAATTATAAGGATAGACGGGGCCAACTATGGTCCCGTCTTCTTTTATATATATCGAGAATCTTATGTCCGCGCAAAACCTTACACCCATCCCCGAACTCTACGTTTCCTATGACAGCGCCGAGAAGCTGAAGGTTGAGGCTGGCGATCTGCCTAGCTGGGATCTGACGGCGCGGCAGTTGTGTGATCTTGAGTTGCTGATGAACGGCGGCTTCAATCCGCTAAAGGGGTTCATGACCGAGGCGGATTATAACGGTGTTGTCGACGATATGCGTCTGACTGACGGGTCGCTGTGGCCGATGCCGATCAATCTGGATGTGTCGGAGGAATTTGCAGCTGGCGTGGAGGATGGCCAAGACATTGCCCTGCGCGACCCCGAGGGCGTGATCCTGGCAATCCTGTCGATTACCGACAAATGGACGCCAAACAAATCCCGTGAAGCCGAAGCCGTGTTTGGTGCCGACGACGATGCCCATCCTGCTGTGAACTACCTGCACAACTCGGCAGGGAACGTTTACCTTGGCGGTCCTGTCATCGGCATTCAGGCGCCCGTGCATTACGACTATCGTGGCCGCCGCAACACTCCGAATGAGTTGCGCGCCTACTTTCGCAAAATGGGCTGGCGCCGCGTCGTTGCCTTCCAGACCCGCAACCCGCTGCACCGCGCGCATCAGGAACTGACCTTCCGCGCTGCCAAAGAAGCGCAGGCCAACCTTCTTATCCATCCCGTCGTCGGCCTCACCAAACCCGGTGACATCGACCACTTCACCCGCGTACGTTGCTACGAGGCGGTGCTCGACAAATATCCGTCGTCCACGACGTCCCTTAGCCTGCTGAACCTCGCCATGCGTATGGGTGGCCCGCGCGAAGCGGTCTGGCACGGGCTGATCCGCGCCAATCACGGCTGCACGCACTTCATCGTTGGCCGCGATCACGCCGGCCCGGGCAAAAACTCCGCTGGTGAAGACTTCTATGGTCCTTACGATGCACAAGACCTGTTTAAAAAGCATGAAGACGAAATCGGCGTTGAAATGGTCGACTTCAAACACATGGTTTTCGTGCAGGAGAAGGCCCAGTACGAGCCCATCGACGAGGTCGACACAAGCCTGACGGTTCTAAACATCTCGGGCACCGAGCTCCGTCGCCGCTTATCCGAGGGTCTGGAAATCCCCGACTGGTTCTCCTTCCCCAATGTGGTCGATGAACTGCGCCGCACGCGTCCGGCCAAGTCGAAACAGGGTTTTACGGTATTCTTCACTGGCCTTTCCGGCTCCGGTAAATCCACAATCGCAAACGCGCTAATGGTCAAGCTGATGGAAATGGGCGGCCGTCCGGTAACCCTGCTTGATGGTGATGTAGTCCGCAAAAACCTGTCGTCGGAGCTCGGCTTCAGCAAGGAGCACCGCGACCTCAATATCCGCCGCATCGGCTATGTCGCGAGCGAGATCACCAAGAACGGCGGCATCGCCATCTGCGCCCCGATCGCACCCTACACGGCCACACGCCGCGCGGTTCGCGAAGACATCGAATCCTTCGGAACTTTCGTCGAAGTGCACGTCGCTACCAGCCTTGAAGAATGCGAGCGCCGCGACCGCAAGGGCCTCTACAAACTGGCCCGCGAAGGCAAGATCAAAGAGTTCACCGGTATTTCGGACCCGTACGAAGAACCAACCAAGGCCGAAATCGTCGTCGAAACTGAAAACGTCGAAGTCGATAACTGCGCCCATCAGGTCATCCTGAAGCTCGAGCAACTCGGGTTGATTGTGGGTTAGAAAAAGAAAAAGCATGGGTCCGTAGGGGGACCCATGCTTCTCCAACTATGAACACCGTACGCCATTCGGGCGATACATATGAATTCGGTAATACGCACCAGAGGGGACACCTCCGCATACAATTACCATTGCCTATTACCGCACCAAATATCATCCAAATCGATCTCGCGACCTACTTGAACGAATACCGGTAGCGGCCCGCCAGCTAACTCATAGCACCACAACTCGGGGCAAGCGCTGTGAAGATCAACATGATCCTCTCGGTCCTCAATACTCGTTACTAACAAGATCAATATATGCACAACGAGTTGCGATTCCGAGAACAACAATCACATATGGTTAAAACCTTAAATAAAAGCGACGAAACTTGAATGATTCAGCTTCAACCTTCAGTAAAACTGAAGTTAACGCCTTGGTTCCGTCTTAATTGCGCCTTAATTTAGCTCTGTTGTTTAGTGGTTTATTTTCCGCAATGGAATCACAGTCTGACTACCAAACACGTGAACACACTAGGAAATCGCTATATTCTGAACAACTTCTTCACGATCACAACGCTTTAAATCAAGGTGCAACAATCCGTTTTCCAAAGTTGCGCCGACCACGTCGATTCCATCTGCCAACACAAATATTCGCTTAAACTGGCGCGCAGCGATTCCCTGATGGAGGTATTCAGCCTGCGTTGAACGCGAGCCCTGCTCTCCGCGCACAACCAATTGCGCCCCTTCAACCATTACATCGAGGTCATCCATCGCAAATCCGGCTACTGCCAGCGAAATACGGAAATCATCGTCAGAAGTCTGCTCGATATTATACGGCGGAAACCCGTCTCCGTTGGATTTGGCGCTCAACTCCAGCATTTTATCGAGACGCTCGAACCCCAATAAATGTGGATGTGCCGAGAAGGATATTTTGGGCATTTATAAGGCCTCGTGGAGAAAGGTATGTCAGGCCAAAAATATGGGGCGATAGGTCGCCAAAAACAAGTATGCATGGGGGTTTTCGTGTGGGCCCACCTCCGGTATACTATGGTCAGCAACTTGCAGGGCAGGCATCATGAACTTTTCACCAACAATGGAACACCGCGAAATACTGCGCGTGAGGTTGGAACTGCTGTTACGCGAACACCGCGATCTGGATGACGCGATTCGCGCGCTAGACGAAACCCGATCGGCCGACCAATTGACCTTAAGGCGCCTTAAAAAGCAGAAACTGGCGCTAAAAGACCAAATTGCGCGGATTGATGACGAATTAACCCCCGACATTATCGCCTGAGCGGAGCTTGCGTAGCCGTCGCCTATGACTATAGTGCGGCCTTCTCGAAACGGCGGGAGCCTTCAAATGACCCAACCAAAAATCGGTATCATCATGGGAAGCCAGTCCGACTGGCCGACGATGAAAGAAGCGGCAGATATTCTTGACCAGCTTGATTTGCCCTATGAAACCAAGATCGTATCTGCGCACAGGACACCGGATAGGCTTTGGTCCTATGGAAAAACCGCGGTCGAGCGCGGGCTTCAGGTGATTATCGCAGGCGCAGGCGGTGCGGCGCATCTGCCGGGTATGATGGCCTCCAAGACACGGATTCCGGTGCTGGGCGTACCGATCCAGACCAAAGCGCTATCGGGCGTCGATTCCCTGTATTCTATAGTCCAGATGCCAAAAGGGTTCCCTGTTGGTACAATGGCGATTGGCGCGGCCGGTGCAGCGAACGCGGGCTTGATGGCCGCAGCAATCCTCGCGAATAACGACGCTAAATTGGCCGAAAGGCTGGAAGCATGGCGCGAAGCCTTGTCACAATCTATTCCGGATGAGCCACAAAATGACTGACCACCTGAAACCTGGATCAACTATCGGCATATTGGGCGGTGGACAGTTGGGCCGGATGCTTTCGGTCGCAGCTGCGCGCCTTGGTTTGAAAACACATATATTCGAGCCATCGGCTGATGCGCCCGCCAGCCATGTTGCATATCGGGTCACAACTGCAAACTACGACGACACGAATGCTCTCGTCACATTTGCACGGTCTGTCGATGTCGTCACCTATGAATTCGAAAACATCCCCACCGAAGCATTGGATATTATTGAATCTATTTGCCCTATTCGCCCGGGCCGCCGCGCCCTCGCCATTTCTCAAGACCGGATCGCCGAAAAAGCCTTCCTTTCGCAAATTGACATTAAGGTTGCGCCGTACGCACAAATAGATAGCGTTGAGAACCTTCAGGCGGCCTTAACTACCATCGGCGCTCCCTCCATCCTCAAAACTCGTCGCTTTGGTTATGACGGCAAAGGTCAGGTCCGGATTACCGACGCAGGCGATGCCGAATCCGCCTACGCGGCGCTAAAAGGTGCTCCGGCTGTGCTGGAGGGTTTCGTAAATTTCGAGCGGGAAATCTCGGTTATTGCTGCACGCGGCATTGACGGTGCCGTCGTATGTTATGACCCGGGTGAAAACGTCCATAAAGACGGCATACTGGATACCACAACCGTCCCTGCCACCCTTGCGGCCGGACAGCATATGGATGCCGTGCTGATGGCTGGCAAAATCCTGAATGCACTGGATTATGTCGGTGTGATGGGTGTGGAACTGTTCGTGACCCCCGAAGGCCTGATCGTGAACGAAATCGCGCCGCGGGTGCATAACACCGGTCACTGGACCCAGAATGCCAGCGTTGTTGATCAGTTCGAACAACACATCCGCGCCGTGGCCGGATGGCAGCTAGGTGACGGCCAGCGTCACGCAAATGCGGTGATGACAAACCTGATTGGTGACGATGTTCTGAGTTATGCCGACTTCACCGGCGCGGGACTGCATCTCTATGGCAAGGCCGACGTCAAACCGGGTCGCAAGATGGGACACGTCAACCGGATATCGCCAATAGAGTGACCCAAACGCGAAACGCTCCGATAACAACCGGAGCGTTTCGTTTAACTAGTCCAGCGTTAGCCAGTATAACCCTGACGCTCGGCGTTAGCCTTTGCGTCTGACTTGGCCTTGTAGCCCTCGGACGCAGCACCAACGATCTGGCCGTTGGATGCCTTACGACGCCAGCGATGTTCGCCACGCTTGTCCTCATAGAATTCCCATTTGTCGCTGTCCTTCGGATCACGATTCATGTTGGCCTCGCAATCGGACTTTTTCACATAGCCCTCGCAAGCCGCACCAACAATCTGACCGTTCGAGGCCTTGCGACGCCAGCGGTATTCCCCGCGCTTGTCCTGATACACTTCAAACTTGTCGTTTTCACCAGCCATATTCAATTCTCCGATATTAAGTTTTTGCCAAAGGCCTTGTTGCACGGATTAGATTGCGCGGAAAATGCCATCCGATCAAGCTTTCCTGTAGGGCAATCTGACGCTAGTTTTGCTTTTTCGGCCCCAAAACGGCGATAAATACGCCGCCAAGGATAAGCGCAGCGGAAATAACAAACGCCCACGTCGCCGTTTCACCTAAAAACACCATCCCGCCAGCAAGCGCGATCAGTGGCACCGTCAGTTGAAGAATTGCAGCCAAACTTGAATCTAGTTTTGGTAAGGTCGCGTACCAGATCGCATATCCAACACCGGAAGCCAGCGCTCCCGACGTGATCGCAAGCATTGTTCCAGTAAACGTCACGTCCGTATCCAGCGGGAAAACCAGCCATAGCAAAACCGCGAAGGGTGCCGCGAACAAGAAGTTACTAGCTGTTGCCTGTAGCGGGGCGGAAACGCTTCGACCGCGCAGGGAATACACTCCCCATCCCACCGCAGACAGGGCCATCAAAACCGAACCACTCACGTCTGGCATTTCGGCACCCGGTGCAAATAGCACCGCAAGCCCGATCATTCCCAGCAGCGTTCCGATCCACCGCGCCATTGACGGCTGTTCTCGCCCGATCACTGCACCGGTGAACATCGTGATCTGCACCCCGCCAAACAAGATCAACGCTCCAAGGCCCGCGTCGAGCGTAACATAAGCAAATGAAAACGCCCCTGCATACAGCAGTAGCGCCGCCGCCGAAATCGCACTGCCATGCTTTAGCATCCCGCCTAGACCGCCACGAAACGCGACCAGCGCTGTCAAAGTTATCGCACCGGAAACCAACCGGATGGCCATAAACGCCCCCGGACCGATTTGATCAAATGCCAGCGCGCTACGGGTAAGAACCGAGTTAGCTGCGAATGCAATGAGTGCAAGAAGGGTTAATACAAAGATACGCATAAGGTTTTAGACATCGCCAACGCCGGAATGACCACCCCAACGTCAACAACAATCCGTGTCTCAAAAGGAAACTGGCCGCCCCGAACAATCAAGTTCGTTGCGGGCGGCCGGTTTTTATTCGCTATACGTCGACAATGTTTTAATCGGCGGGTGCCGCAAAGAATTGCGGACGCAACATGCTCACCGTTATCGCTCCAGCCCCGAAGAAAACGAAGCCCAGTGTGATCAGCCAGCCCACAAATGGAACCAGCGACAGCAACGCAACCGCAGTCGCGCCAATGACTGCAGCGATGACTTTGTCAAGGAAAGCAGGCGACATCGACTTACCAATCACACCCCATATACCGACACCAAAAACATACGCGCCGATGACATAGCCGATCAATCCCAACAGTACCGCTGCAACAATGGCGACCGGCGTAACGAACATTCCCCACAAGGAAACAGCCGTGATAATAGCCGCGCCAGATAGCACTGACATAGCCAGAAAGCCGAACCAAATCGCACGTACAGGCTTCGCAAGTGCTCTTTCCCGCAAGCGCGCAATCGGGCCGGAGGCAACCGCGACCAGCAAAATTGCAAGCACCGAAACGACCGCGATCCCGCCAAAGAATCCGCCGACTAAAGTCAGTAAGCTTGGCTTCTTAACGATATAGTTCCCGTCCTCGGTCCATTGTTCGATTTCGCGAATTTCCACCCGCTCAGCGGGGGCTACCGTTGCTGGAACTGATACGCTGTCGGGAGAGTCCGTGTAAACTGTCAGCGTTCCGCCAACCCTCGCCCCTTCGCCAAATTCGAGCGTCGCAGCTGAGAACGCTGCATCACCGGTGACAAGGTCATTCAGTGTAACCGTGTCACCCGCCAAAGCCACATAGCCAGCAACGGGCGCGGAAATGATCACCTTCGAACCAGCCGCACGAACATCCCCGCTAACGGGCGCAGATATATCAACCCGATATCCAGCAGCCGTAACGTCACCCTCAACAGCGGCCCGAATGTTGACGTTTTCACCAGCCGCATAGACATCGCCACCAACCGCGGCCCTAAGAGTAACCTCGCGTCCGGCTATATGGGCTGTTCCCGAGATCGGGGCCGTAACCAGCAAATCCGAACCGGCCATGAACAGATCATCGACACCGGTTTCGGAGTGCACAACACCGCCTCCGGCAAGGAAAATATCCTCACCGATCCGCGTCTCGGTCTCTTCGGTTTGTGCTGACACGAGGCCGACACTCAGCAGAAGCCCAAGGCACATTGTATAAATAATAGTAAGTCGCATTTCGAGTCCTCCTCTAAAAATACCAAGAGAGGGTAACAGACTTTAAAAAACTATGCTTTGATTAAAATCAACATAACTCAGCCTCAGAAAAAGCCGGTTTTGCACAAAAAAGGGACCCGAAGGCCCCTTTTTCCTAATATTCGGTAAGCGGTGACTTACATCATACCGCCCATACCGCCCATGCCGCCCATGTCCGGCATTCCGCCAGCAGCGGCACCAGCTGGTGCAGGTTTGTCTGCGATCATGGCTTCGGTTGTGATCAACAGACCAGCAATCGAACCCGCATCTTCCAACGCAGTACGTGTAACTTTAGCCGGATCAATAACGCCGAAGTCGAACATGTTGCCATATTCTTCAATCTGCGCGTTGAAGCCGAAGTTGCTGTCGTCGCTCTCGCGGATTTTGCCAGCAACAACTGCACCGTCAACACCAGCGTTGTCAGCAATCTGACGGATCGGAGCTTCTAGTGCACGACGAACGATTGCGATACCCGCAGTCTGATCGGAGTTATCACCTTCGACATCAGCCAAACCTTTTGCAGCCTGAACAAGTGCAACACCACCACCAACGATGACGCCTTCCTGAACAGCAGCGCGAGTCGCGTTCAACGCATCGTCCACACGGTCTTTACGCTCTTTAACTTCGATTTCTGTAGCACCACCAACGCGGATAACAGCAACACCACCAGCCAGTTTGGCCACACGCTCTTG
>DFBM01000153.1:0-1191 GCA_002366645.1 Rhodobacterales bacterium UBA3080 | reverse complement strand
GACTCAAGCTTCATGCCAAGATCTTCGGAGATAACCTGACCACCTGTCAGGATAGCGATATCCTGCAACATGGCTTTACGACGATCACCGAAACCAGGTGCTTTAACAGCAGCGATTTTCAGGCCGCCGCGCAGTTTGTTAACAACCAGAGTTGCCAGCGCTTCGCCATCAACATCTTCAGCGATGATCAGAAGTGGTTTGCCGGACTGGATAACAGTTTCCAGCAGTGGAACCATTGGCTGAAGGCTCGAGAGTTTTTTCTCGTGCAACAGGATCAGACAATCTTCCATGTCAGCAATCATTTTGTCCGGGTTAGTGATGAAGTATGGCGACAGGTAACCGCGGTCGAACTGCATGCCTTCAACAACGTCTGTTTCAGTTTCCAGACCTTTGTTTTCTTCAACAGTGATAACACCTTCGTTGCCAACACGCTGCATAGCGTCTGCGATCTGGTTGCCGATCGCGGCTTCGCCGTTTGCGGAAATTGTGCCAACCTGTGCAACTTCTGCTGTGTCTTTAACTTCGCGGGCCATGCCTTTGATGTTTTCAACAACGTTAGCAACCGCAAGATCGATACCGCGCTTCAAATCCATCGGGTTCATGCCAGCGGCAACCGATTTCAGACCTTCGCGAACGATCGCCTGAGCCAGAACAGTCGCAGTAGTAGTACCGTCGCCTGCTGTATCGTTAGTGCGCGATGCAACTTCTTTAACCATCTGCGCGCCCATGTTCTCGAACTTGTCTTCCAGTTCGATCTCTTTAGCCACTGTAACACCGTCTTTGGTGATGCGTGGTGCGCCGAAAGATTTGTCGATAACCACGTTACGACCTTTAGGGCCGAGGGTCACTTTTACAGCGTTTGCCAGAATATCAACACCGGCCAGCATACGATTGCGGGCGTCTGTGTCGAACTTTACGTCTTTTGCAGCCATGATGGATGCTCCTTATAATGGGGGTCGCTTAAGCAATAATGCCAAGGATGTCGGATTCTTTCATGATCAACAGGTCTTCGCCGTCGAGCTTGATTTCAGTGCCGGACCACTTGCCAAACAATACTTTGTCGCCAGCTTTAACATCCATGTCGATGCGATCACCGTCTTCGTCACGTGCGCCTGCACCAACGGACACAACTTGACCTTCGGATGGTTTTTCTTTTGCTGCGTCAGGGATAATCAGACCACCAGCTGTTTT
>DFBM01000169.1:3733-4921 GCA_002366645.1 Rhodobacterales bacterium UBA3080 | reverse complement strand
GCAATCGCCGCCGATGCCCGCGCCACGATATTGTTGCGAATCTGGTAGCTTATCTCGTCGGTTGTAAATTCGCCGTCCGTTCCCACGATCTCCGACAAGAAGCGGGCAGGGTCCGACACGCGGATCGTGTAGGTGCCATAGGCGCGGATACGCACCGGACCAAACTCGGGGTCGCGACACATGATCGGGTTCTTGGTGCCCCATTTCAGGTCCTGAAAACGGGTCGTGTTAACGTAATAAATTTCGGATTTGAACGGGCTCTGGAAGCCGTGATGCCAGTGCTGCAACGTCGTCATGATCGGCATGTTGTTGGTTTCCAGCATGTACATGCCGGGTGTAAACACATCCGCCAACTGGCCCTCGTGCACGAATACCGCTGCCTGACCTTCACGAACCGTCAGCTTGGCACCGTATTTGATCTCGTGCCCCTCCCGCTCGAACCGCCAAACGAGTGTGTCGTTCGTGTCGTCCGTGTGGTGGATGACGTCAATAAATTCGCCGGTTAGAAAATCAAAAATACCCATGGTAACTTCTCCTTAAGCAAGTTTCCCTAGCGGACAGCATCGCGCGCGATAGCAGGCAGCATAGGCCGAACCTCATAGCTTTCCATACCCGCTTTTAGGCGCGCATCATACAGCATTTGAAGCAAAATCTCGTCGTGTCGGGTTAAAAACGCAAATTCCTCGTCGTCGTTGAAAATCGAGGGGCGGGCGTCCGGACTGTCATTTGTCAGACCCATCGCCTGCGCCATTTCCTCGTGGATACAGGACTTGCGCATAAAGTCGCTATGCTCGGATTTCACCAGTATCAGTGCGTGGTCGTAAACGCCCTTCTGCCCCGCTTTGGTAAATCCGAACGCCGCACAGAAGATGTTGCGTGGACTGTCGCGGAAGGCGTCGATCACTGCGGGACTAATATCGGGGAAACGTGTGGTTAATGTATCGGCAAACCCGACTTGCTCGTCTTCGTTCAGGAACACCAGCAGCATGTTTGCGTCTTCCGGATCAGATATCCGCATATCCAGCCTGCTTAGCGAAGCCAAACGTCTTGTGAAATCGGTAACCTCGGCGCGGTCGGTGCGAACGCGTCTCGCTTCGGTGCTCGCGCCAAATATCGTGCCGACCCGAACCGGACCTTCCCAGCGGCGCAGATATGTTGGCGACTGGCCGGCCACAAATCGCCCGCCCG